>NZ_JADMJX010000157.1:0-4265 GCF_018780185.1 Rhizobacter sp.
GGCGGCCTGTTGTTTCAGCTGCTCGCGCCGTTCTTTGCGGCCTGCGTCGGCGCCTGGGTGTTCATGCGCAAGACCATCGCAGCCTACGTGCGTGCCATGTGGCAGAAATTGACGGGCAAGGGCGACCGGCCATGACGGTCGGGGCAGACGCGACGGCTCCCCCTCCAATCAAAGATACTCCTCCGCCTCCAGCGGCGCCCTTCTGGTCGGTCTTCTGTTTCTGCCTGGTCTGCTTGGGCTTGCTGTGGTTGCCCATGGCGGTGCTGCAACAGGTCGATGCGCTGCTGCGATTCGTGACGCTGCTGGAGCTGGCAAGCGATGTGGCCTTGCTGCTCGTGTTGTTGGCCGTGGCCTGCGGTGCATTGGCCAGTGCCGCCACCTTGTGTGGCGCCGTGGCTCAGCGCCTGGGCGCTGGGGTCAGCAGCACACGCAAGCTGGTGTGGCTGCTGGTGATGATCCCGGTCGGGCTGGCCTGCCTGTGGCAGTCGGCGTTGACAGTCAAGCTGTGGCTGGAGCAGGTTCTTGCGGTGCGGCTTTCCACAGGTTGGGTGCCTTACCGGGGCGCCTTGGTGCTGGTCATCGCGGTGGCCGTGGCCCTCGCATGGCGCTCAATCGGCGTCACGCGAGTTGTTCGCGCGATCACCCCCCCCGTGCTGAGGCTGGGCGTGCCTGCGGTGCTCGTCACCCTGCTCTCGCTGGCGTGGGTGCTCTGGCAGCGGCCGGCCATCGGGGTGCGTCCAAGTGGCCCCGGTGCCGAGGCACCGGTTGCCAGCGGCGCACCCGACATCTTTCTCATCACGCTGGACACGCTCGCCGCCGAAGACGCATCCGTCTGCGGCACCGGGCCAACGAACATGCCGCACTTGCGGCGGCTGGTCGCGCGCTCCACCTGCTTCACACGGCACTACACCGGCTCCACGCTCACGGCCCCCAGCACCACCTCACTGGAGACATCGACCCTGCCCTGGACGCACTGGGTGGTGCACGGCGGCCGCCCGCCGGCTGACCTGGCCGGCGCGTCTGTCGCTCACATGCTGCGGCGCGCGGGCTACAGCACACACGCTTTCAGCGCCGCGCCGGGTGCCAGCCCGCGACAGCACAGCACCTACGAAGGCTATGACACGACGCAGCTGGCGCGCACGAGCTCGCTCAACATGAGCGCTGTCAATGTGATTCTCGAGTTCCCTGATTCACGCTCGCTGCCTGGCCTGCTGGGCGGGGTGTTGAGCGTGCTGTCGGCGATCGATCTCACCCGCATCGACACCGAGAACCCTTACCCCTCGGAAAACATCTACGGGCCGGCAGGCAAGCTGTTGGAGCAACAAGGCAAGGGTCGCCCCATCTTCATGTGGACCCACACGTGGCCACCGCATGCCCCGTACCTGCCTCCCCCCAGCACAAGGTACCAGTTGCTGCCGCCGGGGCAGTTCGATCACTACCGGGACTTCCTCGCCGAGGTGGGCAGTTATGACCTCGCGCGGCAATCCACCGTCGACAAGAACAGGCTGCGCTACCAAGAGACGATCCGAGGCGCCGACGAGTCACTCGGGCGCTTCCTGCAAGAGCTTGAACGCCAAGGCCGGCTTGAACAAGCCCTGCTCATCGTCACCTCCGACCATGGCGAATCGTTCGAGCGGGGGGTGCTGCGCCACGGCGGCCCCGACCTGCACGAAGCCGTCATCCGCGTGCCGCTGCTCATCAAGCTGCCGGGGCAACAGATAGGGCGCACCATCGACACGCCAACCAGCCAGATCGACATCGCCCCAACCATTCTGGAGCTGGCGGGTGCCGAGCCGATCGCCACGTCAGAGGGCCGTTCACTGGCCGCCGCCTTGAAGGGCGCGCCACTCGACCCGACGCCCGTGATCGCGATGGCCGTGCTGCGCGAGAGCCGCTTCTGGCCCCTGACCGGTGGCCACTACACCGCCATCGATGGAGAGATGAAACTGGTGTATCACCTGGCCGAAGACAAGTCGGAGTTGTATGACTTGTCCGCAGATCCTCGCGAGAGCCAGGACATCTCGTCGACACAACCCGCCATAGCCGCACGCCTGAAAGCTCTGCTGAAGGCCCGCATCGCCAGTGCCGAAGCCCAGCGGCGGCAGCGCTTCGGCATGCCTTGAAGCGATTGCGTCACCACCCACCGCACACCCGACCCATGAGCACGCCCGAGGTTTACTCACGATTTCACCGCATGCTCGACGGGCTGGCCGCAATGCTTCACCGCTCGCGCCGGCCCTACCGCAAGGAACTGCTGCGCCTGCTCGCCGCTGCTCGAACGGGGTGGCCCTCGGCCGACTATGGCGCGGGCTACCTCTACCAGTCGTTCCCGCCACTCGGGCTGCACGGCTTCCGGCAGACCGAGGTGCGGCAGGCCCAGATGGCCATCACCGACGCGCTGCGCGGCCAGCGCGTGCTGGAGATCGGCTGCAACAGCGGCTTTTTGTCGCTTGCGCTTTCACCCGGCGCCCGCCGCTATGTCGGCTTCGACAACAACCCTTTCCTGATCGACATTGCCAGGCTCACACAGAAGACCGTGCGCAACGAAGTCGTCGACTTCCGGGTCGACACGGTCGAGGCTTTTGAGAGCGATGAGCCTTTCGACGTGGTGCTGTCGTTTGCCAACCATTCGACCTGGGACGGCAACATGACACTGGCGCTGGAGGCCTACTTTTCCAAGCTACAGAAGCTGCTGGTGCCCGAGGGAACGCTCTTCTTCGAGTCGCACCACCCCGCGCTGGAAAACAAGGCCCAGGTGCAGGAGACGCTCAAGGTGATGCAGAAGTTCTTTGCGATCCAGCAGCAAAGAGAACTGACGTGCGGGTCGGCTTGGGACCGCGGGCGCACCTTTGTCGAGGCCAGTGCGTTGATCAAGGGCTAGCACGCGCGGCCTGCACCAGCCAGTCCGCCGCCGCCTCGGCGCTGCGGCCCAGGTTGAAGACCCAACGCTCCCTAAACGCACGGATCTGATCGCGGTGAGCGGCCTGCTCGACGAGCATGCGCTCCAGATGCAGAGGCAGCTCTGCCAGCCGGCCCGCACTCACCACCTGGCCCAATGGCTCGCGCCCGAACACCTCGATGGGCTCCAGCGGTACCTGCTGGTAGCGAGGGTTGTTCACCTTGCGTGGCACGTCGATGAAGAGCACGGGACGCTCCAGCCCGAGCGCGTAGTCGAAGGCCGCACCCGACCAGTCGCTGACCATCACGCTGGCGCGGCGCAGCGACTCGTGCCCGGCGACGCTGGTTTCCAGCCGCAGGTTGGGCGAGCGCTCGCACCACTGCCGCACGCAGGCGATGGCCTGCGGCGCCAGGCGCAGTGTCTGCGGGTGCGGCCGCACGATCACGTCCCAGCGGGTGGGAGCCAAGGCGCGCAGCAGTTCGTCGGCATGGGCCTCGAGCAGGCCGTGCGGCCCCCAGGAAGGGGCGACCAGCAGCACCGGGCGGTCGGTCGTGCGCAGGTCGTCGTGCGACGCGGCCAGGATGGCGTCGAGCCGGCCATAACCGTGCGGCACCAGATGTTTGGGCGGCAACCCGTGCAGCACCTCGATCGCCCGGATCTCGGCCTCGTGGTGCGGCCCGGCGCACAAGACAGTGTCGAAGTGGTCGAAGGCAGCTTCGCGGTAGGCCATGTGGCTGCTGACCAGAGAGTGGTGCAGGTAGGCGCAGTGCCGTGTGCGCGCCGAGCGCTTGATGTGGAAGGTGTTGAGGTCGGGCATGGTCATCAGCAGCAGGTCGGCCTGCAAGCCGCTGAAGAACAGCGTGCGCACATGGCCATCACCGATGACGTGCGTGCTCAGCCTGGGGTGGGCCAGCGCCACCCCTGGGTCGTCGGCCGACGACGACACGTAGGCAATGGGGTGGTCCACCCGGGCCAACGCGGCCCGCAATACTGGCCCCAGGTGAGGCCACGAGGCCGCCCCTTCGCTGTAGACCACGACCCTGCGCTCGGGCAGCGGCAGGCCCTGGAATCGCAGGTAGGCCTGCAGGTTGTGCCAGCCCTGCCGCACCGGTCAGGCTCCACCGTCGTAGATTGGTGCCAGATCGCCCTGCGCGAGCGCGTTTTCGTAGCGCTCGAGGTCTTGCACGCTGTCGACTTCGAGCCAGCCGTTCGTCACCGTCGCGGCGCGCACCGGCACGCCGTGGTCGATCTGCTGTTGCAAGTACGACGTCATATACATCTTGTCGCGCGGGCGACCTTCAAACAGAGCGTCGTCGGGGAGTTGCTCGTAGCGCGCGAAGAACTCTGGCGCGAAGGCCCGGCTCAC
>NZ_JADMJX010000157.1:4365-6139 GCF_018780185.1 Rhizobacter sp.
TGCCGTCGAACAGCGGCTTGGCGCAGCAGAGGCTCGCCACCATGTTGGTGGTGGCGTAGCGCGGGTTGTGAAAGATGCGCGCGCCACAACCCTCCAGCGCCTCGGCGCAGTAGCCGGCGACGATGCTGATGTCGGTGATGCCCGCGCGGTGCAGCACGGCCACCTGGCGCGAGAGCAGTGGCTGGCCACCCAGCGGCACCAGGGTCTTGGGCAGGTGGTCGGTGAGGGGTCGAAGGCGGGTGCCTTCGCCCGCGGCCAGGATCACGGTACGGGTCATGCGGGTGTGAACAAGCGGGTCAAGAAATATCGGTCGAACGCGCCCAGCTGCGGCTCGCGCTCGGGGTGCCACATCACGCCGGCCCACGGGAGTTGCGTGTGCTCGGCGGCCTCGACCCAGCCCTGGGCGTCGCACCACACAGGCACCAGCGAGGGCGCGAGCCCATCGGCGGCAATCCCGAAACTGTGGAAGCTGTTGACCTCCATGTCTTGCGGTAGAGCGGCCAAGAAGCGGGCCGGCTGGCCAGTGGCGTGCAGCACATGGCGCACGGCGACGTGGCCAGCCACCGGCGCGAGCGAGCCGCCGAGGTAGGTGTTGAGCATCTGCATGCCGCGGCACACCCCCAGCACCGGCCACTGCTGGCCCTGGGCCAGGTCGAGCAGCAGCCGTTCGCTGCGGTCACGCTCGGGCGCCTCGCCGCGGGCACCCGGCAGGCCGCACAGGTCGTTGCCGCCGCTCAGCAGCAGCCCCTGGATGCCGAGGCTGCGAGCCCAGACCTGAGGGTCGTGCAGACCGTTGGGCAATGGCACCGGAGTCACACCGAGCGACTCCAGGCAGGGCGCCCAGCGCTGATCGAGCGCATCGCGCCGCTCGCGGTGGCTGCCGGCCTCGTCGGCCCGCTGGGTGATGGCGATGCGCATCAGTGGAGGGGAGTGATCGTGCGTTGCTGGCAGTCGAGCACGAGGCGGGTGCTCATCGCCAAGTGATGGTAGCGCCGCTCGCCCACGCCGATGGCCGCTGGCAGCCCGAACTCGGCGGCACGCACCGCCATGTGCGAGTTGGCACCGCCATAGGCCGTGATCAGGCCTGCGATGCCGTGGGCAAACAGCCAGTCGCAACCCGGGTCGGCCTGGCTGATCAGCACGATCTTGCCGGCGAGCACCCCAGGCGCTGCCACGGGCTTCTCGACGCAGACGACACCGGCCGTGATGGCAGCGTTGCCGATGAAGTTGGGGGCGGTGTCGGGGTAGAGAAAGCTGGCGAAATCGTCTTCGCTCAGCAGGAGCGGTGGCAGCTCGACGCCGAGCGCCACTTCGTGGGCCAGCCGCCCTTCTTCGGCGCGGGCGCGCAGGCCGCCGGCCGCGTCGTTGCACAGCCAACCGGCATCGTGAGCACGCAAGTCAGCCAAGGACAGGTGCGAAAGTTCGTCCCGGGTGAGGCCGATCTCGGCGCCGAAACGCGCGATGAGGTCGAGTGCCTGGCTCAGGCTGCGCGTGAAGCTGTGCTTGGCGAGCTCACGGCCGGCGATGGCTTGGCGCATGAAGCGATCGACGTGCTCGAAACCCACTGACAAGCCTGCCTGGACCAGGGCCGCTGCGAAACGACTGCGCGTGTCGTGTGACCAACCCTCGGCCACATCACCCGATGCACCGGCCGGCCCATGCACCTGCGCTGGCGTGGCCGCGTCGAGGTAGCGCGCCGGGTCTTCGGCATAGCTCGGCACGGTGAGGTCATAGGTGCCGGGGCGCAGGTGGCCATGCCGCGCCAGGAAGTCGG
>NZ_JADMJX010000083.1:0-19788 GCF_018780185.1 Rhizobacter sp.
CTTGTCGATACAAGAAAGGAGGTCGCCTGCCGGGGCGAAATCCCGGCGCCGACGATCAAGCCAGGTAGAAGTCACCACGCGAAGCGGCACACACCTAACCATCCTGGATTCCCGCCTCCGCAGGAAAGACGCGCAGCAACTCAGCAACGTGCGCTGTTCACCAGCCGCTGCAAGCCTTCCTGGTCGAGGATGTGAATGTCCCGCTGCTTCACCTCCAGCAGCCCATCGTCGTGGAACTTCGAGAACGTGCGGCTCACCGTCTCCAGCTTGAGCCCGAGGTAGCTACCAATCTCTTCCCGCGTCATGCGCAACACCAGCGAAGACGCAGAGAACCCCCGCGCCTGCAATCGCTGGGCAAGGTTCAACAGAAAAGCCGCCAAACGCTCCTCCGCCCGCATGCTGCCGAGCAGCAGCATCACCCCATGGTCGCGCACGATCTCGCGGCTCATGATCTTGTGGAACTGGCGCTGCAACTCGCCAAACTCGCGCGACAAGGCTTCGAGCTGGTCGTAGGGGATCACGCACAGCTGCGAGTCTTCCAGGGCCACCGCATTGCAGTTGTGGCGCTCGCTGCCGATGCCGTCGAGCCCCAGCAACTCGCCCGCCATCTGGAAGCCGGTGACCTGGTCGCGGCCGTCTTCCGACGACACGCAGGTCTTGAAGAAGCCGGTGCGCACCGCGTAAAGCGACTGGAACGCATCGCCCGCACGGAACAGCAGGTCGCCTCGCGCCACGCTGCGCCGCGTGCTGACCAGCGTGTCCAGCCGCTCCAGGTCGCTGCGCGACAGGCCAACAGGCAGGCACAGCTCACGCAGGCTGCAGCTGGAGCAGGCCACCTTGAGGGCCGACGCGCGGGTGCCGGGGGCGGCGCGCTTGAGCGGCTGCAGGGGCTGCCCGCCAGGGCAACCCTCGAGCTCGCTCGGGGGAATCACAGTGTCATTCATGATGTATCTCAATCTCCGCCCGATTCTGGGTCGAGAGCCGATTGGCGCGCTTGACATGAATCAACACGCCCCCTGGTCGCTTTGGCACAGTATGGGCACCATGACCCAAACCCTGTGCCCGGCGGTCGAGGCTCCCGCAGCCACCCTGACCCCGACGATCACCCCCGAGCTGCTGCGTCGCTTCGACGTCGCCGGCCCGCGTTACACCTCGTACCCCACGGCCGACCGTTTTGTCGAGGCCTTCACGGCCGAAGACTACGCCCAGGCCGCGCGCCAGCGCGCCGAAGGTGCGACCGTGGGCGGGCGGCCGGCGCTGTCGCTGTACGTGCACATCCCGTTCTGCGAATCGGTCTGCTACTACTGCGCCTGCAACAAGGTGGTGACGCGCGACCACGGCCGCGCCACCGCCTACCTCGACGCGCTGGAGCAAGAGATGGCCTTGCACGTGGCCCTGCTGGGCGCAGGGCAGAGCGTGTCGCAGCTGCACCTGGGGGGTGGCACGCCGACCTTCCTGAGCGATGAAGAACTCGACCGTCTGCTGGGCGCGCTGCGCAGCAACTTCCGCATTGCGCCGGGCGCTGAAATGTCGATCGAGGTCGACCCGCGCACCGTCAGCCGCGAGCGGCTGGCGCACTTGGCAAAGCTCGGTTTCAACCGCCTCAGCTTCGGCGTGCAAGACTTCGACGAAGACGTGCAGCGCGCGGTGCACCGCATCCAGCCGTATGAATCGGTCAAGGCGCTGGTCGAGGCGGCGCGCGAGATCGGCTTCGAGTCGATCAACGTTGACCTGATCTACGGCCTGCCGAAACAAAACCCCGAGTCGTTTGCCCGCACGGTGGCGCAAGTCAACGCCTTGCGGCCCGATCGCATCGCGCTTTATGCCTATGCGCACCTGCCGCAGCGCTTCAAGCCGCAGCGCCGCATTGCCACCGCTGACCTGCCACCGCCCGACCACCGCGTGGGCATGTTGAGCGAGGCCATGGCCTCGTTCCAGCGCGAGGGGTATGTCTACATCGGCATGGATCACTTTGCGCTGCCCGATGACGCACTCGCCGTGGCCAAGCGCCAGGGGCGGTTGCACCGCAACTTCCAGGGCTACAGCACGCAGCCCGATTGCGACCTGGTGGCGCTGGGCGTGTCGGCCATCGGCCACATCGGCGCCACCTACAGCCAGAACGCGAAGACCCTGCCTGAGTACTACGACGCCCTGGCGCAAGGGCAGCTGCCCATCGCCCGCGGCCTGGCGCTGACGCGCGATGACCTGATCCGCCGTGCGGTCATCATGGCGCTCATGTGCCAGGGGCGGCTGGAGTTCGAGTCGATCGAGCTGGCGCACCTGATCAGCATGCGCGACTACTTCAAGGACGAACTCGCGCAGATGCAGACCCTGGCCGAACAAGGCCTGGTCGAGATCGAGCCCGGCGCGATCCAGGTCACGCGCATGGGCTGGTACTTCGTGCGGGCGGTGGCGATGGTGTTCGACCGCCACCTGCAGGCCGATCGTGTGCGCGAGCGCTTCTCAAGGATCATCTGACGATGGAGTTGGCGCTGATCTTCAGTGCAGCGCTGATGGGCCTGGCCGGTGCACCGCACTGCCTGGCCATGTGTGGCGGCATGAGCGCGGGCGTGATCCAGCGCTGCGGCCGCACCCACCCCAACCAGGCCACCTGGGCGTTTCACCTGGGGCGCCTGGCGAGCTATGCCGCGGCGGGCGCGGTGGCTGCGTCCAGCGTGGCGCTGCTGCGCACCCTGGGCGAATCGCAGCCGTGGCTGCGCCCGCTGTGGACGATGTTTCACATGGCGGCTCTGGGCTTTGGCCTGTGGCTGCTGTGGAGCGGCCGCCAACCCGAGTGGATGCAAGGCAAGGGCAGGGCGCTGCCACCCGAGATGGCCGCGCAGGGCTGGCAACGGGTGCAGGGGCCGCTGCGGGCTGGCGCCACCGGTTCCTTGTGGGTCGCCTTGCCCTGCGGCCTGTTGCAGTCGGCGTTGATCGTGGCCACGCTGGGCAGCTCGGCCTGGTCGGGGGCGGCGGTGATGGCCGTGTTTGCGGTCACCTCGTCGATGGGTTTGCTCGCCGGCCCGGCCCTGTGGGTGCGGCTGGCGGGGAATGGCAACCTTAGCCTCACGGCCGGCACCTGGGCCATCCGCGTGGCGGGCGCCGGGCTGGCGCTGGCATCGGGCTGGGCGCTGACCCATGGGCTGTGGGAGCGGGTTGCCGCCTTCTGCTTCGGCCCCTGAAGCTTGAGCTGGCTCATGACCGGGCCGGGTGTCTCGCGCGAGACTGCGGCCACCCGCATTGCACAGTGAGCCCGCCATGAGCTATCGCACCATTCTTGTTCACCTCGATGGCGACGCACGTTGCGCCGCACGTGTGGCCATGGCGTCGCAGCTGGCCGTGGCCAACGGCGCCCACCTGGTCGGCCTGGCCGCGACCGGCACGCTCGCGCTGCCGGTGGTGGTTGAAAACGACGTGCGTGGCTGGCCTGACATCGTCGGCCGGGTACGCGCCCAGCAGCGCGAGCGCGCGCAGGGCTGGGTCGAGCGCTTCTCGGCGCAGGTTTCGGCGTCAGGGCTTCAGTCGTTCGAGGCCGTGTTGACCGACGAAGAGACCGAACCCGCGATGGTTCGCCTGGGCCGCTTGAGCGACCTGCTCGTCGTCAGCCAGGCCGATGCACGCGACACCGGCAGCACGGTGGCGGCCGACTTCCCGCAGCGGGTGTTCATGCAGACCGGCCGGCCGATGCTGCTCTTGCCGCGCACTGGCGGCCCGGCCACCACCCTCGGCCGCACGGTGCTCGCCGCCTGGAGCGGCACGCGTGAGTCGGCCCGGGCGCTGAGCGATGCGCTGCCACTGCTGAGTGCGGCCGACAAGGTGTGCGTGCTGTGCCTGGACCGCGCTGACGAAGCCGAGGTCAGCCGGCTGCAGCTCAATGATCTGCGGCACTGGTTGCAGCGCCACGGCGTCGACGCCGAGTGTGTGCAGGTCAGCACCACCGAAGACTTTGGCGACACCTTGCTGTTGCGCGCCGCGGGTTATGGCGCCGACCTGGTCGTGATGGGCGGTTTTGGCCACCCGCGCTGGGCCGAGACGGTGCTGGGCGGGGTGACCCGCACCATGCTCGACACGGCCGTGCTGCCGGTGCTGATTTCTCACTGAACGTTCATTGCCGGGGCGCCACGCGGGCCCCGTCTTTCAGCCCCGGCGGCGGGTAGATCACCACCTGGGCGTCGGCAGACAGGCCCGAGCCCTCGGCGAGTGCGGCGTCCTGCCCGTTGCGGGCCAGCAACTGCACCGTACGCAGGTGGGCCCGACCGTCCTGCAGCACGAATAGCGCCACCCGATCACCCTGCGGGAAGAGCGCACTCACCGGCACCAGCAGCGCGCGGTCGAGGCTTTGCACGACGATGCTCACCTCGACGCGAAAGCCGTCACCCAGCGTGGCCCACTGCGGCTGGGGCGAGGTGATGTCGATGACCGCATAGACGCGCTGCTCCTCGACCCCCAGCGCCGAGACCTTGGTGAACGCAGCTGGCTCGACCAGCCTGACCACGCCGGCCAGTTCGGGCCCGCCCCAGCCATGCAGCCGCACCGGCAGGCCGGGGCGCAACTGCGCGGCGTCTTCGGTCAGCACGTCGACCACCACTTCGAGCGCGGCCGGGTCACCCAGCTCCACCAGCGGGGTGCCCGCCGGCAACACACCTTCACTTTGTTGCACCACCTTGAGCACCTTGCCGTCGACCGGGGCGCGCACCAGCCAGGGGGCGCTGGTCATGGCGCCGGTGGCCCCACGCGAGGGCTGCAAGGCGATGCGCACCTGCGCCAGCTCGTGGCGCATGGCATCGGCTTCGCGGCGGGCGGCTTCGAGCTCCTTCTCGCGCAGGCGCTGGTTCAATCGCTCGGATTCCACCTGCGTGGGCGACACGAAGCCCTGCTGGGCCAGCGACTCGGTGCGCCGTGTGTCGGCCACCGCCTTGGCCAGCGCGGCGTTGGCCCGCTCGATGTTGGCCTGGGCGCGGGCCACGCTGGCTTCGACCGAGCCGATGCGTTCGCGCTGCTCCAGCCGCGTGCGCTCGTCGAGCAGCGAGGGGTTGGCCGGCAGCACGGTGGCGATGATGGCTTCGCGCTTGACGCTGTCGCCCTGGCGCAGCGTGAGCCGCTGCACCCGCCCGGCCAAGGGCATCGAGACCACGTAGCGGTCGCGCAGCCGCGTCTTGCCGTCTTCTTGCACGGCGCGCTCGAAGCGGCCCTGGCGCGCCTGCGCCACCTCCACCAGCTGGGGCGAGGGCATGAAGGCCCAGACCACCAGGCCCGCCAGCAGCAGCACCGGGGCCGCGATGAGGAGTTTTTTCTTCGTATTCATGTTGCTCTCTTGTGTCAGTCACTCTCGAGTCTTGAGCACGCCCACCAAGTCGAGCGTGTCGATGCGGCGGCGCACGATCAGTGCGCTGACCAGCCCAGCCACCACCACGCACAAGCCGGCGAAGGCATAGGTGCTCGGCAGGATCACCAGGGGAAAGGAAAACTCGTCGGTCACCATCAGCGTGACGATGGTGTACGACAAACCGTAGCCGAGCACCACGCCCAGCGGGATGGCCAGTGCAATCTCGATCGCGAGTTCACCCAGCAGCAGCCCCGACACCTCGGCGCGGCTGAAGCCGAGCACGCGCAGGCTCGCAAGCTCCCAGGCCCGCTCGGCGAGCGAGATGCGCGCGCTGTTGTAGACCACGCCCACCGCAATCACCATCGCAAAGATGGTCAGGATGGCGCTCATCGTGAGCACGTTCTTGGCCGTGACCTCTTCGATGTTGGCCCGCATCACCGACTTGCTGGCCGCGAGCAGCACGCGTGGCTGCTCCTTCAGCGCCCGCAGCAGCTCGGGCTCGTGCCCGCGCGCCACGCTCACCGTCACCTGCGACACCACATCGCCTTCGCCGAGCAGGCGGTTGAGGGCGCGCCGCTCCATGTAGGCGCTCATGCCCATCATCTCGCTCACGGTGCCGGCCAGGGGCAGATCGATGACCGGGCGGTGGCCTTCCATCACCTCGACCCGCACCTTGTCGCCCACCTGCAGATGAAGCCGCTGGGCCAGCCGGTCGGTCAGCAGCAGGCCATGCGCGGGCATGCGATGCACCTGGTGATTGAGATCGACCACCCGCTGCAGGTCGGGCTCGGCCGGGCGGCCCTGGATGGCGCCGTGGTAGCTGCGGTGCCCGTTGACCAGGCGCACGTTGACCTGGCGCGAGCCCTCGGCGGCGGTGACGTGGGGCAGCTTCATCAGCTCGTGCTGCACGCGCGCCGGCGTGGCCTCGATCAGCGCCACCGCCACGTCGCCACGCATCACCAGGCCGAACTGGGTGGACAGGATCTCGTCGGTGGCGTCGCGCCAGAAGGCGCCGGTCACCACGATGGCCATCGACAGCGCGATGCCCAGCACGGTGAGCAGGGTGCGAAACGGTCGCCGCTCCATCGTGCGCAGCACCATGCGTGTGGCGGCAGGGAACCAGTGCTTCACGCCCAGGCGCTCGATCAGCATCGGGTGATAGATGCCGGGTGCAGGTGGGCGCATCGCCTCGGCCGGCGCCAGCGAGACGGTGGCGCGGATGGCATTGATCGTGGCCAGCACACCGACCGCCAACGCCACGCCGGTGGCGGCCAGCGCCAGGCCCGGCGAGAGCTGGTAGTCGAGCACCGGGAAGCGGAACACGTCGGCATACAGGCCGGCGAACCACTTGCCCAGCGCGGCGCCGAGCGCCAGGCCGGTGAGCAGGCCCACCAGCACGATCAGCAGCGTGAGCTTGAGGTAGTGCCAGGCGATCTGCAGGTCGGGGTAGCCCAGGGCCTTGAGGGCGGCGATCTGCTCGCGCTGGGTGGCGATCTGGCGGCTCAGCACCACGTGCAGCAGAAACGCCGCCACGCCGAGAAAGATGCTCGGCAAGATGGTGCCCAGCACCCGCTGCTGGGAAATCTCGCTCGAGAGGATGCGGTCGGAGAGCTGGTCGTCGCGGCCATAGGCGCGCGAGGTGCCGTAGGGCGCGAGCAGGCGGTTCAGGTGGTCGATCACCGCCGCCTCGGAGCCACCGGGCGCAAGGCGCAGCGACACGTGGTTGAACGCACCTTCCATGTTGTAGGCCGCGGCCAGGGTGTCGTGGTCGACCCAGAACACGCCAAAGCCCTTCTGGTCGGGCGAGCCGGCGAGGCCGGCAAACACGTATTCGGGCGACAGCGCAATGCCCACCACCAGCAGCTCTTCGCGCTTGCCGTTCACCAGTGCATGCAGGCGGCTGCCGAGGTCGAGCCGCCGCTCGCGGGCGAAGGCTTCGGACACCATCGTTTCGATCACGCCGCTGCGGTGCCGCTCGACCATGCGGCCGCGCCGCAGCTCCACGGTGTTGAGCCGCTGAGCGGTCTGCGTGGGCAAGCCGATCAGCTGGCCGATGATGGGGTCGGTGACGTCGGGCAGGTCGATCGGCACCAACTGCTGCACGCGGGTGTCGACCTGGGCCACGCCGGGCACCTGCTGCAGCTGCCGGTCGAGGTTTTGCGGGGCGCGCTTGAGCGAGGCGAACACGTCGGCAAAGCGCGCGTCGGCGTAATAGACGGCGCGTGAGTTCTTCAGCGCCTCGTAGGCGCTGAAGGTGCCCACGAAACCGGCGATGCCGCTCGCCACCACCAGGGCGATGGTGATCGCCTGGCTCCACATCAGGGTCAGGTCGCGCAGCAGTTTGCGGTCAAGGGCTTTCATGGCTCGTGCTTGTCGCAGCCCCGCTCCGTTCGGGCTGAGCCTGTCGAAGCCGGCGCAGTGCACGGCGCACCCTTCGACCCTTCGACTGAGCTCAGGACAGGCAGGCTCAGGGCGAACGGAGGTGGTGGTGTTGCTGTCATGTTGCCTTCACCACCTCAGCTCCGTCGGCGCCACCTTGTGCGCGTTGACCTCGATGCGCGCCACGCGCCCGCCGCCCAGGTGCAGCACGCGGTCGGCCATGCCGGCGATCGAGGCGTTGTGCGTGATCACGATGGCGGTGGTGCCCAACTCGCGGTTGATCTTGGCAATCACTTCGAGCACCAGCAGGCCGGTGCTGTAGTCGAGCGCACCGGTGGGTTCGTCGCACAACAGCACCTCGGGGCGTTTGGCGATGGCGCGGGCGATGGCCACACGCTGCTGCTCACCGCCCGAGAGCTGCGACGGGAAGTGGTCGCGGCGCTCGGCCAGCCCGACCAGGCCCAGCGCTTCACTGGCGGGCATGGGGTGTTCGACGATGTCGGTCACCAGCTCCACGTTTTCTTGCGCGGTGAGGCTCGGAATGAGGTTGTAGAACTGAAACACGAAGCCCACGTGCTCGCGGCGGTAGCGGGTGAGGTCGGCGTCGTCGGAGGCGGTCAGGTTGTGGTCGGCGAAAAGCGCTTCGCCCACGGTCGGCCGGTCGAGCCCGCCCAGGATGTTGAGCAGCGTCGACTTGCCGCTGCCCGAGGGGCCGAGCAGCACGATGAACTCGCCGCGATACACATCGAGGTCGACGCCTTGCAGCGCGTGCACCTGCACCTCGCCCATGGTGTAGGTCTTGCCGAGGCCGCGGGCGCGGAAGATCACCTGGCGGGGCTCAGTCTCAGCGGTGGCGGTGGGTGGTGTTTCTGCAGCCAAACTCGTGTCCATAAGGTGATTACCTTAGACTGCTCCGGCGCGGTTACGCCGATGCTATGCCGAGGCAACTTGTGTGCCGGGTTAAGTTCTCATTTTGTGCACGCCGCTTTGCGCCGGGTTTGACCGGGCGCATGCTTGGCGCTCTTGCACCTTGGAGGAAGACGTCGATGGAACACGTGGATGTGCTGATCGTGGGCGCCGGCCTGTCCGGTATTGGTGCGGCCTACCACCTGCAGACCGAGAGCCCGGGGCGCAGCTACCTCATCCTGGAAGGGCGCGAGGCCATCGGCGGCACCTGGGACTTGTTTCGCTACCCTGGCATCCGCTCCGATTCCGACATGTACACGCTCGGCTACCGCTTCAAGCCCTGGCCGCATGCCAATGCCATCGCCGACGGGCCCACCATCCTGAGCTACATCCGCGAAACGGCGGCCGAGAACGGCATCGACAAGAAGATCCGCTTCGGCCACAAGGTGAAAGGCGCGTCGTGGTCGAGTGCCGACGCCAAGTGGACGGTCGAGGTCGAGCGGGTGCATGGCGGCGAAACCTCAGGCGAAACGCTGCGCTTGAGCTGCAACTTTCTCTTCATGTGCAGCGGCTACTACCGCTACGACGCGGGTTACACCCCCGAGTTCCCCGGCATCGAGCGCTTTGCCGGGCGCGTGGTGCACCCGCAGAAATGGACGCCCGACATCGATTACGCCGGCAAGCGCGTGGTGGTGATCGGCAGCGGCGCCACCGCGATGACCCTGGTGCCCGAGATGGCCAAGGACGCGGCGCACGTGGTGATGCTGCAGCGCTCGCCCACCTACGTGGTGTCTCGGCCCGCGAAAGACCCGATCGCGCTCAAGCTGCGCCGCTGGTTGCCGGCCAAGGCGGCCTACATGCTCACCCGCTGGAAGAACGTGCTGCTGGGCATGTACTTCTACAAGCTCGCCAAGAGCAAGCCGGAGCGGGCCAAGAAGTTCATCCTCGACATGGTGCGCTCGGCCATCGGAGCGAAGGTCGACGTGGCCAAGCATTTCACGCCGCGCTACAACCCCTGGGACCAGCGCATCTGCCTGGTGCCCGACGGTGACCTGTTCCGTGCGCTGCATTCCGGCAAAGCCTCGGTCGTCACCGACCAGATCGCCACCTTCACCGAAACCGGCATCAAGCTGCGCTCGGGCGAAGAGCTGGCGGCCGACCTGATCGTCACTGCCACCGGGCTCGTGCTGAGCTCGTTCGGCGACATGGCCTTGACGGTCGACGGGCGCCGGGTCGAAGGCCCCAAGACCTTCGGCTACAAGGGAATGATGTACAGCGACGTGCCCAACCTGGCGTCGTCGTTCGGCTACACCAACGCTTCCTGGACGCTGAAGTGCGACCTGACCTGCGAATACGTGTGCCGCCTGCTCAACCACATGGCGAAACACGGCTACCGCCAGTGCACCCCGCGCAACAACGACCCGACGCTCGTTGCCGAGCCGTGGCTCGATTTCAGCTCGGGCTATGTGCAGCGGGCCATCGAGCAGCTGCCGCGGCAGGGCTCCAAGAAACCCTGGAAGCTTTACCAGAACTACATCCGCGACCTGATCACGCTGCGCTTCGGGCGCATCGACGACGGCGTGATGGAGTTTTCCAACCCGCAGGTACAGGCGGGTGAGGTTCAGCGGGCGCTGGGCTGATGGTCGTGTGCTCGCCAGTCGGCGGCGAGGTCGCCGGCGGCGAGCGCATGGGTGGTGTCGACCACGATCGCGTGCGTGCGCTCTTCTGCGCTAAGCGGCTCGCGCGTGAGCATCAGCCGCTCCAGCACCGCCACCCCGGCCTCGGAGGCATCGTCGCGCCGGGCTTCGCGCAGGCGCACCCGCTCGCGCAGCACCTCGGGCGGGGCGTCACACACCAGCAGCGTGAAGGGCGCGCCGGCCGCGATGGCCACGCCCTGAAAGCGCTCGCGCTCGGCACGCCTCAAGCTGGCGGCATCGACGATCGTCGGCCAGCCCGCCAGCAGGCTCAGGCCCGCCAGCGCACGCAGGTGCGCGAAGGTGGCCTCGTTGGCTTGCGGGGTGTAGATGTCGATGCCGCTGGCGTGCGAATCGGCCAGTGGGGGCAGGCCGTGCAGGCGTTTGCGCTCCACATCGGAGCGGATGCGGATCGCGCCCGCAAGCTCCAGCAACTGCTGCGTGACATGGCTCTTGCCTGAGCCCGGCAGGCCGCAGGTGGTCAGCAGGCGGGTGTCGCTCGCCTGTGCCAGGGCTTGGGCCAGCGCCAGGTAGTCGGGTGCGGCGCTCGCCGCGCCTTGCAGCCGCCCGACCAGCGCGCGCACGATGGCCCGGTAGACCAGGTAGAAGCGCAGCACCGGCAGGCCGGCGTAGTCACCGCTGTGCTCCAGGTAGGCGTTGAGAAAGCGGAACGCCAGGTCGCGACGGCCGTGGGCCCACAGGTCCATCACCAGGAAGGCGGCGTCGTTGAGCACGTCGATCCAGCGCAACGCCGGGTCGAACTCGAGGCAGTCGAAGGCGGTGGGCTCGTCACCCAGCATCACCACGTTGGCCAAGTGCAGGTCACCATGGCATTCGCGCACGCAACCCTGCGCGCGCCGGTCGGCCCAGATCGGCGGCAGGGTGGCCGCCTGGTGATGCACCCAGCGTGCCAGGCCAGGCTCCACCGCGGCGGGTGCGAGGCGCTCGATCTCGGCCAACGCGCGCAGCGCCGGCCCGGCCACCTGCTCGGCGCCACCCCAGGCCGAGCCGGGCTCGGCGCGGGGCGCGTCGGTGTGGAATGCCGCCAAGCGCTGGGCGAAGCGGTCGATGTGCTGCGGCAGCAACTGGCCCGCAGCAAGTCGCTCGCTCCACAGTGCGCCTGCGGCGAAGCGGCGCATCTGCACCACCCAGTCGATGGGCTCGCCGCTGCCGCCGAGCGTGGGCGCATCGATCAGGCCGTAAAGCGGCAGCACCGCGAGATAGAGCTCGGGCGCCAGGCGACGGTTGAGCCGCAGCTCGTCTTCGCAGGCCTGGCGGCGTGTGGCGAGCCGTGAAAAATCAATGAAACCCAGGTCCACCGGCTTCTTCAGCTTGTAGGCGTGGTCGCCCGCCAGCAGCACCCACGAGATGTGGGTTTCGATCAGCTGCACCTCACCCCCCTGCGCGGCCTGCAGGTGCCGTCGCAGACCGTCGACCAGGCGGGTGGGCAAGGGGTTCAAGCCTTCACTTGGCCTTGGGGCTGTTTGTCGAGCAGGTGCTCATGCCGAATGGCAGGTAGGCCGGGCAGAAGCGGAAGATGCCCGTGGCGATGAGCAGCACGCCGATCCAGCCCCAGGCGCCGACCCAGCCCATCAAGGCGGCAAGAACGAGCAGCGCGCCCACGGCGATGCGCACGGCACGGTCGACGGTTCCAACATTGGCGGTCATGTGTCTCTCCGGTGGTTGACAGCATTCCAGCATGCGCGCCGCAGCGGCGTGCCCGCTTGAGATGCGTCAAACCAGCCCGGTGGGTGCCTTCGTTGATCGACCGCAATGCGGGCCGGGCCGTGCGGCCTATCGTCTGGTTCTGCTCTCTGGGTTGATCGTCATTGGAGTTCGCCATGCGTGCAATGAGTCTGCGTGCCCCGGCCACACCGCTGGTGCTGGAAGAACGGCCCGACCTGCACCCCGGCGCTGGCGAGGTGCGGCTGGATGTGCTGGCCTGCGCCGTCTGCCGCACCGACCTGCACATCGTCGACGGCGAGCTCGTGCTGCCTCGCCTGCCGCTGGTGCCCGGCCATGAGGTCGTGGGCCGCGTGAGCGAGCTGGGGGCGGGAGTGACCGGCCTGCGGCTCGGTCAGCGCGTGGGCGTGCCGTGGCTGGGGGGCACCTGCGGCGCCTGCCCTCATTGCATGGCGCAGCGAGAGAACCTGTGCGTGAACGGGCAGTTCACCGGCTACACGCGCGACGGTGGTTTTGCCTCGCAGGTGGTCGCCGACGCGCGCTTCTGCTTTTCTCTCGAAGGCGTGGCGCTGAGTGACGTGGACGCCGCGCCCTTGTTGTGCGCCGGCCTGATTGGTTGGCGTGCGCTCAAGAAGGCCGGCGACGCGCAGGTGCTGGGCCTCTATGGTTTCGGGGCCTCGGCCCACCTGGTGGCGCAGGTTGCGGTGGCGCAGAAGCGGCGTGTGTTCGCCTTCACGCGGCCGGGCGATACCGCTGCACAGGCGCATGCCCTGTCGCTCGGTGCGAGCTGGGCCGGTGGCTCCGATGAAGACCCGCCCGAGCCGCTGGACGCAGCGATCCTGTTCGCCCCCGTCGGTGCGCTCGTGCCACTGGCCTTGAGCGCCGTGCGCCCCGGCGGCAAGGTGGTGTGCGCGGGCATCCACATGAGCGACATCCCCTCGTTCCCCTACGCGCTGTTGTGGCAGGAGCGGCAGCTCGTGTCGGTGGCGAACCTCACCCGGGCAGATGGGCATGAGTTTCTGGCCATGGCGCGCGACCTGCCGTTGCAGGTGCGTACCACCGTCTACCCGTTGGAGCGGGCCAACGAGGCCTTGCAGGCACTGCGCAGTGGTGAGCTTCAAGGTGCGGCGGTGCTGGTGCCGTAATTTCCAAGGTTTGAGTTGACGCAATGTTTTCTGGCTGCAGCGTCCTAAATTGATCCAAGGCACTGGCGGGTTCATCCGCCCTGTATTGCCCCATGGGCGCGGCAGCGGTGCTGCAGCCTCATTGACGTCACTCTTATTGAAAGGAAACTTGCCATGAGCAACCTGAGCGTTCCCGGCTTCTTCAGTACCGACCCGTTCGACGACATGTTCCGCGGCTTCCTGCGCCCGGTGCGCTGGGACAAGATGCCCGAGCAAACGCCGCAGATCAAGCTGGACGTGACCGAGGCCGATGGGGCCTACACCGTCAAGGCCGAGATCCCTGGCGTGCGCAAGGAAGACATCGACGTGCGCATCGAAGGCAACCAGGTCTCGCTGAGCGCCGAGGTCAACAAGCAGAGCGAAGAGAAAAAGGACGGGCGCGTGATCCGCTCGGAGCGCTACCAGGGCTACGTCAGCCGCACCTTCTCGCTCGGTGCCAACGTGGACTCCGGGCGCGCATCTGCAAAGTATGAAAACGGCGTGCTGGAACTGGTCTTGCCCAAGCGCGAGTCGACAGAGGCCAAGCGCCTGACGGTGCGCTGAGGCCATCGGCAGTTGCCGACTTGACGCTGCGCAAGGGGCGCGTCAAGCGCTCATGGTGTCATGCGCTTTTGCGAGCTGGGGTGGCGCATGACATCACGACGGCGTTTCATCGAGTTGGTGCCTGCGGCCGGCGCGGCTCTGCTATGGGGCGCGCCAGCACATGCGCAGGCGACGCGGCTCGACGAAAACGATCCCAAGGCGTTGGCCGTGGGTTATGTCCACGACGCTACCCGCGTGGACGCGAAGAAGTACCCCAAATACGTGCCGGGCGAAACCTGCGCCGCTTGCCAGTTCTACCTGGCCGCACCCACCGAACCGTGGGGGCCTTGCAGCATCTTCCCGCGCAAGCTGGTGGCGGCCAGGGGCTGGTGCGACGCTTTCGCCACCCGGCCTGCCAAGCGATGAATCAGCTGTTCTCGCCGCAGCCGGTGAGCAGCATGGTGCGCATCTTTTCCAGGAAGGGCGCGAAGTCGATCGGCTTGGTCCAGTAGGCGACGGCACCGGCGCGCAGGGTGGCATCCACATCGGTGCCCACGGCGTTGGCCGACAGGGCGACCACCTTGAGCTTGCGCGTTGCAGGCTCTTGCTTGAGGCGCTTGAGCACCTGCAGGCCGTTCATGTCGGGCAGCTGCATGTCGAGCAGCAGCACATCGGGCTGCAGTTGGTGCGCCTGTTCAAGCCCGCTCGCGCCGTCGACGGCCACCACCACGCGCACTTCAGGCCATTGGCGCAACACCTCCACCACGAGCAGCGCGTTGACGGCGTTGTCTTCGATGTAGAGCACGGTGCCCGAGGGTTGCCGTTGAGCCTGGGCCACGGGCAGGTGCACATGCAAGGCCGTGCCCTGGCCGGGGCTGCTTTCCACCACCAGGCGGCCGCCCATCAGCGTGACCAGGTGGTGGGCGAGCGCCATGCCGATGCCTGCGCCGTCGATGTCGCTGCGCTCGCGCCCCAGGCGGTTGAAGGGCTCGAAGAGCAAGGCCTGCTGCTCGGCCGTCAAGCCTGCGCCGTCGTCGATCACACTGATGCACGCGCAGTCGCGCTCGCGCTTCACCTCCACACGCACGACACCGCCACTCCGATGGAGCTTGATGCCGTTGGAAACCAGGTGCGACACCACCTGGTACAGGCGCGCCGGGTCGGCATGCACGATGAAAGGGCGCTCGACCGCGTACGACGATTGCAGCTGCACCTGCTGCGTTTGCGCGAGGGAAGCGTTGGTCACCAGGGCACTGTCGATCAACTCACACAGCTCGATCTCGCGGCTTTCGATGACGAGCTCACCGGCTTCGAGCCGACTCAGGTCGAGCACGTGGTCGATCAGCGTGCGCAGCTGCTGGCCGCCGGCCTGCAGCAGCTCGAACTGGTGTTGCTCGGGTTCGGACAGCCGATCGTGCAGGCCTGCCTGCAGCAGCTGGGCCATGCCCAGCACCGCATTCAGCGGCGTGCGAAGCTCGTGGCTCATGCGGGCCAGGAACTCGGTCTTGGCCAGATTGGCGGCCTCGCGCGCGGCCTGCTCCAGGCGCTTGCGTTCGCTGTCGCGAACGGCGGTCACGTCGCGCACCAGCACCGTCATCAGCATGTTGTCGCCGCGCCCCGAGCGCGAGACCGAGGCTTCGATCGGGAACTCGTGGCCGTCCGAGCGCAGGCCCTTCAGTGCGCGCACCGAACTCATCGGGTGGCTTGGGCCTTCACCCCGGGCATAGCGGCCCACATGCGCGTGGTGGGCCGCGCGGTGGGGCGTGGGGATCAGCCGGTCGAGGGGCTGGCCGAGCGCTTCTTGCGCGCTCAGCCTGAACATCTGCACGGCTGCCTCGTTGAACAGCACGATGCGCTGCTGCGCATCGATGGTGATGATGGCGTCCAGCGCGGTCGAAAGAATCTCCAGCGCCCGCGCCTGCAGCGGGTTGGGCGACGGGCTCACCGGCGCTTGCACGGCGAGCTCAGATGCTCTTCAACATGCGGTCGGCAGCACGGAAGTACTTGCGGGCCAGCGCGAGCAGTTGGCCATCGCTCGGGTGGTCGACCGTCTGCACGGCCACCACGCAGGCCGCCACCGGCTTGTCGTGGTGCTCCAGGTGCTTGACCAGTTCGTTCTTCTCGTTGCCCGGGCCCACCACCAGGATCTCGGCCGAACCACGCAAGGCTTCGGCCACCGCATGCAGGTAGGCGGCGTCTTCGGGCTCGTGGCCGGAGCTGCCGCTCGGGCCGTTCTTGTGGTGGATCTTGCCCGGCCGGTGGGTCGAGTGCAGCACCAGTTTCTCGGCGGCATCGTCGTTGAAGTGGGTGACGCGGGCTTGTTCGTGATCGATCCACACGACGGCATGAAGGAGAGACATTGAAGATCCTCAGGGTGATGAAGCGGAAACGAAACGCAGGGTCGGCTGTGCCGCCATCGCTGTCAGGCGACGGTGCTGCACAGCAGTGCCTGCAAGGTGAAGCGGTGGTTGTCGACCTGGTCGGCGGCAAGCGGTGGGTGCTCGCCGGGGCAGCTGCAAGCCAGCTCGGCACGGCCGTCGCTGCAGCGGGTGGGGGACTGGGGGTCCCAGAGAAAATCGGGGGCCGGGTCGGACGGCGTGGTGCGCAGCTCCAGCCCGGTGAGCGCGGCTGCGCGGCGCCACGCGTCGTTCTCGGGCGAATGTTCGTCGCCCAGCAGGCGAAGCGTGGTCTGGCTGAGGGGTTTGCCGCTGTGCTCGCGCATGGTCATCAGGTCGCCCAGCACGCGCAGCGGGTGGTTGGCTGCGGCCAGGCCATTGAACACCGGGCGGCCGGCGGTGCGCTCGACCTCCTGCACCAGACTGAGCGGCATGCCTTCGCATTCGATGGCGTCGTACAGACGACCCAGCACCACGGCGGTCTCGTGCGAGGCGGCCGGCTGCGTGATGCGCGAGCTGCTGGGTCGGATGTGCGCGACCTGGGCGCCCAAGGCGGTGGCGGCGGCGGTGAAGCTCGCCAGCGCCGGGTCGTTGGGTGATTCGCACATCACGGCGATGTTCTTGCCTCGCAAGGGGCGCTGCGGGTGGCCTTCCTGATTGGCCTTCTTAAGCGAACAGGCGGTGTCGAGCAAGGCGAGCACGTCTGCGCTCGACAGGTTGTCGAGTGACCAGAGGCTTCGGTGATTGAGAAGGTTGTAGTTCATCTGCTCAGGGCCTGGCCGCTGCCCCCGGGGCTTGTCATGAAGGTGCGCGCATTTCGTGGATGGAGCGTATTCGGGCGCTGGCGTATCGCCTTGACCGGTATCAAAGGGGCGCCACGCGGCCCGCACCGATACGTGCCGGACACATTGCATTTACCGAGCGTTACGCAGCGTCGCACCCCGTTCGCATGCGGTTGTCTTCGGCTTCCTAAAGTTCACTCCATCGACAGCACGCCACCTGACCACCTGGAGCCACCCATGTTTGCAACTGCCACCCTGACCCCTGCCACCACCAATGCCCGGCGCGCTGTCGCTCCCATGCCTTGCCCGGTGCGCAACGGTCAGCACACTGGTCAGCGCATTGCCGACAGCCTGAAGCTCATTCACGACAAACTGCCGGTGACCCGCCGCCTGCTGCATGCCGGTGAGTCGGTCTACGAAGCCGGTGAGCGCTTCGATTGCCTGCACGTGGTGAACTCGGGTTTCTTCAAGCTCGTCAACCTGTCGGCCGACGGCCGCGAGCAGGTGGTGGGCCTGCAGTTCAAGGGCGACTGGCTGGGTTTTGACGGGATCGCCAACGGTCGCTACGGTTGTGACGCCATCGCCATGGACACCGGCGAGGTCTGGACGATCCGCTACGACGCACTGCTGAGCGCCTGCGCCGAGCACCCGCCGCTGATGGGCGTGGTGCACTCGGCGATGAGCCGCGAAATGACCCGCGACCGCGATTCGCTGCTGTCGATCTGCACGCTGCCGGCCGACGCGCGCGTGGCCGAGTTCCTGCGCAACTGGGCCGAGTCGCTATCCGAGCGCGGCCTGCGCACCGACCAGATCACCCTGCGCATGACGCGTGCCGAGATCGGCAACTACCTGGGCATGAAGCTCGAAACCGTGAGCCGTGCGCTGTCTCGGCTGGCACGCGACAGCATCATCCAGTTCAACGAAAACGGCCGCCGCGACATCCGCATCCCTGACCTGGCCGTGCTCGCCGCCTTTGTGCAGCGCTGCCTGTCGCCCGAAGGCGCCACCCTTCAATAAGACTCAGCTGCCGCGGGCTTGCAGCGCGCGGGCGATCGCATGCTTGAGTTCGTCGCGCGAGTACGGCTTGGCCAGCAGCTCCCACGAGAGTGGGGCGCTCTGGCTGGTGTCGAGCAGCTCGGCTGAATACCCCGACATCAACAGCACCGCCATCTGCGGCAGGCGCATCTGCGCTTCGCGTGCCAGCTCGGTGCCACGCATGCCCGGGCCGAGGGCGATGTCGGTGAGCAGCAGGTCGTAGTCGGCATCTTTCCCGAGATGCGGCAGGGCTTGCTCGGCGCTGGCACAGGGGGTGACCTCGCAGCCGAGCACGTCGAGAAAGCGCAGCGCGACAGCGCGCACTTCGGGCTCGTCTTCCACCAACAGCACCTTCAGGCCCGACGGGATGCCATCGAACTCTGCCTCGGCTTCCTCACTCTCGCTGCTGCGCTCGGCAAAACGCGGGATGTACAGCGTGATGGTGGTGCCGAGCCCCTGGGTGCTGGCGAGCGTCACCGCGCCGTGCGATTGCTTCACGAAACCGTAGACCGTGCTCAGGCCGAGGCCGGTGCCGCGGCCGGCGTCCTTGGTGGTGAAGAAGGGCTCGAAGGCGCGCTCCTTGACGGTCTCGGACATGCCCACGCCGGTGTCGCTGACCGAGATGGCGATAAAACTGTCGGGCAGCTCGGCGCCGAGCTCGAAATCGCCGCGCAGCTCGGGTGGCAGCGTGTGGCAGAGCTGGCCGCTGAAGCTGAGCGTGCCACCGGCCGGCATGGCGTCGCGCGCATTGATGGCGATGTTGAGCAGCGCCGACTCGAGCTGGCCCGCGTCGGCCAGGCAAGGCGGGCAGGGGCTCGGGGTGTGGACTTCGATGCGGATGCGCTGGTCGAGCGTGCGCCGCAGCATGTCGGCCAGCGAGTCGAGCAGCGCCGGCACCTCGATGCGGCTGGGGCTCAGCACCTGGCGGCGCGAGAAGGCGAGCAGCTTGCTCGTGAGCTCGGCGCCACGCCGGCTCGCGCGTGCCGCGGCCGTCACCAGTTGCAAGGCGTAGGCGTCCTGGCTGACGGCGGGGTGTTCTTCGAGCACCTGCAGGTTGCCCTGGATGACTGTGAGCAGGTTGTTGAAGTCGTGCGCGATGCCACCGGTGAGCTGACCGACGCTTTCCAGGCGCTGCGCGTGGTTGAGCGTCTCTTCGGACTGCACCCGCTGCAAGGTGGCCGCCAGCAGGTTGGACAGCGACTCCAGGAAGCGCACCTCGTCATCGCCAAAACGTTGCGCCTGCTGAGAGCGCACGCTGAGCATGCCCACGACCTGGCCGCGGTCCGACAGCGGCACCGCAAGCGCGCTGATCAGCCCGGCGTCCAAGTAGGCCTGCGGCACGCAAAAGCGCCGCTCCTCGCGGTAGTCGGAGACCACGACCGGTGCGGCCTGGGCATACACAAAGCCAGGCGGCGTGTCGCCCCGGTTGGGCACCAGGCTGCCCACGGTCTCGCCGCTCAGCAGCCCACTGCCGGCCACCACGCGGAACTGCACCTGGTCGGGTTCGAGCAGGAAGATCACCGCCATCTGCACCTGCAAGGCTTCGACGGCCGCGGCGGGCACCTGGGCAATCAGCTCCATCGGGTCGCGCGCATCGACCGCCAGGCGGCCCATGCGCGCCACGCACTCGGCGTAGTGGGCACGTTGCAGCGCACGCTTCACGCGCGGGTAGTTGCCGATGCCTCGAATGGCCACCACCACCTGCGGCGGTCCCTCGCCGGGCAGCGGGCTGAGCGAGATCTCGACCATCACCTCGCTGCCGTCGCGCCGCTTGGCCACCAGCTCCATGTCGGTGCCCATGGGCCGCGGCCGCGGGTTCTTGGCATAACTCTCGCGGTAGGCCGCGTGGCGCGGGCGGATGCTGTCGGGCACCAGGGTGTC
>NZ_JADMJX010000083.1:19888-36355 GCF_018780185.1 Rhizobacter sp.
CTTCGAGTTTCTTGCGCAGGCGGCCCACCTGCACGTCGACCGTGCGGTCGAAGGGCCCGGCCTCGCGGCCACGCGTCTGCTCGAGCAGGAAGTCGCGCGACAGCACACGCCCGGGGTGGCGGGCGAACACGTGCAACAGGTCGAACTCGCCCGAGGTGAGCGCCACGTCGTGGCCTTGCGGGTGGGTCAGGCGGCGTGCGGCCGGGTCGAGCTGCCAGGCATCGAACACCAATCTGCCGGACGCCAGTGCCGCAACGGGCGCCACCGCTGCGGGGGCGGAGGAGGGCGGGGCAGCCTCTATGCGCCGCAGCACGGCCTTGATGCGCGCCACCAGCTCGCGCAGGTCGAAGGGTTTGGTCACGTAATCGTCGGCACCGACTTCCAGGCCCACCACCTTGTCGACGGCGTCACCGCGGCCGGTCACGATGACCAGGCCACAGCGCCAATGCTCGCGCAGCTGGCGTGCGATCACGAAGCCGTCTTCGCCGGGCAGGCCCAGGTCGAGCAGCACCAGGGCGGGTGTGTCTGCGGCCATCAGGTCCATCAGCGAACGGCCGTTGTGCAGTTGGCTGACGCGAAAGCCATGCGTCTTGAGGTAGTTGCCGAGCAACTGGGTGATGTCGACTTCGTCGTCGAGAACGGCAATGTGGGTCGGTGTCGGTGTCACGGGAGGCGGATCGGATGGGTCGAATGGGGTCGAAATCGCGTCAAGGCGCCTAGCGTACATCGTTGGACCGTAACACCGGTGTCATGGGTGGCTGTCATGGCCCCTGCACGGGCGAGGCGCACGCTTCGATTCAACGCGACAGGAGGCAGTACAAAATGTACCAACGCATTCTCGTCGCGCCGGGTGGAAGCCCCGTGGCGCTGAAGGGGCTCGACGTCCCGTGAGGCGAGGGCAGGTGCGCCTGCGCAAGCGTGATCCCGAGTTCGCAGGCAGGCCTTTCACCTGGGGCGCATCAACCTGACCCATTCTTGAGCCCGCTCAGCATCGGGGTGCAACTCGCACCCGATCATCGGCCGCGAAAAAACACCAAAACGCCGGGGACGCGCAGCGCCCGGGTCTCAGGGGGCGCTTCCCATGGATCAGGCTGTACAGCTTGCCTTGTCGCTCTTTGGCTCATTTGCGGTGAGCCTGATCACGGTGGACGGCACAAGCCGCCCGGTGCCCCTGTCTGACCGCCCCGGCAGCCTGCTCGCCTACCTGGCGCTGAAACGCGGCCAGCTGTTCAGCCGCGTCGAATTGACGGCCACCCTCTGGCCGGATCGAGGCGAAACCGTGGGCAGCGGCACCTTCAACACGACGCTGTGGCGCCTGAGGCGCGCCATCGAGCAGCCACCACTGGCGCACGGGGCCCTGATCGCAAGCGACGGGCGTGGCTGGGTGGGCCTGCGCGCCGGCGAGTCGCTTCGCCTCGATCTCGACGAGTACGAACAGCTCCTCGTGCCAACCCTCGCCAAACCCGCGCCGGCGATGAACGAAGCCGATCTGCTGGCGTTGCGGCGAGGGGTCGAGCTGTATCGAGGCGACATCCTGGTTGGGTTTTCCGATGAGTGGGCGCTGCGCGAACGCGAAAAACACCGCCGCCACCAACTCAATGCACTCGGGCGCCTGATGCAGCTCAGCGCCTTTGCCGGCGATGCCCATGGCGGCATCCGCTATGCCCAGGCCATTCTCGACCTCGACATGCTGCGCGAAGACGTGCACCGCGAGCTGATGCGCTTTTACGTGCTGGCCGGGCAGCGGGCGCTGGCGCTGCGGCAGTTCGAGGTCTGCCGCAGCGCGTTGCGAACCGAGCTGGCCATCCAGCCCATGCGCGAGACCCTGGCGCTGTACCAGCGCATCGCCAACAGCGCGGTGGGGCATGACGACGAGGCGCCCGCCGCCGAACGCGTCGAATTGCGGCCCGCGCCGCCACCGGCCACCCCCACGGCCGCCGAGTTGATTGCCGCGGCACGCCGCCACCTGGCGGCCGCCGACGCGCAGCTGAAGATGAGCCTGCCGCTCTTCGAACCGCCGCCCAGCTGAGCCCCGCGCTCGCCGCGCCCCTCTCGCGCATCGCGCCCCCGGCACTTGGCGGGCGGGCCGGGGCATCGCCGCACGATCACCACGCCATCACAACGGCATCACAACCGGTGGCCCCTGCGTGATGCGCCGGTGATGCCGCGGTGATGCGGCCGTGATGCCCGAAGCCCACACTCGTTCGCATCGAGATCGTGATGCCGGAGGTTGGCTCATGGCGCTGCTGGAAGACCGATCGGCATCGTTCATCGTTCGCATCTGGTGTGAGTCGGACGGCAGCGGCAACTTCAGCGGCGAGTGGCGCGGCTCGATCGAACACGTGGTGTCGGGCCAGCGCAGTTTTTTCCGCGACCTCGAAGCGATCGGCCAGTTCATGAAACCGTACCTTGAGCAATTCGGCATCGACACCTTGTCCCGCTTCTGGGACCTGGCCGCGGACGACGACCCCAACGCCGCACCGCCGCCCTCGCGCAGTTGAAACCCAACAGGAGCCACGCATGCCTCGCATCCAAGCCAACCGCGAAAGCATTGATGACCGCTTCAGCGTCCTCGGATTCACCATCCGCAGCGAAAGCCCGCTGTTCGAGGTGGGTGTCGCCACCGACCCAGCGCTTTTCAACCCCGCGCGACGCGGCGAGCGAAACCGGCGCAACTTCTTCTCCAGCCGCAGCGCCGGTGTCATGCGTGCGCGGCGTGGTGAAGCGGTCTACCTGGTGCCGCCCGATGTGCTGGCCAATTTCGTGGGCCAGCCGCGGCTCTACTTCGGGCTGGCCACGTACCGTGAAAACAGCCGCGGCCAGCCCGATTTCGTGCAGGCGCCGAGCAGCGGCAACATGTACGTCAACCTGGGCGGCCTGACCGAACGCGGCCTGCGGCGCCTGAATTCGAGCGCACGCAGCAGCAGCTACGAGCAGCCCAACGGCAGTGATCCCAGCCTCGATTGGGGCGGTGATGCCTGGCCCCAGGTGCAGGCGGGCGCCACCCCGGCGCCGGTGCCCGCGACGCCGCCGGCCGCGGCGGCGCCAGGCTATGACGATGGCTTCGGCCGCTTCCCCGACACCTCGACGCCAGCGGCTGCGCCGCCTGCAGCGCCCGTGCAGGAACTCGCCGCCAGTGCACCCGCAGCTGCGGTGGCGCAGTCGCTCTCGGCTCGCCAGCCACTGGCCAGGGCGCAAGAAATCATCACGCCGTACTACGACCCGGCCGACCCCGCCAGCGCCCTCACATGCCAGGCCGACGCCTTCAGCCAGGCCCGCGAGGAGTGGTTTGCCGGCGTGCCCAATGCGCAGATCTTTCCGCACTCGGCGATCTGCATGCTGAAGATGGTGGCACCCGACGGCCGCCGCTACAACGGCACCGGCTTCTACATTGCCAGCGACCGTGTGCTCACCTGCGCCCACAACCTGGACGGCATGCGTGAAGTGACCATCATCCCCGGCCACAACGGCGCGGGCGACAAGCCCTTCGGCGAATGCACGCTGCAGTCCGACGCGTGGCGCATCGCCAAGGGCTACGGCGGCACCGGCGACTGGGCGCGCGACCTGGCGGTGATTGACAACGTGCCGCTGGCCGCACCCGGCGGGCGCTGGTTCAGCTTTCTCAACGCCACACCGTCGGATCGCCTGCCCATCGTGGTGTGCGGTTATTCGAAGGGCAGTGACGCCGTGAAAGGCCTGACCGATCTGATCGACGGTGAGAAGCAGCACCTGCATGGCGGTTTTGCCGCCAGCCAGAGCGACCCGGAGGTGATCGAGTACCCGTTGCTCACCCTCAAGGGCAACAGCGGCTCGCCCGTCTACCACCTGGCCGAAGGCGACACCGGGCTGGAAGCTCGTGTGTGCGCGGTCCACGTGACCGGCGAGCCCGCGGCCCAGGGGCTCAACCGCGGCTGCTTCATCACGCCCGCGAAGATCGACTGGATCGAGGGCCGCACCGTCGCCTTCGGGTTGGGCTTGTCGGCAGCCGCAAGGCGCCGAAGCGCAGCGCCCTCCAGGCCCCTGGGCGATGCTGCGATCTCGGTGCACTGGGACAGCGTGCCCTACCTGCCGCAAACCAGCACCAAGTCGTGCTGGGCCGCCAGCGCGGCCATGGTGGTGGGCTGGCGCGACCAGGTCTCCATCGCCGACTCGGAGATCGCGCGCATGGTGCCGGTGATCGACGCCTACCGCAAAGGCCTGTGGCCGCGTGAGCGACGCCAGCTCGCCGACGCCTGGAACCTGGTGGCCGAGCCGCCCGCTTCGTACACCGTCGAAGCCTGGGGCCAGATGCTGCAAGACCATGGCCCGCTCTACATCGACATGACCTGGGACGCCTCCGGCGGCGGCCACGCTCGCGTGCTGGTCGGCATGGAAAGCGATGGCAACCCCGATGGCTCGGGCACCACGATGTACATGCACGACCCCTGGCCCGATACGCCGGGGCGCATCAAGCTGCCGTTCGGCGATTTCCTGGCCCTGTACGAGAACCGCACCGGCAACTCGGGCGGCGTATTCGAGTACCAGATCCTGCATGCCGACAGCGTGCCCGCCGGCCTGGCACCCGTGACCGCGGCCCCGTTTGCCTTGACGCTGGCCGCGCAGCTCGACGCCGGCCCGGCCGAGACGGGCGAGCGCAGCGAGCCGCCCCTGCCCGAGCCGCCGCCGCCGGTCGTGCAGCAGCTGCAGCGCGATGCACGCTCCCTGGCGCTGCCGGCCGTGGCCGTGGAGATCGCATCGGTGGTGAGCGGCGCGACCATGGAGCGCATCGTCAACAACGAGGGCGACGTGACCTGGGAGCTCGACCAGCTGCGCGGCTACAAGCACCCCGACGATGTTGCACCCAGCCCGATGCCCGCGTCGCAAGACGGCGCCGTGATCCGCCTCACCGAGTGGCCTTATGTCGAAAACCTGCTCGGCGACCGCATTAGCGCGGGCTTCGAGATCAACTGGCAATACAACGGCAAATCGGTCGGCAACGTGATGGTCAGCAACGTGGCCACCAACGACGCGGTGGGCCACGGCCTGTCGGTGAAGGCCAAGATCATGGACGACAACATCGTCTACCCGCGCGACAACCCGAGCTTTGCGGCGCTGAAAGTGCGCTTCGAGTACCGCTTCACGCGGGTCGCGGGCAACGATGCGATCGCCATTCAAGACGTGCACCTGTTCGGCAACGGCCGCTACAACCTCAGCGGGCGCTGGGAACAGACCTGAGGCCATGGCTGCCAACGCCCGATGACCATGGCCACGCACCTGCCGACACCCCCCGCCGCGCACACCGGTTTCGCCGAAGGCGATGGTGGCGTGCCAGGTGCACCCGTGCGCTCGCTGGCCCAGACGCTGGCGCCGCTGGCCGCCGGCGTGCGGGGCGGCGGCAACGGCCAGGGCACCGCGCAGCCACAGGCTTCACCCGCAGCCGCACCCGCACCCAAGCCGCCCGCCACCCAGACCCTGGCGCGCCGCACCGGTGACCTGGTCAACGAGGTCGATTTCCCCGGCTTCGTGGCCCAGCTGGTGAATGGCACGTTCGACGCGATCGTCGACGCGTCGATCCGCCAGATGGAGAGCTATTCGAGCCTGGTGTCGGCCGTGGCCAAGACGGTCGATCAGTTCACCGAAGAGAACGTGTCGCCCAACCAGGCGCGCGACTGGCTGGCCTCGCGCCACCCCGGCGAGGTGGTGGTGTCGCTGCCGGGCGAAGGTGGCGGTGTGCCGCAACTGCAGCCACGCGCCGAAGGCCTGTCGCCCGGCTGGCTGGCCGACTACCAGCTGGCTGGCGAGGAGCTGACGGCCGAGCTGCTCGAGCAGCGCGTGCTGCCGCAGGTGCGCAACCGCGTGGGCGCCGATCGCCAGCAGCTGCTGGCCACGATGGTGCTGCTGGGCATGAACCGCGTGGCGGTGCGCGACGGCTCGATCAGCGCGAAGGTGATGTTCCGTGCCGGCGCGAGCGATGTGGCGAAGGTCGGTTATGCCAGCGGCAGCGACCCGCAATCGGTGGCCGGCTGGGGCGAGCGTGGCGCGCTCACCTACGGTGGCGCCACCACCATGGTCTCGACGGTGGCGGTCAACGCGCAGAGCGACACCAACCTGCGCGCGGACTTGTTCGGAGAGGTGAAGCTGAACTTCGCCAGCGAGACACTGCCGCTTGAGCGGCTCGCCGACGTGGCGAAGATAGCGCTGATCCAGCGCAACTCGCCGATCGCACGCAACGCCGGCACGGGTGTCGCCGCGGCGGCACCCGCTGCAGCGGCGCCTGCCGCGCCCGCGACTCCCGGCCCGGGAGCAAGCTGATGCGGCGCGAACTCTCCACCGTGCTCGACGAGCTGCGCGACGGCCTGGTGCGCAGCGCCTCGCACGCCGGCTTGCGGCTCACCAGTGTCGACATGACGCTGCCGATGGATCTGCTCGCCGTGTGCGCCAACGGCGGCATCCGATTGCTGGCCGAGGTGCCACGTGGTCGCGGTGACGACCCCTGGCGCGCGGATGCCTCGCGCCTGCATATCTCATGGCAGGCGCTGCCCCGCGACGAGGTGCCGACATGAGCAGCGTGCTGCCACCGCTGATGCGTGATGTGGGGATGCAGTTCGACCTGTTCATCCAGGCCCTCACCGAGCAGCTCGACAAGGCCCAGGCGACCATGGCCCTGAAGGCGCGCGTGGGCAAGCTGCCGCTGACCTTTGCCGTGAAAGACGTGCAGATCGATCTGCGCGCCTTCGTGCAGATCGTCGACGACGATCTTTATGTGCGGCCGGCCGCGGCGGGTGAGTCCGAGGCCAGCACCATCAAGCTCTCGCTGACCACCATCACGCGGCCGATGGTCGAAGAAAACTCGATCGATCTGGCCAGCGAAGACCCGAAGTTCTCGCTGCGCGAAGCGCTCGGCGCCGACTTCGACGAGGAGCGCCGCCGCCTGGAGCGCATCGGCGTGCGCACCGTGACCCAGCTCAACGAGCTGCGCAACAGCGCAGGTGCCGACGCCATCGAGCGCCTGGCGCGCCTGCCGGTCAATCGCCTGCAGCAGGCCTTGCTGCGCGCCGCAGCCCCGCGGGTGTCTCAGGTGCGAGAAAGCACCGGCGAAGCCTCGGCCTCGCCACGCGTGCGGGTGTATTCGCCGCTGTTGCGGGCCGGCGGCCGCCTGCCCCTGGTACAGGCGGCCGGGTCGGCCGTGCCCTGGGTCGAGTCGGCCGAAGGGCAGGCCGTGTTGCAGCCGCTCGCCTCGCAGCTGGGCATGCCGGCGCAGATCGATTTCGGCGACGGCCAGGTGGCCGAGGTGGCGCTCAGCGATGGCGCGGCCGGGCGCTGGCTGCATGAAACGCCGGGGGCCACACCATGAGCTTCGCCATGCGCCGCCCGCGCCGCCTGCTGCTGACCCTGCGCCTGGGCGAGCTGCCCGAGCACGTGCCCAGCCTGTCGTCGTGCCGTCGCTACGGCGTGACGGCGGCCGACCGTGTGGATGGCGGCGTGATCGACCGGCTGCTGCGCCACCATGGCGGCGCCATGCGCTGCGCGCGGCTGCACACGGCACGGGTGACACGTGCACAGCGGCCCGGCGTGATCGGTGCGCGCCGCTTTGACGACGCCGAGCAGCTCAGCGGCGTGGCGCGGGTGCTGCGCATCGAGGTGGCCAACGACCGGGGCGTGCTGCCGCTGATCGACGCGCTGGCGCAGGTCGACCGTGTCGAGCGTGTGGCCGCCGACCGCCTGTGCACCACGCCGTTCGACGCGTCCGCGGCCTTGGCGCATCGGTTGCTCGATGCCGAGGCCGCCTGGCGTCCGCGAGAGATCATTCGCCTGCCACAGGCACTGGGCTACGAGGCCGGGCTGCCCTCGGTGCGCATCGGCCTGGCCGACACCGGCGTGGCCACCGGCCACGAGGCGTTCCGTGCGTCACGCCTGGGGGCGGGCTTCGACACCGTCGACCTGCACGCGGCCGACGTTGGCAGCCTGCAACTCGTGGGTGACGAGCGGGGTTACGACGAGCAGCCCGATGACGAGGTCGGCCATGGCACGAGCTGCGCTGGCATCGTGCTGGCCAGCGGCGAGTTGCTGCCACCGGGCGGCGCGGGTGCGTGCAGCCTGGTGCCGGTGCGCGTGCTGGGTGCGGCGCGCTCGGGCGCCGGGCGGGTGGGCATCGGTGCGCTCGCCAACATCGACGCCGGCATGAAGCGCTTGATCGACCTGGGCGTGAAGGTCATCAACATGAGCTTCGGCACCGCCGAATCGGCCTTGCGCGCCGGCGACGCGCTGCCGCACCTGGAGGTGGTGAATTACGCCCTGGCGCGCGGTGTGCTGCTGGTGGCGGCCAGCGGCAACTCCGGCGCACGCGAGCTCTACTACCCGGCCGCTCATGCTGGGGTGATCGCTGTCGGGGCGGTAGACGACAAGCGCGCACCCGCCGTGTTTTCAACCCGCGGCGACCACGTGGCGCTGTGCGCACCCGGGCGTGGCATCTGGACCTGCGGCATCGACGGCTACGCACAGGTCAGCGGCACCAGTTTCGCCGCGCCGTTTGTCGCAGCCGCCTGCGCCTTGCTGGCGGCCCGCGCCGAGCGCCGGGCCTGGCCGCTCTCGCCCGAACTGGCGCACGAGGTGCTGTGCGATACGGCCGGCCCCTTTGCCGGTGTTTCCGGCAGCAACGCCGATGGCTGCGGCCACGGCGTGCTGGATGTCGAAGCCGCGTTGCGGCGCCTCGACGAAGTGATCGACGACGCGCTCGAAGCGCAGTCACAGGAGTAGGGCGCAAGCCCCAACCATTGCGGAGCAAACCATGGCCACGACATCAAGAAAACCCGCTCGACCCAAGGCGCCCGGCGGAGCGGCAAAAACCAGGCGGGTGGCGACGTCTCCTGCTGCAGCGGCGCGTCGTTCCACTGCCGGCGCGTCGAGCGTTGTCAACCCAACCCATCCTTCTTCATCCGGAGGCACCACCATGAGCCGAATCGTCCTGATCGATCTGAGTCAACGCGAGCTGCAGCAGCGCAGCGAACTCTCGGCCGAGGCCGACCGGCTGCGCCGGCTGCAGGCCACGGCAGACACCAGCGGTGGCCTGAGCCAGGAACAGGAGCGCCGCCTGGAGGAGCTGGAGGCCGACCTCGACAGCGACAACTCGGTCGACCCGATGTACCGCGCCGTGGCGATGTACTTCGATGAAGACGCGACGAAGTGGAGCGAAGTCAAGCCCGAATACCTCTTGAAGTTCGGCCTCTTCAATTCGCAGTCGACCTCATCGCCGACTGGTCAACTGACCCCTGTGGAGCGCGAGATCGCCGGCATCTGCGGCTTGCTCGAACTCGATGGCCTGACCGACGCGGTGCAGCCCGACTACGTGGTCCGGGTCAACGCCGCCAAGGGCGAATACAAGAACAATCGCAAACTGTTCGAGAAGGTGTTCGAGTATTTCGAGACAAAGGGCAACAGCGTCAGCCTGCGTAGCCAGCACGCGGGAAAGATCATCCCGCTGCCCATCGTGGCGGTGGTGCGGCCCGCTTTGCATGGGCTGTTCTTCCCCGTCAAGCCCACCGTTGCAGCGCAGCTCCGCAAGCAGGCGGGGCCGGTGGTGCGGCCCAAACCGCTCGTCGACGAACCCCTGGTCAGCGCCGCGCTGAACCAAGAGACCGTGCTGCCCGTGAACGGGCGCAGCGTGGCGCAGGTCGTGCGCCGCTTGGCCTCCGACCGGGTGACGGCCAACGACTCCTATCTGAGCGTGCGCATCGAGGCGGTGTTCGAGAGCACCTCGGGCGGAGCCGACGGCGCGGCCCCGTCGTCGATCGAGATCGACCTGCCCGACCTCGAAGCCACCGTCGACCAGGTGATCGTCAAAGAAAACCTGGAGGCGATCCAGGCCATCTACTACACCTACATGCTCGAAGAGACGCGCATCTTCCAGGTGGTGGAGCGCATCGTCGAGCTGTTCCGCCAAGGCTTGCTGCCCCTGGGCACCGGCAGCTCGGGCGACTACCTCTTCAACTACTACAAGATGGCCTCGGAGCGGCTGACGGAGAACGAGCGCCGCGATCTCTACCTGCGCCTCTTCGGCGCGCCCGGCGGCAGCGCCACCGGGCTGGAGCCCAACCGCGACTTCAACGAGCTGTGGCTGCGCTTCGTCTCGGCGGTGTCGAGCTTCGCGCGCTCGCAAAACATCAGCCAGATGCTGCTCAGCAAGACGCCGGCGCAGGTGTCGCAGGAAACGCTGCGCAAGGCCGGGCGCGACCTCGGGGCCAACCTCTCGCGCAATGGCTATGGCATGGCGTACTTCGCGGCCACCGACATGCAGAAGTCGATCGTGCAGTTCCGAGACCTGTTGCAAGACGCCAGCCTGCGCAACGCCTTTGGCGCCCGCGACATGTGGCAGGTGATCGACTTCGTCAACGTCAACTACCTCGGCGGCGCGCGCAACTCGTACCGCTACCGCACGCAAGCCCGGGCGGGCGCGGTGATCATCCGCTGGATTGCCGACCACGTGCAGCGCCTGAGCAACGTGACCGGCCCGGTGCTCGCGGCCGACCAGATCTTCAACCCGCAGGCGCGCGACCTGGCGTCGAGCAGCACGCCGATGAAGAACCCGAGCGACTGGGATCTGGTCAACGCCTGCGACCAGTGGCTGGCCGTGGGCGGCGTGCAAGACCAGGCGATCGAGCAGTACTCGCAGCCGATCGAGTCGCCGGTCACCACGAGCCGCCCGATCGAGATGCCGCGCATGGCGCGCGAGGCGTTCGACGCCGCCGGCATCAACCTGCCGGGCATGTAAGCCTGCGCCGCACCGGAGAACACCATGCGCGATTACGACGACAAGCACCCGATGGCCACCCACGTGAAGCAGTCACTGGCTCTGGCTTCCCAACGGCTCGGGGTGAGCAACCCGCTGGCCTACGTGCAACCGCTGATCGATCGTGCGTTCTCGCGGCCCGATGACGACCTGGCCTACGCCGACAACGCGCTCAGCCCCGGGGCCGTGCCCTTCGAGCCCTCGTTCTCCGAGACCGAGCCGGGCATGCTGCGCTTCACCATCGAGCCGCTCGGCCCCGGCGCCAGCCCGATGGCCCGGCGCGACGAGGCCACGCGCGAGATGCGCCGCCTGGTGGGCCCGCTGTTCGGGCCCGACGCGCTGCGCTGGTTCGACTCACGCAGCGAGGAGTGGCGTGGTTTCGGCGGCCTGGGCTGGATGCAATACGGCGCCTGGTTCGGCAGCGCCTTCGATGAAGACGGCCTGTACTCGGCCAAGATCTACTACGAGCTGATGCCGTCGCAGATCGACGCGCTGGCGCCCTCGCTGGCGCGGCTCACGCGCATGGTCATGGACCAGATGCCGGGGCTGATGCCCATCTTCACCTCGATCGGCTGCAAGCGCGACCTGGGCAGCCAGCGCGTGACCTTCATGCACCGCGGCCCGCTGGCGGTGTCGTCGCTCGGGCCCCTGATGAACCGGCTGGGCATCGGGCACCAGCTGCCCAGCCTGATGCGGGTCGTCGGCGTGGCCCTCGGCGGGCGCTTCGAGCTGCCCAACGCCGGCGTGCTGATCGGTCTGCGCGACACGCCCGAAGGCGTCGAGCTGAAGCTGGAGATCCTGCTGGCCGCATTGCCCGACCTGCCGGCGCGCTTTCTCGACCTGCTGCGCCTGGGCTTGTCGGAGCGGCCACGCCAGATCGCCGCGCTCGACCGCTGGCTGGGCGCCTTCGGGGTGGCCGACGCCAGCGAGCCGGGGCAGTTCTCGGTGCTGTCGGTGCGTGTCACGCCCAAGTCGCCGGCCCGCATCAGCCTGTACGTGCGGCCGATCGAGTTCGAGCTGCGTGACAACCTCGAAGAACAGCGCCTGTCGCAATGACCGCAATGACCCCTCTGCGTGGAGACCATCGTGCCCACTGACACCCAAGCCCCTTCCGCACAGACTCCCCCCGCCGCCGCCGCTGCCCCGGTGAGCCGCGAGACCCAGGACGCGGCCCGCCGCGCGGTGCGCGAGCTGCTGGAGCGCAGCGAAGCCTTCAACGCCTTGCCGCAAGACAAGCGGCGCGAGCTGGCCAACGGCCTGGTGCAGATCGCCGGGCAGCTGGTCGAGCCCGGCGGTGTGCGCGTGCCCCCCGAGCAGATGAACCCGCAGGTGCGCGCGCTGGCCGAAAACGGCGTGCGCCGCACGGCCGCCGGCAACAACACCGACGACGAGGGCAAGTTCAGCGCGCAAGGCGCTCGTGAAGGCGCCGCCGTGGCCGGCGCGCTGCTGCAGGCTGTCAACTTTCCCGAGTTCGTGAGCGGCCTGATCGACGGCGTGTTCCACAGCATCGTGACCAGCTCAATCCAGCAGATGGAGGCCTACGCCAAGCTGGTGGCCGACGTGTCCAAGAGCCTGAACCAGTTTCGCGACGAGAACACCACGCCCAACCAGGGGCGTGACCACCTGGTCGAGCAGTTCCCCGACACGTTTCAGCTCAGCATGGACACCGGCGAGTTCGGCGGTGGCTTCGGCAGCGACGAATCCGCGCCCCCGCCGGGCCCGCGGGTCACGCTGCGCGAGGGGGTCGACGAGCAGGCCGCGCTGGCGCGACTGAATCAGTCATTACCACTTGAAAAACCGCTGACCCGGCTGGACGACGAGCTCGTCGAGGCGGTGCTGGTGCCGGCCGCCCGCACCCAGCTCGCCACCGGTCGCCAGCAGCTGCTGGCGACGATGGTGATGCTCGGCATCAATCGCATCGTGGTGACCGACGGCCGGATCCAGGCCAAGGTGATGTATGACTTCCAGGCGCGCGACAACATGCAGTTTCGCAAGAGCGCGCAGAAGTTCGACTACGACGAGAACCTGCGCAGCACCACCGAAGAAGGTACCTTCGACCGGGGCGGGCAGTCGTCCTACCAGGGCGCTTCGTATTCGAAGGAAGGGGGCTACCAGGGCGGGCAGCGCAACGCCGACTTCTACTCGAAGGGCCAGTACAAGAACACCTCGCAGCCGGTGCTCAAGCTGGCGAGCGCCTCGCAGACCTCGGTCGATGCGAACCTGACGACCAAGGCCTCTCTGGCAGGTCTCGTTGAAGTGAATTTCAAGAGTGACTACCTGCCCCTTGACAAGCTGGCCAACCCGGAATCGATCGCGGCCATCCAGATGAACGCCCAGCCCGGCATGGTGAAGACGCTGGCACAGCGCCCGGCCGCGCCGCCAGCAGCTGCCCCGGCTGCCACGCCGCCCGCCCGCTGAACCCGAGCGCAGGAGCACGCCGCCGTGGCCGCTGTTGCATTGCCCGCCGCTGAGCGCAACTCGCCCGCGTGGCTGGATGACGCCACGCTGGCGGCCGTTCGCCCGCAGGTGCGCCAGCTGCTGGAGCGCTCGCCTTCGTTCCGTGCCTTGCCGCAGGACGAACAACGCGAGATCGCCCGCACGATGGTGCGCGTGGCCTCGTACATGAGCAACCCGCAGGGGCTCGCGCGCAAGGAGTTCGAGCAACCCGTGCTGGCCCGTGACGACGCCCCGGCGCGCGCGCTCGCCGACCCGGTGGGCGCGGCCAAGGGCAAGGCCTCCGACAAGGTGGGCACCTTCGCCGGCGCCGACTTCCAGGCCGGCGCCTTGCGCCAGGGCACGGCAGCCTTCAAGGAGCTCGTGGGCTCGGTCGACTTCCCGGCCTTCGTGGGCGGGCTGATCCAGAACGTGTTCCAGGCCATCGTCAACGCGTCGGTTCAGCAGATGCAGGCCTATGCCGAGATGCTGAAGTCGGTGGCGCAGACCGTGGATCAGTTCGCGCAGGACAACATCAGCCTGAACAACGCCCGCGATTGGCTCACCGAGCGGTTCCCCAACAGCCTGACGCTGGACGAGAGCACGGCGGGCGAAGAGGGCGGCAGCCCGCGACTGGCCGTGACTGGCGAAGACGAGCAGGCGACGCTGGCGGAGATCAACGCGACGCTGCAGCCGTCGCAGCCGATCACCGATTTGTCCGACCCCGAGCAGGAGACACGCCTCGTGATGGCCGCCCGCCTGCAGATGGCGCGCAGCCGCCAGCAGCTGCTGGCGTCGATGGTGCTGCTGGGCATCAACCGCATCGTGGTGACCGACGGGGCGATCAACGCCAAGGTGGTGTTCGACCTCAAGGCCTCCGACCAGGCCGAGCGTGTGGCGCGCGCGTCGCTTTACGACGCCCAATCGAGCATGAACCGCAACGTGGCAAAGACCAGCACCTCGGCCGGCATCTGGGGCGCGCGCGCCAGCGCCTCGATGAGCAATGTGAACGAGCAGCGGCACGTCACGACGGTGGCATCGTCGGTCGACGAGAGTTCCGAATCGAAGGCGGAAATCAAGGCGAAATTGACAGGCGAAGTACGAGTCAATTTCAAAAGCGATTACCTCCCGATGGACAAGATGGCAACGCCTGGGATGATCGCGTCGATCCAGGGCAACGCCACGCCGTTCGACCCGAACACGCCGGTGCCGCCTCGTGCCAACGCGGGTGCAGCACCGGCCAAGACCTGAGGCGACGCCATGCCGCAGGCCCGCCTTTCGAGCACAGACACCGCCTTGTTCGCGCTGAGTCTGGCCCTGGGCAGCGCAGCAGCCGACTTGCGCGCGCAGGAGGCCGCGCAGCGAGCCCACCCGTCGCCGGACGCAGGGGTGCGCGCGCTGGGCGCTGCCACGCCGATCGACTTGCCCGAGTTGGGGGGTGCGCCGGCGCAGTTCGACGCTGCCGTGCTCGCGCCGCTGCCCTCGTTGTACCTGGCTCGCGAGCTCGATGCTGCCGGGCTGTTGCGCACGGCCGAGCTGGTGGCGGGTTTGTTTGCCAGCGGTGCCATCACCGCGCCACTCGAGCCGCAGGTGGGCCGCACGCTGCACGACTTCTGGCAGGCGCGCCACCACCGATTGGGGGAGCAAGAGCGCAGCCACTTGTTTGCGCAGGTCTTCGAGGGCACCGGGTTCGAGGCAGGCATGCGGCGGGTGTGCCTGGCGCTGGTGGCGATGGCCGACAACGCGGGGGTTGAGGACCTGCGCGAAAGCGTGGGGCTGGAGCAGGCGGCGCTGTCACTGGCCGATGGGCTGTGGCCCAGCATTTCGGGCATGGTGGCGTTTGCCGCGCGCGATGTGATCGAGGCTCTGGGCGTGGCCTCCCGCGTGCTGCGCGAGAAGAGCCTGCAGGCAGCTTTTGGCGTGCAGGATCTGTGGTCTCTGGTGGCCACCACCCAGCGCGCGCAAGGCACCAGTGAACGCTCGGCGCGCGATCACGTCGATCGTGGGCGCAACGGCATGGTGGTGCTGCGCTGGCTGGCCGGTGCGGCGTCGCACGGAGCGCGGCTCGACCTGGCGGACGCTCAGGCCGAGAGCGTGATCAGCGCCGCGCAACGCTGGTTGCTGGCCTCCGGCGAGGCGGCGCCGTGAGTGCCGCGGCAGGCGGGGCGGTGCGCGCTGCCGCCGAGCCCGCACCGCCGCCGTGGCTGCGCGGCGCCGTGCGTGGCGTGCTGGAGCGTGCGCCGGGCTATGCGGAGATGGATGCACCGTCGCGCACGGCGCTCGCACGCGCCATGGTGCAGGTGAGTGCGCTGGCGGCCGAGTTGATCGCACAAGAGAGCGCGGCGCAAGACGACATCGATCGACAGCAGCCAGGCGATCGCCCCGCGCCGCTGGCGCGCGCGCAGGCCCAGCCGGAGTTCGGCGCCGCCACCGACCGCCTGGCGAGCACCACCACCGCGGTGCTGGGTGCGGTGTCGTTCCCGCGCTTCGTGACCGACCTGGTCAACGGCGTCTTCAAGGCCATGCTCGAGTCGACCTCGCAGCAGATGCAGATGTACGTGGAGCTGCTCAACTCCGTGTCCACCTCGCTCGAAGGCTTCGAGAAATCGCAGTCAAGCCCGGCGCAGATCCGGCAATGGGTTGCCGATCGATTCCCCGAGCAGATCGAATACGACACGCCCGAGCTCGAACCCGGTGGGACCGTCGACCCTGAAGACGTGGCGGATGTGAAGCTGCGCCTGCGGGGTGGGGCCTCGATGCCCGATGTGGAGCAGATCCGCGGCACGCTCGGGCTCGGCCCCGATGAAAAACTCGAAGTGAGCGAGCCTGAGCAGCTGGTACCGCTGGCCCGGCGCCTGCTCGCGCGCCAACGCCAGCAGATGCTCGCCACCATGGTGATGCTCGGCATGCAGCGCATCGTGATCGACAGCGGGCGCATCAGCGCCTCGATGCGCTTTCACATCGACACCCGCAGCGCGGCCAGCGAAGACAAGGGCTCGCAGTTCGGCATGCAAAACCGGGTCAAGGCCAGCGGCTCGTTCGGCGCCGGGCCCTGGGGGGTGAAGGCCGAGGTCGAAAACACCATCAGCTACGTCACCACGCAACGCTCGCAGGCCACCGAGGAGATCAACACCGACCTGGAATTGAACTCTTCGGTGGAGCTTAACTTCCGCACCGACTACCTGCCGCTCAACCGCATGGCCGCACAGGCCCAGGCCGACCGCGTGCGCAAGGCATCGCTGAACCCCAGCGCCGAAGGCGGTGGTGAA
>NZ_JADMJX010000083.1:36455-40234 GCF_018780185.1 Rhizobacter sp.
ACCCACGCCCAGCACACTCGCCACGCTCGCGCCATAGCGGCCACCGCCTGCCACGAAGGCGGTCACCAGGCGCGTGATGCTGTTGGTCGAGACGGCGAACAGCACGCCCATCAGCAGCTCGCGCACCGTCAGGCCGTTTGCGGCGAACAAGGCGCTCAACGAGGCCACCGGCGAATGTGCGTCGACCAGGCCCGCAATGGCCGCGCCACCGAGCAGGCCCACCGCGCCGAAATGGCGCTGCGCCGAGGTGACGGCCAGCGTGACCACGGCGAGCAGCGTGGCGATGAGCAGCGCCGCGGGCAGGCTGAGCGCGCCCGCCTGGCGCGGCGGGGCCTTGTCGGCCGAGGCTTGCTGGCGTGCGAGCCACAGCAGCACGGCGCTCGACACCAGCGAGCCCAACATGCCCGCACCCGCCACCGGCGCGAGGGTTCGGGCCGCCTGCGTCGACAAGGCGGTTGCCAGCACCATCACCTGCACCCAGGTGGCCACGGTGGAGAGTGCGGCGCCGCTGGCCGTCACACGCGCCCAGCCAGGGTGCAGCCGCGCGGTGGCCCCCATGGAGGCGATGGTGGCCGTGCTCGACACGAACCCGCCGAAGAAACCCGCCGCGGCCACACCACCACGCGGCCCGAGCAAACGCAGCGCCACGTGGCCCGCGGCCTGAAGCACCAGGATCAGCAGCACCATCGCCGCCAGTGGGCGCGGGTTGATGCCGCCCAGCCAGGCGATCGGCGTGCTGGGAATCAACGGCAGCACCACCAGGGCCAGCGCGGCCAGCAACAGGCCGTCGTGCAACTCCTGCTCGCTCAGCAACTGGGTCGCGAAGCGGTGCAGGCGACCGCGGGCGGCCAGCAAGGCCGCCAGGCCGGCCGCGCAGGCGGCCGCGGTGGCGGGCGACAGAATCGCCTGCACACCGACCAGGTAGGTGGCAAACAGCGCCAGCTCGGTGGTGATGCCGGGGTCGCGCGAGCGGCTCTTGTAGTAGGCCACCGCGGTCAGGGCGACGATGAGCGAGCCCCCCAGCACCACCAGCAGGCCATCGCCCATGCTCTGCGCCAGGGCGCCGATCAAGGCGGTGACGCTGAAGCTGCGAATGCCTGCGGCACGCCGGTCGTCGCCGCTGCCCTTGCGGCGCTCGCGTTCGAGGCCGATCAGCAGGCCGCAGCCGAGCGCGACCAGCAGACCCAGCGTGTCTGGCCCGAATGCGTCCAAAACCTCAGGCCGCCACGTGAGCCAGGTGCTCGGGCACGCTCACGTTCCAACCCAGCTCGTCGGCAATGCGCGAGCGCAGTGCGTCGCTGGCGGCCGGCTCGCCGTGCACCACGAAGGCCTGGCGCGGCATCTTCTCGAAGCCGCGCAGCCACTTCAGCAGGCCGTTGGCGTCGGCGTGACCCGACATGCCTTCGAGGTGGCTCACATCGGCTTTCACGGCCACGTATTCGCCGAAGATCTTTACCTCGGTGGCGCCGGCAATCATCTTGGCGCCACGCGTGCCGCCCACCTGGAAGCCCGGGAAGACGACATGGTTGCGCGGGTTGGGCGCCAGGTGCTTGAGGTGGTGCAGCACACGCCCGCCCGTGGCCATGCCGCTGGCCGAGATGATGACGCAGGGGTAGCGCGAGCGGGTGAGCTTCTCCGACTGCTGCGGCGTGGTGATGATGGTCACGCCGTCGCACAGGGTGGTGATTTCACGGGTGGGCACGCGCAGCAGCTTGCGGTGTTTGCGATAGAGCTCGGTCGCCGCAGTGGCCATCGGGCTGTCGAGAAAGATCGGCAGCTCTTGCGGGATCTCGCCGGCCGTGCGCAGGCGCTGCAGGCACAGCAGCAGCGCCTGCGCGCGGCCAACCGCGAAAGAGGGCAACAGCACGCTGCCACCGCGGCGCACGGTGGCGCGGATGATCTGGCCGAGTCTTGCCTGTGGGTCTTCGACGGGGTGGAGACGGTCGCCGTAGGTCGACTCGATCAGCAGCACGTTGGCCCGGGCAATGTGCTCGGGTGGCGGCATCAGCAGGTCGTCATCGCGCCCCAGGTCACCCGAGTAGACGAGGGTGTCGTTCTTGGCGTGCAGGGTGACGGCACTGGCTCCGAGCAGGTGGCCCACCGGGGTGAGCGACACGCGCACATCGCCCACGGTGATGTCGCGCCCGGCCGGCACCGGCTGGAGCTTGGCGATGGCGCGCTTGGCGTGATTCACGGTGTACAGCGGCAGGGCTGGCGTGTGTCGGCTGAAGCCATAGCGGTTGGCGCGGCGGGCGTCTTCTTCTTGCAGGTGCGCGGCGTCGAGCAGCAGCACCTCGGCGAGGTCGCGTGTGGCCTGGGTGCACAGGATGGGCCCGCTGAAGCCGTCGCGCACCAGCGCCGGCAACCAGCCGCTGTGGTCGAGGTGGGCGTGGCTCAGCACCACGGCGTCGATCTCTTTGGGCGGCACGGGGAAGGGCGACCAGTTGCGCTGGCGCAGCGTCTTGTAGCCCTGGAACATCCCGCAGTCGAGCAGGATTTTCTGGGAGCCGATCTCAACCAGGTGGCGCGAGCCGGTGACGGCGTCGGCCGCTCCGAAGAAGTTGATTTTCATGCGGTCGCATTATTCTTCAGTGAGAGATCAGCACCGGCACCGTCATCTGCGCGAGCACCGAGCGGGTCACACCCCCCATCACCAGCTCGGTCATGCGCGTGTGGCCATAACCGCCCATCACGATCAGGTCGGCGCCCAGGTCGAAGGCGCGCGAGAGCAGCGCGTTGCCCACGTCGAGTTCGGTCACCTCGCGTTTCAAGTGGGCCTGGATGCCGTGGCGCTGCAGCCAGGTGCCCACGCCGTCGAGCGGCTGCGCGCTGTCAGCGTCGCGCGGGTGCACGAAGCCGAGCACACTCACCTGTTGCGCGCGGCGCAAGATCGGCAGCGCGTCGGCCAATGCGCGCGCGGCCTCGCGGCTGTCATGCCAGGCGACCACCACCTGCTCGCCCACGGTCTTGAACTCGCCCGCATACGGCACCACCAGCGCCGGCCGGCCTGCGTGCAAGAACACCTGCTGCGGAAAGTCCCAAGACACCAGCGGCGTGAAGTGTTTCGGGTCGTTCTGGCCCAGTACCACCAGGTCGGCGGCGCCAGCGTGTTGCAGCACCGCGCTCAGGCTGTCGTCATCGTGCACACGGCCTTCGTGCGACACCAGGCCCAGCGGCGCGACTTGGGCGTTGAAGCGGCTCACCAGGTCAGCGGCGCGCTGCAGCATCTGCTCGCGCCCGGCACCGGCAACGGCGAGCTGTTTCGGCTGCAGGTCGGCAGGCAGGCTTGCCACGCCGGTCGGCGCGAGGCCGAGCAGGTGGCTGCCGTGGGTCTTGGCCAGCATGGCGGCCAGCGCTACACGCGCTGCACAGCGCGGCGATTCGTCCAGGTGGACGAGGATGCTTCGGTAGGTCATGGCAAGGCTCTCCCGTTCTGACGGGCAGAGTCTGCGCAACCCGACGCTAACCTGGCGTGAGCCAGATCAAGATCTGAGGCGGCTCCCGCCCAGCTCACCAAACTGGCTGCAGCTGCGGCACACGGTTTGCTCCGGCGCCTGCAGCAGCTCGTCCCACCCGATGGGCTCGTGGCAGTCGTCACACAGGCCGTAACGCCCGCGGCCGATGCGCTCTTCGGCTTCTTGCACTGCGGCCAGCGCTTCTTCGGCCAATCGGATGTGCGCCAAGGCGGTGTCGCTCTCGCTCGGTGCCATGTCGTCATCGAGCGGCTCACGTGGGCGCAAACGACGGCGCTGTGAGCGGATCAACTCGCCAAGGTAGAG
>NZ_JADMJX010000034.1 GCF_018780185.1 Rhizobacter sp.
CTTCGAGCGCATGGCCGCCGTGGTGGACGGCCAGAACGCCGGCGACCCGCTGTACAAGAAGATGGCCGGCCACTTCACCACCAGCAAGGCCTACCTCGCCGCGCTGGACCTGGTGTTCAAGGGCAAGGAACAGCCCAGCGGCTACACCGAGCCGCTGCTGCACGCCTGGCGCTTGAAGGTGAAGGCCGGCGCCTGATCGGCCTGCCTCACCTCGATGAATCAACGGCGCCCGCGGGCGCCGTTTTTCATGGCCCACATCGCCCGGCCTGCGGGATACCCCTCAGCGGGAAACTCCCCTCCCCCCTGGCATCAAGCGCCATCGTTTGGCGCGGATTGCCACTTACGCCACGGCAACGCTTCGTTCGAAAATTTCCTGCATCAGCAGCACCGCCCCGCAGTGGGTGGGCGCTGGTCGCCGAGAGCCCTTCTCGGTGGTGTCATGACAACCATCCACATGCAGGAGACAAGACGATGAACCTTTCACGACGTTTGACACGTCCGCTGTGCAGTGCCGCCCTCGTGGCCGGCCTCTCGCTCGGCTTCGCCACGCAGGCCGCCGCGGCCGACACCTACACCCAGACCAAGTACCCGGTGGTGCTGGTGCACGGTGCTTTCGGCTTTGATGCCATTGGTCCGGTGAACTACTTCTACGGCGTGCCGAGTGCCTTGCGCTCCGGCGGCGCGGTGGTCTACACCCCCAGCGTGTCGGGCGCGTCGACCTCTGAAGCACGCGGCGAACAGCTGCTGCAGCAACTGCGCGCACTGAAGGCCGCCTACGGCCACCAGAAGTTCAACCTGGTCGGCCACAGCCATGGCGGCGCGACCTCGCGTTACGTGGCAGCCGTGGCGCCTGACCTGATCGCCTCGGTCACCACCGTCGGCGCACCGCACGCCGGCAGCAAGGTGGCTGACCTGCTGAAGACCGTGACCTCGTGGACCGGCACCACCGGCCTCGTGGCCTCGATCGCCAACGGCCTGGCCGCGACCATCGCCTTCCTGTCGGGCTCGCCCAACCTGCCGCAAGACGCGCTGGGCTCGCTGCAGTCGCTCAACACCCAGGGCGCGGCCGACTTCAACCGCCGCTTCCCGCAGGGCGCTCCCACCACCTCGTGCGGCCAGGGCCCGGCTTCGGCCAACGGCATCCGCTATTGGTCGGTGGGTGGCACCAGCGTTGCCACCAACCTGCTCGACGTGAGCGACGTGCTGCTGGTCACCACCGGCGCCATCTTCGGCTTCGAGCAGAACGACGGCCTGGTGAGCCGCTGCTCGAGCCACTGGGGCACGGTGCTGAAAGACAACTACGCCTGGAACCACCTCGACGAGGTCAACCAGGCCTTCGGCTTGCGTGGCCTGTTCTCGCAAGACCCGGTGGCCTTCTACCGCAGCCAGGCCAACCGCCTGAAATCTGCCGGCCTGTGATGAAGCCCCTGCCACGGCGTGCGTTGATCCCGGTGGCGCTCGCGCTGCTCGGGGCGGCCGCGCTGTGGCTGCTGCTGCCAGCCGACCGCGCGCCGTCACAAGCGGCCGCGCCGGTCTTCACCGACTGGAGCTTCAACCCCTTCGCCGAGGGCCAACCCCTGGCCGGGGTGCAGCACAACGCCGACGCCGCGCGTGCGGCCGATGCGGCGCGCGCGCGTGTCGCAAGGGTGTGGGAGAACGGCTCGCTGCGCGGCTCCGACCTCGACGGCGATTGGGGCACCTGGGTCGACAACCAGCTGCAACCCAGCGCCTCATTGCGCCGCCGTTTCGACTACCTGCTCACCGCGCTCGGCGAGGTGCAGCCCGCCGACCTGCGGCACTGGATCGAGCAAGAGGTGAGCGCCCAGATGAGCGCCGGCGCCGCGCGGCAGGTGCTCGCGGTGTGGGACCGCTACATCCAGCTGCAGCAACAGCGCTTCAGCCAGCAGGCCAACCCCAACGACGCCGCCACCTGGCAACCCGCGCTCGCCGAGCGCACCGCGGCGCGCCGGCAGATCCTGGGCGCCGATTGGGCACTGGCGTTTTATGGCGACGAAGAGCGTGCCTTCGTCGCCTTCACCGAACAGCTCGGCGCGCAGCGCGCCACGGGCGCGCAACCCGCCGAGGTCGACCTGCTCACCGGCCCGCCCAGCGAGCAGCTGCAAGCGCAGCGTGTGCAGCAGTTCGGTGCCGATGCGGCCGAGCGCCTGCGCGCCGAAGACCAGGCCTGGGCCGACTGGGAGCGCCGCTTGCACAGCGCGCGGCAGCAGATCCAGACGCTCGCTGCCGCACCGGAGCTGTCGGCCCTGCAGCGCAACCAGGCCCAGGAAAACTACCTCGCGCAGAACTTCTCGGGCCATGAGCTGACGCGTGCCCGCGCCCTGCTCATGGCTGCGCACTGAGCCGGGCGCAGGTGCCTCAAGGCATGACAATGCAGGCGTGCTGAACGTCTCGCTCCTGCTCCGAACCTGCGCTCTGCTGGCCTGCCTGCTGGCCCCGGGGTGGCCCGCTCAGGCGGCCGACACCGGCGCCGACACCTACACCCAAACCCGCCACCCCCTGGTGCTGGTGCATGGCCTGTTCGGCTTCGACACCATCGGCCCGGTGGATTACTTCCACGGCATCGCCGACGCGCTGCGCGCCGGTGGTGCCACCGTTTACGCGCCCAGCGTGTCGGCGGCCAACCTCTCCGAGGTACGCGGTGAACAACTGCTGTTCGAGTTGCGCGCGCTGAAGGCGGCTTACGGCCACCAGAAGTTTCATCTGATCGGCCACAGCCATGGGGGGCCGACCGCGCGTTATGTGGCGGCCGTGGCGCCTGAGCTGATTGCCTCGGTCACCAGCGTCGGCTCGCCGCACACGGGCAGCAAGACCGCTGATGCGCTCAAGGACATGGCGCAACGCAGCGGCGTGCCCGAGCTGCTGGCCAACATGGTCTCGGGCGCGGTCTCGCTGCTCTCGGGCGAATCAAAGCTGCCGCAAGACTCGCTGGGCGCCTTGAAGTCGCTCGAAAGCGAAGGTGCCGCCGTCTTCAACCGGCGCTTTCCGCAAGGCCAGCCCGTCACCCCCTGTGGCGAAGGCGCCGCAGTCGTGAACGGCGTGCGCTACTACTCGATGGGCGGCACCCGCGTGGCGACCAATGCGCTGGATGTCAGCGACGCGGTGCTGCTCGCCACCAGCCGCTATTTCGGCGACGAGCCCAACGATGGCCTGGTGGGCCGCTGCGCCAGCCACTGGGGCACGGTGCTGCGCGACGACTACCCCTGGAACCACCTCGACCAGGTGAACCAGTCGCTGGGCCTGCGTGCCACGCTCTCGCCCGACCCGCGTGCCGTCTACCGGTTGCACGCCAACCGACTGAAGAGGCTCGGGCTGTGATGCGGCGCGGCGCGCTGTGGCTGGTGCTGCTGTTGGGGCTGGCGGGCTGCGGCTCGCCACTGGCCGCAGCGCAGGGCGGGCGCAGCGTCGAGCAGGTGCGCGCCAGCGGCTCGCTGCGTGGCAGTGATCTCGATGGTGCCTGGGTCGTCGCCAAGCTGCAGACCGACCCCGCCTTGTCGCGCCGCTTCGACCACCTGCTCACCGCGCTGGGTGAGGTCGAGGCCGCCGAGATCCGCCGCTGGATCGGCGCCGAAGTCACCCGCCAACACGGCGCCGCCACCGCGGCGCAGGTGCTGCTCGCGTGGGACGACCACCTGGCCCGGCTGCAGAACAAGCCCACCCCAGGCCAGGAAGGCGGCAACACCTACCCCACCAACCCGCCGCCAAAGCCCGCGCCCACCCCACCCGCGCTGCCCCGCGGCATGTTGTTGCCCGAGCCCTCGGCCAGCGCCGAGCAGCTGCAGGCCTTGCACGCCCAGCGCGTTGAAAGGTTCGGCGCGGAAGCGGCCGAGCGCCTGCGCGCCGAAGACGCCGCCCGCTGGGCCTGGCAACACCGGCTGGCGCAGGCGCGCGCGCAGTGGCCATCGCTCCCAAGCGCCGAGCGCGAGGCCTGGCTGCAACGCCGATTCAGCGGCAGCGAGCTGCTGCGCGCCCGCACCCTGCTCGGGTTGCCGCCCTGACCCGCCAGAAACCGAGCCGCTAGGATGGGGCGGTGCAGCCCTCTCCCGCCCACAGCATTGCCACCCTGCAGATGCGTTACGGCCGCGCCTACCGCTGGCGGGTCTTGCTGACCGTGATGGTGGGCACCATGGCCTCGATCATGGCCTCGACCATCGTCAACGTGGCCCTGCCCGACATGAGCCGCGTGTTCACGCTGGGCCAGGAGCGGGCGCAGTGGCTGTCGGCCGGTTTCATGGCCGCCGTCACCGTGGCCATGTTGACCACGCCGTGGCTGCTCGGCCGCTTCGGTTACCGCCACACCTACTTCGCGGCGGTGATCTTGCTGGCCGTGGGCGGCATCGCCGGCGGCCTGGGCACGAGCTTCGAGCTGGTGCTCGCGATGCGCGTGGTCGAAGGCCTGGCCGCCGGGGCGATGCAGCCCATCCCGCCCGTGATCGTGTTGCAGCTCTTCGGCCGCCAGGAGCAGGGCAAGGCGATGGGCATCTTCGGTTTTGGCGTGGTGCTCGCACCGGCGCTCGGCCCCAGCATCGGTGGCGTGCTGGTCGAGATGTTCGGCTGGCGCTCGATCTTCTTCGTGGTGGTGCCGTTCTGCGTGGCCGCTTTGCTGCTCGCGCACAAGTACCTGCCGCACAGCTCACCCGGCACCGAGGGCGTGAACCCACACGACCGCCGCTTCGACCTGCCCGGCCTCGTGCTGCTGGCCATCGCCGTGCTGACCGGCATGAACGGGCTGGTGCACCTGCACACGCCGTCGCTTTACGCCTACGCGCTGCTGGCGGCCTCGGTGCTGACGGCGGCGGTTTTCATCTGGCGCCAGCGCACCGCCGAGCACCCGCTGATGGAGTTCAAGCTGTTCGACATCCGCGCCTTCCGCATGGGCGGCGTGGTGGCGTTCATCTATGGCGCGGCCCTGTTCGGCTCGACCTACCTGGTGCCGGTGTTCATGCAGATCGGCCTGCACCTGCCGCCCTCGCAAGCGGGTGCGGTGCTGCTGCCGGCGGGCATCTTCCTCGCGTTCATGCTGCCGCTGGGCGGGCGATTGGCAGACCACTACCCGTTCAACAAGCTGGTGGCCTGCGGCATTGCGCTGCTCACGCTGTCGTTCTGGCTGATGGCCCTGGTGGGGCTGCAGACCTCGCTGTGGGTCATCACCGCGTTTGCCATCGTCGGACGCATCGGGCTCGGGCTGGTGCTGCCCTCGCTCAACCTCGGCGCCATTCGCCGGCTGCCGATGGTGCACATCTCGCACGGGTCGAGCGCCATCAACTTCTTGCGCCAGCTGGGCGGTGCGGTGGGCGTGAGCCTGGCCGGCATCGTGCTGGAGTGGCGGCTGCAGGTGCATGCGGCCGAGCCGCTGCGCGCCTTTCACGAGACCTTCGTGCTGCTCGGTGCGATCTGCGCCCTGGCCATCGTGGCCGGCTGGCGCATGCAGCCGCCAGGCGGCGGTGTGGTGCGGCGCGACGCCGCGGTCAGCGAGCACGCGCCGAGCGACATCGGCTGAATCGGCGGTGAACGCAGCGGGCGGGGCCGAGCGCCGGGCCGCTCCCAAGCCGGCCCCGCGCCCCCGCGGGGGGTGGCGCACAGCGCCGGGGGCCGACACCCTCGGGTTTGCCCAGGTTGGACTTCACTCCGACGCTGGGGGATGCTGTATCGAGCAGCGCACAGCATCACCTGTAGCGCGCGCGCCAACATTCATGCAGGAGACATTCCCGTGACCACTCGCATCCAGATCAATGGCAAGACGATGAACGTCAAGGCCGAACCCGACACGCCGCTGCTGTGGGTCATCCGCGACGAGGTCGGCCTCACCGGCACCAAGTTCGGTTGTGGCATGGCGCTGTGCGGCGCCTGCACCGTGCACCTCGACGGCCAGCCGGTGCGCTCGTGCTCCACGCCGTTGTCGGCCGCCGCCGGCAAGAAGGTGACCACCATCGAGAGCCTGTCACCCAACAACAGCCACCCGCTGCAAAAGGCCTGGATCGCGCACGACGTGCCGCAGTGCGGCTACTGCCAGAGCGGCCAGCTGATGAGCGCGGCCGCGCTGCT
>NZ_JADMJX010000253.1 GCF_018780185.1 Rhizobacter sp.
ACGGAATGTCGTCATCCATGTCATCAAACCCGGTCGACGACTTGCTCGGTGCCGGTTTGCTGGCCGCCGGCCGTACGGCCGGGGCGCTGCGCTCGGGGCGCTCGCCGCGCTCGGCACCACCACCACCGCCACCACCGCCTTGCGCACCGCGGCTGTAGCCACCGCCACCACCACCTTCATCACCGCCACCGCCTTCACGGCCGCCGAGCAGCTGCATGTTGTCGGCCATGATTTCGGTGGTGTACTTTTCGACGCCGTCCTTGTCAGTCCACTTGCGGGTCTTCAAGCGGCCTTCGACGTAAACCGGGCGGCCCTTCTTCAGGTACTCGCCGGCGATCTCGGCCAAGCGGTCGAAGAACACCACGCGGTGCCATTCGGTTTCTTCCATCTTCTCGCCGCTGTTCTTGTCTTTCCAGTTGCGCGAGGTGGCAATGGTGACGTTGCAGATGGCGGCGCCGTTGGGGGTGTAGCGCACTTCGGGGTCACGGCCCAAGTTGCCGATGAGAATGACTTTGTTGATCGAGGCCATGGGCGGCTCCTGCTAAAAAGGGGTCGATTGTCCCGAAGGATCGAATCGAAACGGTGGAATTTCACGCGAATGCGTGCTGCCGCCAGCTTACCGTACCGCGCTGCCCGCCGGCACCGGCAATGATGGGGGAGGCTCCCTGTTCCCCCAGCCGGGGGACGGGTGTTTGCCCACTTACCCGCCGTGCCACCCACCACACGCTTTCTGGCCCCGACCGTCAGGTTCTCGCGCGCCGGCTTGACCGGCCCCCACGAGGGCGTTGACAACCGCGACGCGCTGCCCGTCGGCACGCGCCTGGCCGAGTTCGAGCTGCTGTGCGTGCTGGGCACCGGGGGTTTCGGCATCGTCTACCTGGCGCTGGACCACGCGCTGATGCGCCAGGTGGCCATCAAGGAGTACATGCCCGGCTCGCTGGCCGTGCGGGGCGCGGGCTCGTGGGTGGCGCTGCGTTCGCCGCAGCATGCCGAGACCTTCGCCATCGGCCTGCGGTCGTTCGTCAACGAAGCGCAGATGCTGGCGAGCTTTGACCACCCCTCGCTGCTGAAGGTGCTGCGTTTCTGGGAAGAGCACGGCACCGCCTACATGGTGATGCAGTACTACCCGGGGCTCACGCTGAAGCAGACGCTGTCGGCGATGGACAAGCCCGCCACCGAGGCCTGGCTGCGCTCGATCGCCGACCCGCTGCTCGACGCGCTGGAGGTGCTGCACCGCGCCGCCGTGTACCACCGCGACGTGTCGCCCGACAACATCCTGGTGCAGATCGACGGCCCGCCGGTGCTGCTGGACTTTGGCGCCGCGCGCCGGGTGGTGGGTGAGCACAGCCAGGCGCTCACGGCGATCCTGAAGCCGAGCTTCGCCCCGATCGAGCAATACGCCGACATCGTGGGCATGCGCCAGGGCCCCTGGACCGACCTCTACGCCGTGGCCGCGGTGCTGTATTACCTGATCCGCCGCCAGCCGCCGGTGCCAGCCGCAGCGCGCGCAGTGCGCGACACGATGCGCCCGCTGGCCGACGAGCCGGGCGAGCTGAGCGCAACGTTTGTGCAGGCAATCGACTGGGCACTCGCGGTGGCGCCCGAAGACCGCCCGCAAAACGTGACGCAGATGCGCGACGCGCTGAATGGCCGGCTGAAGCGGCCCGCACCGCCGCCGGGCCCGGGCGACACGCGCCGCAACTGGCTGGGCCAGCGCGGGGTGCGGCAGTGGGGCGCCGGCATCGCGGCCGGCGTGGTGGCGCTGACCTTGGGCCTGGGTGGCGCCCACCGCAGTGACGGCAGCACGCCCCCGAAGGCCACGATGGTGGCCAAGGCGCCCCCGCCTCGGGCGGCTGTGACGGTGCAGGCCCCGAGGCCCGCGCAGGCGAAGACCGATGCGCCGAAGCCGGCTCCGGCCAAACCCGCCGAGAAGCGCGCCCGGGCCACCGCGGTCACCAACCCGAAGTCGCCCGACGAGGCCTGCGCCGGCCTTGGCTTCTTTCGCAAGGCCTTTTGCGTGAGCCGCGAGTGCGCGAGCTCACGCTTTGAGCAGCACCCGCAGTGCGTGGCGCTGCAGCGCGACAGCGACGCCCGCCAGCGCGACGAACGCGCGCGGCAACGCGGCGGCTGAGTTCGCAGCAGGCCGAGGGCGCGCCGCCCTCGGCTCAGGGCGTCGGCTGGTAACCCGGCACGCCCATCTGCCACAGGAAGAAGGCAAACATGTCGGCGCGCTCTTCGAGCGTTTGCTTCTTGGTGTTGCCGATGCCGTGGCCGGCGTCGTAGGCCAGGCGCATCAGCACTGGCTTGCCGCTGCTGGTGGCGGCCATCAGGCGGGCGGCGGCCTTGGTGCTTTCCCACACTTCCACCCGCGGGTCATTCACGCCGTGCGTCAGCAGCACCGCGGGGTAGGGCGTGCCGGGCTTGATGTGGTTGTAGGTGCTCATGGCCAGCAGGGCCTTGAAGCCGGCTTCGGTCTTGGTGCTGCCGAACTCGGGGATGTTGGGCACGCCGTTGGCCGTGGTTTCCATGCGCAGCATGTCGAGCGCACCCACGGCGGGGATGACGGCGGCAAACAGATCGGGCCGCTCGGTCATTGCGCGGCCGACCAGGATGCCACCCGCGCTGCCACCCAGGATGCCCAGCTTGGCGGGTTGGGTGTACTTCTGCGCGATCAGGTATTCGGCGCAGGCGATGAAGTCTTTCCAGGTGTTGGGCTTGGTGGCCTGGTAGCCGCCGCGGTACCACTCCTGGCCGTAGACGCTGGTGCCGCGCGGGTTGGCAATGGCATACACACCGCCGGCGTCGAGCCAGGCGAGGCGGCTCACGCTGTAGAAGGGCTCTTCGGTGATGCCGTAGCTCGCGTAGCCGTAGAGGATGGTCGGGTTGCTGCCATCGAGCTTGACGCTGTCGCGGTGAATGATCGACATCGGCACCAGCGCGCCGTCGTGGCTCTTGACCTTGACTTCGGTGGTGACGATGCCCTTGGGCATGTCGTACGGGCCGGCGGGTTGCAGGCCGGTGTTGCTCACGCTGCCGTCGGCCGCGACCTGGTAATACTGGTTGGCGCTGTTCCAGCTTTGCAGCGCGATCAGCACGCCGGGCAGGCTGGGGTTGGCGGCATAGACGCTGCCTTCGCCGCTGACGAGCTCGAACGAGCCTTCGAGCGGCAGCTTCACTTCAACCGGTGCACCGGTCGTGCCGTGCGGGCGCTTGAAGAGGCGCTTGACGTTGCCGTCGCGCGTTTCCACATAAATCGCGTCGGCCGCGGCCACCACGTTGACGACCACCCGCTCGCTCGGCGGCATCACCACCTCGGCGGCCTTCAGGTCGGGCGACTTGAGTTTGATCGACAGCACCTGCGAGCGCGGCGCACCCTTGTGCGAGACGAGGTAGAGCGTGCCGTCGAAGTAGGCGACGCTGGTCACTTCGTCGCTGCTGTCGAGCACGCGCTTCCAGGCCGGCTTGCCGGCCAGCACGCTGGCCTGTGGCGCGGCGTAGAGGCCGAGCTCGCGCTGCGTGCCGTTGATCACGAAGCCAAAGGCCCACTGGCCGTCGTGCGAGAGGCTGACGAAGGGGATCTCGGCCGCGCCGATCTTCACACCCCTCACCGCCGTGCCAAACACGGCGCGGGCCGCGCCCACCCGCTCGCCGGGGCGCAACATCAGGGTCTGGCTGTGCTGGTACTTGGCGGTGGCCTTGTCGCCGCCGCGCGGCGCACGCAGGCGGTTGAACAGCAGGGTCTTGCCATCGGGTGACCAGTCGACGCCGCCGAAATCGGCACGCGGGATGGGTTGGCCGACGGGCTTGCCGCTGCGGGTGTCGAGCAGGTGCAACACCGCGGCTTCGGAGCCTTGCGATGAGAGGCCGTAGGCGACGAGCGCGCCATCGGGCGAGGGCACGTACCAGTTGATGGCGTGCGGCTTGCCGGTTTTCTTTTCCAGTGCCTCGGGGTCGACGAGCAGTTTGTCGGCGCCCTTCAGGCCCTGGCGCATGTAGAGCTTGAACTGGTTCTCGGTGGCCGAGCGGCGCTCGACGAAATAGAGCTCGCCGGGAAGGCGCGTGACCTGGGCCACACGGTCGGAGGCGGCCGAGTCGTACTGCATGATCTTTTCCAGCAGCGCGTTGCGCCCGGGGATGCGCGCGAGCGTGGCGTGGGCGTGGTCGCTGTGCGCCTTCATCCACTTGGCAACCTCGGGGTCGGCCTTGTTCTCGAAGTAGCGGTAGGGGTCGTCGATCTTCGTGCCGTGGTAGGTGTCGGTCACGTTGCGCACGGCGGCCGTGGGCAGGCTGGTCTGTGCCAGGCCGGCGACAGCGGTGGCGCCCAGAGCGAGGGCCACCGCGGCGCGGCGCAGTTGAGAGAACGCGAGCTTCATGGTGTGAAGGTTCCTGAGATGAAACCGGCCGCGCAAGGGGTGGATGCGCGGCCGGGTGGGGTGAGGCGTGGTTGCCGGGGGCGAAGTTAGCACGCCGCCTTCAGGGCTCGCCATCCCAATAATCGAGGGCATCTTTCAGGGGGTGGATCTGGTCGAAGCCATAGGGGTCGCCGTCGCGCGTGGCCGAGGCGAGGTACTTGCCGGAGTCGGGGTACTCGACCACCTCGGGGCTGTCCTTCGTGCTGATCGACAGGTACTTCAGCGGCGCGGCCGAGGTGTTGATGATCTGGTGCGGGTACGCGGGGCCGGGCGGGATGAACATCACGTCGCCCGCGCGGATGGGCAGCATCTCGCCCGCAACCCGCAACGTGCCCTCGCCTTCGAGCACGATGAACATCTCTTCTTGCGCGTAATGAAAGTGGTAGGGGCAGGCGCGTTTGCCAGGAGGAACGGTGTCGACGCTGGCGCCGAGCTTGAGCGCTGCGGTGCCGGCGGCCAGGCGGGCGCCTGACCATTCGTAAAGCGGCTCGCGCGTCTCGTGCTTGAGCGGCACCTCGTTGAAGTTGCGGATGAGTTGCTGGCGCAGGGCGTCGGCGCGGTCGGTCATGGGGCCTCCTTGTGGGGGAGAAGCAGCGTAGCGCAAGGGTCGCTCGCGTACCATGACGTTTTCTCGCCGCCATGCCGCCCCAAGCCTCCCACTCCCCCACGTCGACCGAGCCGCTGCACATCCTGCAAGAGGTCTTCGGCTACCCCGCCTTCCGTGGCGCACAAGAAGCCATCATCGACCACGTGGTGGGCAACGGCGACGCGCTGGTGCTCATGCCCACCGGCGGCGGCAAGAGCCTGTGTTACCAGGTGCCGGCGATTGCGCGCCACCGCGCCGGCCACGGCGTGGCGGTGGTGGTGAGCCCGCTGATCGCGCTGATGCACGACCAGGTGGGCGCGCTCGAAGAAGCAGGGGTGCACGCGTCCTTCCTCAACTCCACGCTCACGCTCGACGAGACGCAGAAGATCGAGCGCGAGATGATGAGCGGGCGGCTGGTGCTGCTGTACGCCGCGCCCGAACGGGTGACCACACCGCGCTTTCTGGCGCAGCTCGATTCGCTGAACGAGCGCGGCCTGCTGAGCCTGTTCGCCATCGACGAGGCGCACTGCGTGAGCCAGTGGGGCCACGACTTTCGCGAAGACTATCTCTCGCTCAATGTGCTGCACGAGCGTTATGCCAATGTGCCACGCATCGCGCTCACCGCCACGGCCGACGACCTCACGCGGGCCGACATCATCGAGCGGCTGCAGTTGCAAGAAGCGCGCATCTTCATCAGCAGCTTCGACCGGCCGAACATCCGCTACTCGATCGTCGAGAAAGACAACGCGCGCGCCCAGCTGCTGCGCTTCATCCAAGACGAACACGAAGGCGACGCCGGCATCGTGTACTGCCAGTCGCGCAAGAAGGTGGAAGAAACCGCCGACTGGTTGAAGAGCGAAGGCATCAACGCCTTGCCGTACCACGCCGGGCTCGACTCCGACGTACGCCGCCGCCACCAAGACAGGTTCTTGCGCGAAGACAGCGTGGTGATGGTGGCCACCATCGCCTTCGGCATGGGCATCGATAAGCCCGATGTGCGCTTCGTGGCCCACCTCGA
>NZ_JADMJX010000241.1 GCF_018780185.1 Rhizobacter sp.
CAAGACACCTACGCCCGCAAGATCTACAGCCACGTGCTGGCCGGGCGCATGCGCAGCGCCATCCAGATCACCACCGCGAGCAGCCTGTGCGCGATGCTCGACCTGCTGGCCACCGGGCAGCTGCCGCAGAGCGGTTTCGTGCGGCAAGAAGACGTGCGGCTGGACGACTTTCTCGCCAACCGCTTCGGCCACGTTTACGCGATGGACGAACTCGCCCACGCGGCCTGAGCGAGGCCCAGCCGCCCATCACCAGAACGCCGGCAGCCGCCAAGCGGCTTTGCCGGTGCGACGCCATCGGCGCCCAGGCCGTTTTCCAGGCGCATTTCTTGACGCACGAAAGATCGTAGGTAGCGCTACCCATCGCTTCGCGCCAATACCCCCTCCATTTCCGCCAAGGCGCCCTGATGTGCGCCTTATTTCACAGTCGGCACCGGTTGGTGCCGGTGAAGATAGCGCCCGCTTCCAAGAGCAACAAGAAATGGAACAAGGCGCAAGAATGGAAGAGCTTCCCGCTCTGCGGTGCATCGCATTGGTCGTGCATGAAGGTTCGAGCATCGTCGGCATCGCTGGCTCTGCGGAGGTTTTCACGGTCGCCAATGCGTTCCTGGTGTCCAACGGCCGGCCGCCGGCGTACCAGAACGTCTACGCATCCCGGCGCGGCGGCCTGGTCCGCATGTCGTGCGGCCTTTCGGTGGAGACCCAGGCCTTGTCGACCCTGGAGGCCGGGGCCATCGACACGCTGATCGTCTCGGGCGGCCCACGCATCGTGCAGGCCATGCAAGACACCCTGCTGATCGACTGGATCGGCAAGGCCGCACGCCACGTGCGGCGGGTCTGCTCCCTGGGCTCGGGCTCGTTCCTGCTGGCCGCGGCCGGCCTGCTGAACGGCAAGCGCGCAGTGACACACCCCCGCAACAGCGAAGACTTTCGCGCGCGCTTTCCACGCGTGCAGCTTGAAGACGACCTCATCTACGTGCAGTCGGGCAAGTTCTGGATCGCAGCCGGCATGACGGCGGGGATCGACATGTCGCTGGCGCTGGTGCGCGCAGATCTCGGCGCGAGAGCGGCCCTCAACGCCGCCAAGACGCTGGTGGTCTTCATGACACGCCCCGGCAACCAGGCCCAGCAAAGCAGCGTGCTCCACATGCAGGAGCGCTTGGCCCACCGAGGCGCAGACAGCACGCTCACCGACCTGCTGGGCTGGGTGGCGGCCAACCTGAGCTTGCCGATCACGGTCACCGACATGGCCGAACGTGCGGGCATGAGCGTGCGCAGTTTTGCGCGCTTCTTCGTGCAGAACACCGGCCAGACCCCGGCCAAGCTGGTGCAGCACCTGCGTGTCGAGCGGGCCTGCCACATGCTGGAGTCGCCGTCGGTGTCCATCAAGTCGATCGCCGCGCAGACCGGCTTCATCGACGACGAGCGCATGCGCCGCGCGTTCTTGCGCCAGGTGGGCAGCACGCCGGCCGACTACCGGGCCCGCGTGCTCTCGGCTGGCACCGGCGATGGGCAGGGGCGCCGTTTGGGGCGCCAGGCAGGTTGACATGGGCGATTTGGCCATGTGGTTGAGTGGGGTCGCGGCGGCGGCGCTGGCAAGCCTCGCCACCGGCTGGCACCTCGGCCGCCGCCACGAAAAACAGCGCTGTGAACAACGTGTGGCGCTGACGCTCTCGCAGCTGCAGAACCGGCACAAGAGAGAGCTGAACCACTGGCAGGCCGTGCTCGCCGAACAAGCGCAACAACTCAAGGAAGCGCGCACCAAGGCCCGGATGCAAGACGCGCGCGCCCAGCAGCCCGCGCGGAGCCATCAGCCATGACGACGCAGGCCGACGCGCTGGCACTGGGCTGGCTGTCAGCGCTGCTGGGGCTCGCGCCCAGCACCACGGGAGCCTTCTCGCACGATGGCGAGAGCGCCAACCTGGAGGGCTTGGCCTGTGCACAGTACCGCATGCTCAACGGACATGCCGAGGGGCTGGCCTACTGTTCAGAAGACACCGATCCCCTGCTCGAGCGGGTGATGCGCCAACTCGGTTTTGCCGAAGGCTCGGTGCGCCGCCTGCCCTGCGTCGACGGCCGGCTCGACGCGTTCGCGCTGGCGCGCCGGGTGCGCCAGGACCGCTTGGCGGGGCGTTGCCCGTTCTGCGTGGTGGCCAACGCAGGCACGGCAGACACCGGCGCCGTCGACAACCTGGTCTTGCTCGCGCAGGTGTGCAAGGTTGAGGGCCTGTGGCTGCACGTCGACGGCTCACGCGGCGCCGCCGCCGCGATGACGGAGCGGGGCAGCAAACTGCTGCGAGGGCTCGCCGGTGCCGACTCGCTGGCGCTCGACCTGCAACAAGCGCTGTTGCAGCCCCACCCGCTGGGCTGCCTGCTGCTGCGCGACGGCGCCGCGCTGGACGAAACGCTTCGCTCGCGCAGCGCCGCGACAGCACATGACGAAGCGCACTCCCACTCCATCACCCAGGAATCGAAAGCACTCCAGCTGTGGAGCACGCTGAAAGCGTGCGGGGCCGAGCCCTTCCGGCAGGAGGCCGACCGGCGCATGCGCCTGGCCGATCTGGCCGAAGCCTGGGTCCGCAGGCAAACGGGCTGGCAGATCATGAGCCGCTCGCAGCTCGGGATCGTGACCTTCCGGTTCAAGCCGGCCGGTGTCAGCGAGCACGAGGCCGATCGACTGCAGGCTGGCCTGGCCGCCGAGGCGCAGCGCAAGGGCCTGGCCCTGCTGAGCACGACGCGCACCAAGGGGCGCCTCGCACTGCGCCTTTACACCACCCACCGCGTGATCGATGAAGCCGAACTGCAAGTGACCCTGCAATGGTTGCTGCGCCAGGCGGCACTGCAGCAACGGCGTGCGCTGCGCGAAGCCTCTCGCTCGCAGCACGACGCGCAGCACGACCACCGCGAAGCCGCCGACACCACGTTCTGAACCCGATCGCCTGCGCGGCCGGAATGGAGGTGGCATTGGCATGAATCGCTGTCGCCCGCTGGCTAGCATCGACCGACCCCGGCGACTCCCGCACCGGCACTCCGGCATCCACGATGCGCACCCCAACACGCCCATGCATCTGATCCCCCAGGCACAAGCACACGATTCGCCCCGCCGCCGGGCCGTTGGCGCCAAACCGGCCGACACCCGTGAACCACCGCCCGGGATCGACGCGCTGAGGGAGATGCTGGCCGAGCAACTGGCGCAGCCGCAGCGCCGGCCGTTCGACGTGCTGACCCTCATGATCGACGACTACGCGGTCGTGCTGGACGCCTTTGGCTGGCGGGTCGCCAGCACCCTGGCAGGCATGGTGTCCGGCACGCTCGACCGCAGCACCTGCCGGCTGTTCCAGGTGGCCAGCGACAGCTACGCGCTGGTGGTGCTGGACCGTCGGGGCCACAGCCTGATCGAGCTGGGCGAGATCGTCCACAAGGTGGTGGCCGATGCCCAGCGCCGCATGCGCCAACAGGCCGATGTGTGCATCTCCGTGAGCATCGGCATGCTGCCGGTGAAGCCGCACACGCAGGCCGACCCCGATCACCTGCTGGACCAGGCGCTGGCGGCCGGGTTCCTCGCGCGCTCGCGCAGCCGCCAGGGCATTTCCATCGTCGAAGGCGACGCCGATCTGGAAGCGAAGATCGCGCCGCTGCGCTGGGTGATGCGCATACGGCAAGCGATCGAACACGACCGGCTGGTGCTGTTCGCCCAGCCCATCAGGCCGCTGCGCAAGGGGCATACCGGCCCACGTCGGCAAGAGATTCTGGTGCGATTGCGAGACAGCGCAGGCAGCCTGTGGGCGCCCGGCGAGTTCTTGCCGATCGCCGACCGTTACGGGCTGACCCCCGACATCGACAAGTGGGTGATCAAGAACACCTTCAGGTGGCTCAGCGCCCAAGAAAAAGCGGGCCACCCCACGGCCAACACGTCGATCAACCTGTCGGGCCTGAGCATGATCGAGAGTGGCCTGGTGGAGTACGTGCAACAGCAGCTCGAGGCCCACCAGGTTCGCCCCGACTCCATCTGTTTCGAGATCACCGAGTCGGTCGGCATCGACGGGTTTCCGCAGGCCACAAGCAGCATCACCGAACTGCGGCGACGCGGGCTGCGTTTCGCCCTGGATGACTTCGGCAGCGGCATGGCCTCGCTGAAGTACCTGCGCGACCTGGAGCTCGACTACCTCAAGATCGACGGCAGCTTCGTGCGCAATGTCGTCACCCATCCGGCCAACCAGTACCTGGTCGGCGCCATCCGCGACATGAGCCGGGCCTTCGGGCTGGAGACGATTGCCGAATACGTGGAAGACGAAGCCACCATCGACTACCTCGCCAAGGCGGGCATCGACTATGCGCAGGGTTATGCCATCGGCAAGCCCGTGCCGCTGGGCGAGCCCTTGCCTGGCTGATCAGACCCGTGGTGACCGCCATGCCCTACGCCTACATCGCCCTCGACTTCCCCACCGTGCCGGCGCCGCTGGCGCGCTCGCGGGCGCATCGCTCACTGACACAGCGGCTCGCCGAGGACGCAGCCTTTCTGCAGGTCTACATGCGCGAGGGCCTGAACCAGATCCAGCCGTTTCTCACGCTGGAGCGTTACGCCGGTTTCCTGACCGTGCAGCACCACATGCTGTGCGACGAGCAGCGCTACCACCAGGCTGAAGAACTGCAGCGCATGTTGCCCGACCTCGGGCTGACCAACCCGGCCCGGGCGAACCGCATGCAAGCCGACCTGCGCGACCTGGAGGCCTGGCCGGTGAAACCGGTGCCGCCGGCGCCCATGGGCCTCACGCTGCTTGAAACACTGGGGTGGTTCTATGCCAGCGAGGGCCTCATGCTCAGCCTGGAGAGGCTCGCGCACACCAAGGGCGTCGGCGCCCGGCTCGGGCTGACCGAGCTGCACGGAGGGCGCCATCTGCACGCGTCGATCGATGCACGCACCCACGCATGGCGCCAGCTCGCGCAGACGCTCGACTCCAACCTGCTGACAGAAGACCAGGGAAGCGAAGTGGTCGCCGGCGCCTGCCTGGCCTACCACCGTCTGGATGAGCTGCTGTCGCTGGCACTCGGCAAGCTGAGCTGAACCACAGTCAACGGCAGCGGCCGGTGGCCGCGTCGATCACGAGCAGTGGCAACGCGAGCAAGCCCATGTGGGCGTTGGCGTAGCCGCCCTCGCCGCCCTTGAGGCAGTCACTGCGTGCACCGGAGGCAATGCCCTCTCGAAGCGCCGTCTGTGCATCGACCGGCGCGCGGCCGAGCTGCTCATCCACCCGCGTGGCCAGGCCCTTCTGGCGCGCAGACTCGCGTGCAGCGCGCTGAACGCTGTCTGCGCGCAAGGCCGGCTCCGGCGCAGCGATCTCAGGCGGGGGCTCGGCCGGTGTGATCGGCGGCGAGTCGACAGGCTGCGCCACGACCTCGGCCGCGCGTTGAACGCGACGCGCCGGGCCTCGGTCATGCGACTTGGGCGACTTGGGCGACTTGGGCGATTTGGCCGCAGGTGTCACCGCAGCCTCTTGCACCCGAGGTGCCGCGACCCACCGCGTCGACATTGCAGGCGCATGAGACACGCCGGTGTCGACATTCACGCGCAGCGACAACCCCCATGCCAGCAGCAGTGCGTGCAGTGCGCACACCATGCCAACGACGGGGCCAATTCTGCGTAGCGGGACAACGCTCATGGCGGGCCATGGTAGCGATGCGCGCACGATAATTCGTGCCAAGCATTCGCTTCACCATCCCTGGGAGACACCATGAACCAAGCCTTCATCTGCGACGCGATTCGCACCCCCTTCGGCCGCTATGGCGGTGCCCTGTCGTCGGTGCGTGCCGACGACCTCGGCGCCATCCCGCTCAAGGCCTTGATGGCACGCAACCCGAAGGTCGATTGGGCCGCCATCACCGATGTGATCTACGGCTGCGCCAACCAGGCCGGTGAAGACAACCGCAATGTGGCGCGCATGTCGGCCCTGCTCGCCGGCCTGCCGCTGGAGCTGCCCGGCGCCACCCTCAACCGCCTGTGCGGCTCGGGCATGGA
>NZ_JADMJX010000298.1 GCF_018780185.1 Rhizobacter sp.
GCAGCATGCTGGCCCAGTCGCAGGCCTCGGTGCCGCCGGCGCCGGCCTGGATGTCGATGAAGCAATTGAGCGGGTCGGCCGGGTTGTTGAACATCCGGCGGAATTCGAGGTCTTTGACGGTGGCGTCGAGCTTGTTGGCCTCGGCCTCGATGGCGAGCAAGGAGTCGAAGTCGCCTTCTTCCTTGGCCATGTCGTAGAGCTCGGTGTTGTCGGCCAGGTTGCTCGTGAGGTGGTTGATGGTCTCGACCACGGTTTCGAGCGTGCGCTTCTCGCGCCCCAGCTCCTGCGCGCGTTTGGGCTCGTCCCAGACCTTGGGGTTCTCGAGCGCGGCGTTGACTTCGTTGAGTCTTAGAGCTTTGCGATCGTAGTCAAAGATACCCCCGGAGGTCGACCGTGCGCTTCGTCAGGTCGGCCAGGGAGTTGCCAATGGCATTGATGTGTTCGACGTCCATGATGGGGTTCCATTCTTTGAAGCCCGCCATTATTTCATGGGGATGTCGCTCACCCGGCTAAAAAAGCCTCCAGCCGCCGGGCCAGCGCCTCGGGCTGGTCATGGTGCAGCATGTGGCCGGCCGGCGAGAGCATGTGCGTCTCGTGGCGCGCCACCTGCTTCAGCCGCTCGTGGAACTCGGCCTTGCTGTAGCGCCCGGCCCACCACTTCTCCGGGTCGCTCTGGTCGCCTTCGATCCACAGCACCGGCGCGGTGATCTGCTTCCAGCAGGCCAGCACCTCGCCGACCTGGTAGAGCAAGGGGCTGCTGCGCTTGTGCGCCGGGTCGCCCAGGATCTGCCACAGGCCGTTTTCGTCTTGTTTGGCCCAGTGGTTGGCGAGCCAGGCGGCGCGGTCGGCCGGCAGCAGCGGGTTGGTCTTGCGCAGGCGCGCGGCCACGGCGTCCACGCTTTGGTAGGGGCGGATCTCGACCGGCTGCTTCAACTCATCGAGCCACGCGACGTAGCGCTTGGGCGCAAGCGTCGGGATGGTGGCGGGCATGCCGAAGCCTTCGAGGTTGACCAGGCGGCGAATCAGCGCCGGCCGCACGCCGCCGTAGAGCATCACCACGTTGCCACCCATGCTGTGGCCCACCAGGTCGATCTGCGTCACGCCGGCAAAGGGCTTCAGCACGGCGTCGACGATGGCATCGAGGTCGCCCAGGTAATCGGCAAACCAGTAGCTGTCTTCCTGCGGGGTGTCGGTGAGGCCGAAGCCGCGCCAGTCGGGGGCGACCACATAGCGGTCGTCGGCCAGCGCGTCGACCACGAACTGGAACGAGGCGCCCACGTCCATCCAGCCATGCATCATCACCAGCGGCGGGCGCTCGGGCGTCACCAGGCTCGCGTCGCCCCAGTGGCGCAGGTGGTAGTTGAGGCCTCGAACGGGGATGAATTCGCTGCGGCTTTCGCGCCGCACGACGTAGGGGTTGTCACTCATGCGATCGATGATAGGGCGCGGTGTGACTACGCGCTGTCGAAGGCGAGACACCCCGCGGCCGAGCGCGCTTTCAGAACGATTCAGGCCTTTTTCAGGACGCCGGTGGACCCCTCGCCCGACAGTGCACGCACGGTCACATGAGGGAGCCGCATCATCACCACCCGAGCTGTTCTTGTCGCTGCAGCGCTGCTGTCGGCTGTCGTCCTGCTGGCCTTGTTGCTGGTGGCGACCACGCGCGCGGGCAAGCCTGCGCTGCCCGCCGTTGCGGCATCGGCTTCGTCGGCACAAAGCGCTGAAAAGCCGTCGGCGTCCTCTATGCTTGGGGCGTCGGGATTTGCGATCACCAAAGACAAGCTGGACTGATCCGGCCCGACCAGCCAGGGAGGCGATCTTGTTGCCACAAAGAGCAACCCGCAGTCTGAACATCGGTGTGACGGGGCATCGTTTGAATCGCATTTCGCAGCGCCAGCTCGACGGTTTGACGCCGCAGGTTCGGCCATTTCTGGCGCAGATCGCGGCGGCTGCGCGCACGCCTGCGCTCACCTTGCTCTCGGGCCTGGCTGAAGGCGCCGACCGCCACGTGGCGGAGCTCGCCCTCGACGCCGGCTACGCCTTGCACGCCGTGCTGCCCTTCGCGCGCGACACCTACGTGCGCGACTTCACCGGCGCGGCCTCGCGCGCCCAGTTCGGCGAGCTGCTGGCGCGAGCGGAGCGTGTCACCGAGCTGAGCGGGCGGTCTGGCTTTTCAGCTCAGGCTTACCGTCGCGCCGGCCACGCCTTGCTCGATGAGTCCGACGTGCTGCTGGCTGTGTGGGACGGGTTGCCCGCGCAGGGTGCCGGTGGCACCGCCGAGGTGGTGAACGAGGCGTGCCGGCGGCGCATTCCGGTGATCCACGTGTCGACCCAGCCGCGTACTTCGCCGGTACTGATCTGGCAACGCCAGGGCAGTGCGACCCGTGGCCGCAGTGCCTATGAAGCGGCTCCGTCGCGCCGCTGTGGCCCGTCACAGGTCGCGGCGATGGTGTCGCACCTGATGAGGGCTGGCTGATGAGCAAGGTCACACCGATTCGCCCGCCAGGCGCCGGTGGCGCCGAGCCGCCCATCTCGGTTCGCCCTGAGCCTGTCGAAGGGTCAGCGCACAACGCTGATGCCACGAACGCGCCCAAGTACTGGGCCTTCCTGAGCTACAGCCACCACGACAAGCTGATCGCCAAGCGCCTGCAAAAGCAGCTCGAAACCTACCGCGTGCCCCGCCGCCTGGTCGGCCGCGAAACCTCGCACGGCCCGGTGCCCGCGCGCGTGTCGCCCGTGTTCCGCGACCGCGACGAGTTGCACGCCGGCGCCGACCTCAAGGCCAGCGTGCAAGACGCCTTGTCAAAGAGCCGCTGGCTGATCGTGGTGTGCACACCCGACGCCGCGCGCTCGCCCTGGGTCAACCGCGAGATCATCGAATTCAAGAAGCTGCACGGCGAGCGGCGCGTGCTGGCGCTGATCGCCCGTGGCGAGCCGTTTGCGAGCGACATGGCGGGGCGCGAGGCGGAAGAATGTTTCCCCCCCGCGCTGCGGCGCGCGTTGAACGACCAGGGCGTGCCCGAAGGCGAACTGCTGGAGCCTATAGCCGCCGACATGCGCAAGCACGGCGACGGCCCTCAACGCGCCACACTCAAGCTGCTGGCCGGCATGCTCGGCGTGAGCTTCGACGACCTCGTGCGCCGCGACATGCAGCGCCGCGTGCGCCTGTTGTCAGCCGTGGCGGGTGCGTCGGTGTTGGGTCTGGTTGCATTTGCCTTCCTGGCGGTGATGGCCGTGCAGGCGCGCAACGAGGCGCAACACCAGCGCGTGCAGGCCGAGGGCTTGATCGAGTTCATGCTCGGTGATCTGCGCAAGAAGCTCGAGCCCGTGGGGCGGCTGGAGGTGCTGGACTCGGTGGGCGAGAAGGCGCTGGCGTATTACGGCGCGCAAGAGTCCGGCAAGCTGGATGCGACGGCGCTGGGGCACCGGTCTCGGGCGATGCATTTGATTGGGGAGATTCGCGATCTGCGAGGGAATCTAGCGGACGCGCAGGCGGCGTTCGAGCAAGCGGCGGAGACGACAGCGCAACTGCTCGCGCAGGCCCCAGGTGACGAAAAACGTGTCTTCGACCATTCGCAGAGCGTCTTCTGGGTGGGGTATGCCGCTTGGAAGCGAGCCGACGGGCGCATGGCAGAGACAACATTCCGCGAGTACCTGACCCTGACGGAACGCTTGGCCGCCATGGATCCGGACAACCTCGACTGGCGTGCCGAAGTCGCTTTCGCCCACTTAAATCTCGGCACAGTGATGCTAGGTATGGGGCAGCCTGCTGACGCCCTGAAGTCTCTCCAGGCCTCAGGCGAGCTGCTCACCAAGCTTTCGGCCCAGCGCCCCCAACTCTCGTTCGAATTGGCTATCAACCATGGCTGGAGAGCCGACGCCCATGAGCTGCTGGGTGATTATGAGCAGGCCTTGGCCGAACAGAGGCTGAGGCTCGGGGTCTTGCGTCGCATGCCGGACGCTGACAAAAATCGGGCCGCGCAGCGGGGAATCCTGAGCGCGCTGCACTCGATCGGCCTGTCCGAACTGGCTCTCGGCAGGGTGACGGCTGCCGAAGTTGATATCCGCGATGCGCTGGGTATTGCTGATCGCCTAGTCGGCGAAGATCCCAAGAACGTGCAGTGGTGGGGCGACGCATGTTCGGCGCGCCTGCGCTTGGTCGAGGTCTTGTTAAGCCAGGGGCGGAGTAGGGAGGCTAGTGCGGAATACGAGCTGGCTTCGAGTTGTGTTGCGCACTACAAGTCTGCCGGTAGCCGCGGTGTTCGAGATGCCATGCAGCTGAGTGCGCGTGTTCTTACTCTGGCCGTTCCGTTCGTACCCCCGGCGCAACGTGCGAGGCTCGCGGGTGACATCGAACGGTTCCTAGATGTCTCCATCCCCCAGCTGACCGCAAGCACGCCGGATCGCGCAAAACTGGCGGTGCACTTGGCCAACGCCTCATTGGCGCTGGGCGATCTGCTCATGTCGGGTAATCCGGTGGGCGCACGCGAGTCTTGGCAACGAGCCGAAGCTCAACTCGCCCCATTTGTCTCGATGAGCGACGGTGCGGTGCTCACGTCGCTGGCGCGAGCACGCTTGCGCCTAGGCGACATCCAGGGGGCACAGATCCTCGTTGCTCGCGTTCAAGTTTCTTCCTATCGGCACCCCGCATATGCCGTTCTCGTCCAACAATTGCAGGCCGTGCGGGGCGGTAGCAGACCTCACGAATAACTAGGAACTCCATCATGAGCAAGAGTGAACAGATCGCGACAGTCCATGTCGTCGCTTACCGAAAAGCCGCCGACACGCCTGTTCAGGTGGCAGTGACACCGGAACTGCTGGATCTAACCCAGTTTCCGAAAGGGCCAGTCACAATCCAGTTCAAGCTGGACACCAAGGGGTATCACTTTCATCCGGATGGCAAGGCGATCGTGTTCACCTCACCTGGATCGAAAAAAACCTTCGGTTCAGTGAAGCTAGACGACAAGGGCCGGGTCGCGACAGTTCGCAACAAGAACGTGGACGGCTTGGCTTTTGCCTACAACGTGACCGTCATTGATGAATCGACTGGCCTAGCCGCTGTTCTGGATCCAGTCATCCAGAACAACACGCCCTGATCGGCGTCGAACCCGCCGAGCAAGCGCGGGGGCGACGTTTAGGAGATCGGGGTCACAAGCGAGGCCGCAGCGGCTCTGGGGTCAGTGTCTTTTGCACCGCTCGCCTCAAACCGAGCGATCAATCGACTGACCTTCGAAACTGAAAGTCCGAGGGTTGCCGCGATGCGCCCTCATCGTGATGCCGCCCTTGGCGTGTCCCCGATAGACCACTTCTTCGCGTGAGGCCTGTGTTTCACAGGCGGTGTGCCGAGAAGTCACTCGCGGCCAGTGCGCTGGTGAACCACAGACTTGCGGCGTCCGGCGTGGTACCGAAGCTCAGCTGGCGCGCCCCACCAATACCTCCGGGACGAAAGGAGTTTGGCTTGGGCCCGTCTTCAATCAAGTGCGAAATGCGCCGACCTGCCGCAAAGCGACTCAGGCCAGCACCTGCACCTCGGTCAACGACACCCCAAAGCTCACCCCATGGCGCTCGAACCCGAGGCGCTCGAAGAAGGCCTGCGCACCTGCGCTCTGTTGCGGGCCAGCTGACAGCGCCAGCTTGTAGCAACCCGCCTCCCGCGCCAACGCCATGGCGCCTTCCACGAGCTGGCGACCCAGGCCTTCGCGTTGCATCACCGGGTGCACTGCAATGTCTTCCAGCACAGCTGATGGCGCACCACCGTGGGCCATCAAGGGCATCAGCACCAGCGTGAGTGCACCCATCACGGTGCCGTCGCAGCGGCGGCCGACGATCACTTTCACGCTGGGCAGGGCTTGGTGCATGGCGTCCCAGCGGGCTTGGGCGGCGGCCTCGTCGATCGTTGACGGCTCGTCGCTCAGGCCCGCCATCGCAAACAGGTCGACCAGCTCCAGCGCGTCTTCGCGGGTGGCCAGGCTCAGGTGCATGTCGTGCATTTGTCAGTCTCTG
>NZ_JADMJX010000169.1 GCF_018780185.1 Rhizobacter sp.
GCCGCGTGGGAAGTGATCGACACGCGCGTGAACCAGTACATGGGCGCGTTCCTGATCCTGTCGGGCATCATGGTCGGCGTGTTCTCCGCGCAAGACGGCTTGCTGTTCTACGTGTTCTTCGAGGCCACGCTGATCCCGATGTACATCATCATCGGCGTGTGGGGTGGGCCGAAGCGTGTGTACGCTGCATTCAAGTTCTTCCTCTACACGCTGGCCGGTTCGCTCTTGATGCTGATCGCGCTGATCTTCCTGTACTTCAAGTCGGGCAGCAGCTTCGAGATCACCACTTGGCACAACGTGCCGCTGACGATGACCGAGCAGACGCTGCTCTTCTTCGCCTTCTTTGCGGCATTTGCCGTCAAGGTGCCGATGTGGCCAGTGCACACCTGGCTGCCCGACGCCCACGTCGAGGCACCCACGGGCGGCTCAGTGGTGCTGGCGGCCATCATGCTGAAGCTGGGAGCCTACGGTTTCCTGCGCTTCTCCTTGCCTGTCACGCCCGATGCGGCGCACCACTGGGGTTGGGTGATCGTCGCGCTGTCGCTGATCGCCGTGGTCTACATCGGCCTGGTCGCGCTGGTGCAGCAAGACATGAAGAAGCTGGTGGCGTATTCATCGATTGCTCACATGGGCTTCGTGACGCTCGGCTTCTTCTTGTTCGAACCCAATGGCATGGGCAGCGAACTGGGTGTCTCGGGTGGCCTGGTGCAGATGATCTCGCACGGCTTTGTCTCGGGTGCCATGTTCCTGTGCATCGGCGTCTTGTACGACCGGGTGCACTCGCGCGAGATCTCGAGCTACGGTGGTGTGGTCAACACCATGCCCAAGTTCACCGCCTTTGCCGTCTTCTTCGCCATGGCCAATTGCGGCCTGCCGGGCACCGCGGGTTTCGTGGGTGAGTGGATGGTGATCCTGGGCGCCGTGAAGGTGAACTTCTGGCTCGGCGCGCTGGCGTCCACGACGCTGGTGTTCGGCGCCGCCTACACACTCTGGATGGTCAAGCGCGTGTATTTCGGCGCCGTGGCCAACGAAGACGTGCGTGCGCTGCAAGACATCAACGCCCGCGAATACCTGATGCTGGCCCTGCTGGCGATTGCAGTCTTGGCGATGGGCCTGTACCCCAAGCCCTTCACCGACACCATGCACGTGAGCGTGACCGAGTTGCTCAAGCATGTGGCCGTCTCCAAGCTGAACTAAGAAGCTGAACTGAGCCCAAGAACATGAACGACATGAATTGGCTGGCCGTCTACCCCGAGCTCGTGCTGCTGGGCATGGCCTGCGTGGTGGCCATGGTCGACCTGTGGGTCACGCACCCGCGCCGCACGCCGACCTACCTGCTGACCCAGGCCACGCTGGCCGTGGTCGCGGTGATGCACTGGCTCTACTTCGACGGCGGCTTCACGATCTACGGCATGCAGCGCATGGTCGTCACCGACCCGTTGGGCCATTTGCTGGGCGCATTTGCCGCCATGTCGGTGATGGTCGCGCTGGCCTATGCACGCCCCTATGCCGAACACCGCGAAATGCTCCAGGGCGAGCTGTTCACGCTGAGCCTGTTCTCGCTGCTGGGCATCTCGGTGATGCTGTCGGCGAACAACTTCCTGATCGTCTACCTGGGCCTGGAGCTGATGTCGCTGTCGCTCTACGCGCTGACCGCGATGCGCCGCGACAACCTCGAAGCCACCGAAGCGGCGATGAAGTACTTCGTGCTGGGTGCGCTGGCCAGCGGCTTCCTGCTCTATGGCTTGTCGATGATGTACGGCGCCGCTGGCTCGCTCGACATCCCGCAGGTGTTCAACGCCATCGCCACCGGCCAGATCAACAAGGCCGTGCTCGTGTTCGGCACCGTGTTCATCGTTGCAGGCCTCGCCTTCAAGCTCGGCGCCGTGCCTTTCCACATGTGGATCCCCGACGTCTACCAGGGTGCGCCCACGGCTGTCACGTTGCTGATCGCCGGTGCGCCGAAGCTGGCCGCTTTCGCCATCACCTTCCGCCTGCTGGTCGAGGGCATGTCGGGTGTCGCGGCCGACTGGCAGCAGATGCTGATGTTGCTGGCCGTGGCCTCCATGCTGCTGGGCAACCTGGCGGCCATCGCACAGAGCAACTTGAAGCGCATGCTGGCCTACTCGACCATCGGGCAGGTGGGCTTCATGCTGCTGGGCTTCACGCCCACCGTCATCTCCAACAACACCTTCTCGGCGGCCAACGGCTACTCGTCGGCGCTGTTCTACCTGATCAGCTATGTGCTCACCACCCTGGGCACCTTCGGCATCATCATGCTGTTGTCGCGGCGCGGCTTCGAGAGCGAAAACATCGACGACCTGAAGGGCCTGGCCAGCCGCAGCCCCTGGTATGCGGCGGTGATGGCGATCTTCATGTTCTCGCTGGCCGGCATCCCGCCCACGGTGGGCTTCTATGCCAAGCTGGCGGTGCTGCAGTCGCTGGTGTCGACCAACGACACCACCTACATCGTGCTGGCGGTGATTGCCGTCGTGTTGTCGCTGGTGGGCGCGTTCTACTACCTGCGCCTGGTCAAGGTGATGTACTTTGACGAGCCCAAGGAAACGGCGCCCATCTCCACCACCGGCGAGGTGCGTGTGCTGCTCTCGCTGAACGGCGCAGCGGTGCTGGTCTTCGGCCTCCTGCCTGGCTGGTTGATGACCATGTGCGCCAACGCGGTCCTTCAGGCCCTCAAGACCTGAGCATGGCCGACGACGAACATCTGCGCGAAAAGCAGGTCAGTTCGCAGCAGGTCTACAAGGGCCATTTTCTCGATGTGCGGCGCGACGAGGTGCGCCTGCCCGATGGCAGCCTCGCCGCACGCGAATACATCGTGCACCCCGGCGCGGTGATGATCGTGCCCTTGCTCGACGACGGCCGCGTGGTGGTCGAGCGCCAGTTCCGCTACCCCATGGGGCGGGTGATGCTGGAGTTCCCGGCCGGCAAGCTCGATGCCGGCGAGCCGCCGCTGACCTGCGCCATCCGCGAGCTGGCCGAAGAAACCGGCTACCGCGCGCGCGAATGGGCACGTGCCGGCATCCTGCACAACGCCATCGCCTACTCCGACGAAGGCATCGAGGTCTGGTTCGCCCGCGGCCTGGAGCTCGGTGGTCGCTCGCTCGACGCGGGTGAGTTTCTCGATGTCGAAACCACCACCGTGGCGGCGCTCGAAGCGCAGGCCGCCAGCGGCGAGCTCACCGACGCGAAGACGCTGATCGGCCTGTTGTGGTTGCAGAATTGGCAATCCGGCCGTTGGCAACTGGCCTGGCAGATGACCCCAGCCAGCACTGCCACGGAGCCCGCGCCCATAATGCGGCCATGAAGGTTCTGAACCTGCGTTGTGCCCACGAGCACACTTTCGAAGGCTGGTTTGCCTCTGAAGACGACTACCAGTCGCAGTTCGAGCGCGGCCTGGTCGAGTGCCCGCTGTGTGGCGACAAGGGCGTCTCCAAGCTGCCGACGGCGCCGCGCTTGAATGTGTCGAAGGCACGCGAACCTTCGCTGGCGCCTGCGACGACGACCTCCTCACCCGCCACACCCGAAGCCATGACCATGCAGTCGATGTGGCTGCGCGCGGTGCAGCACGTGATGGCCAACACAGACGACGTGGGCGAGCGTTTTGCCGAAGAGGCGCGCCGGATTCACTACGGTGAAGTGGAAGAGCGCGCCATCCGAGGCCAGGCCACCAAGGAAGATGCCCTCGCCTTGCAGGAAGAGGGCATCGAGGTCATGTCGCTGCCGGTACCGGCCGCCGCCAAGGGCACCCTTCAGTAGGCACAACTCGGCACTTGCGTGCCCCCCAGGGTGCGTTTTGAGACGGCCGTGGCACGGGCGACTTCCGCGGCGTTGCGAACCACAAACGACGCATCTTCCAAGGCCGAAACCAGCGCATGACCCGAGCGGTCGAGCGTGAAACATTGGTTGGCGCCGAGGATGACATCGCGCGGGTCGCCGTCCTGGGTGACCCAGATCTGGCCGGTGCGAACTTCGATGCGCTGGCCCTTCTTGGCTCGCAGGTTGAAGGTCTGGCGACGTTGCAGATGAGCGGCTTGGGGGGCAGAAGTGAGGTGCATGGTGGGCTCCTGTGGGTAGACGATTGGCATGCGACTTGGTCATGTGATCGAACCCAAGTGCAGCAAATCTGGCTACAGTCTCTCCCTGGTCATGCCTCCGGGCAAACGCTCATTTGGTATGACTTGCATGCGTTTTTGGAATGTGAAGGCCCATTGTGAGACGCTACCAACTGCCCCCGCTCGATCTGCTCGAAGCCTTCGAAGCCGCAGCGCGCCACCTGAGCTTCACGCGGGCCGCCGATGAGCTGTCGCTCACGCAATCGGCCGTCAGCCGGCAGATCGCCGCGCTGGAAGAGCGCCTGAACGTGCCGCTCTTCCAGCGCCTGCACCGCGCCCTGCGCCTGACTGAAGCGGGCCTGCAACTCCAGGCCACGGCGGCAGCGGTGCTTCAACAACTGCACAGCGTCACCGAGCAGCTGCGCCAAGAGCAACGGCAGAAGACGGTGCTCGTGACCACCACGCCGGGTTTTGCGGGGCTGTGGCTGATCCCGCGCCTGTCGGCTTTCACCGCGGTGCATGCCGACGTGGACGTGCGCATTTCGGTCAGCCTGAGCTTGGTGAACCTCGATCGTGATGGCGTCGACCTGGCCATCCGGTACGGCCCGACGGCCGCTGCCAACCCAGGTGCCGTGCGGCTCTTCGGCGAGGTGATGACGCCGGTGTGCAGCCCCGCATTGCGCAAGCAGGCTGGCAAGCCGCTCAAGCGGCCCGAAGACCTGCAGCACCACGTCTTGCTGCACGGGGCTCACGATAACGCTCAACTGCCCGACTGGTCGCTGTGGTTGCGGGCCATGCAGATCGAGGAGCTCAAACCCGCAGGCGCGCTGCACTTTTCAGACTACGACCAGATGATGAATGCAGCCGTGCGCGGCCAAGGTGTGGCCTTGGGGCGCTTTCCGCTGACCAACGGGCTCATCAAGGAGCGCAAGCTGGTGACACCCTTCAGCCAGAAGCTGGCGTCCCCGATGGGCTATCACCTGCTGCGCTCGGCGGCCTCCGCCCACAAGCCCGAGGTGAATGACTTTGCCACCTGGCTGCTGGACGAAGCGGCTCGCTAAAGCATGCGGCCGGGGTTCATCACACCTTGCGGGTCGAGCGCGGTTTTGATCGCACGCATCATCTGCAGTGCGACCGGTGACTTGCGCTGCGCGAGCTCGTCGCGCTTGAGCTCGCCCACGCCGTGCTCGGCCGAGATGGAGCCGCCGCAGGCCGACACCGCGTCATAGACCAGGGTGTTCACCACGTGTTCGTGTTCGCGAAGGAACGCCGCACCGTCCACTCCCAGCGGTGCCTGCAGGTTGTAGTGCAGGTTGCCGTCACCCAGGTGGCCGAAGTTGACCGAGCGGGTGCCGGGGAAGGCCGCTTGCAACGCCGCATCGGTGCTCGCCACGAAACTTGGGATGCGTGACACCGGCAACGAGATGTCGTGTTTGATGTTCGGCCCCTCTTCGGGCTGCGCGAGCGGGATCGATTCGCGCAGGTGCCACATGGAACGCGACTGGTCGATGCTCTCGGCCACCGCGGCATCGCTGATCACGCCGAGCTCCATGGCCGACTCCAGCAGGCCCTCGAACAAGGCACGTGCGTGGGCCTCACTCTCGGTGTCGGACTGCTCCAGCAGCACCGTCCATGCAGCCTCAGGCAAGGGCTGGCGCAAATGCGGGAAGTGTTTGCGAACCAGCGACAGCGAAAACCGGTTCATCACTTCGAAGCCGGTCAAGCCCGAGCCCAGCCGCGCCTGCGCCAGCTGCAGCAGCGACACCGCAGCCTCCAGCGAGGGCAGGGCGGCCAATGCCGTCATGCGCGCGGCGGGCTGCGGGTAGAGCTTGAGCGTGGCGGCGGTGATCACCCCCAGCGTGCCTTCGCTGCCGATGAAGAGGTCGCGCAGGTCGTAGCCGGTGTTGTCCTTGCGCAGGCCGGC
>NZ_JADMJX010000063.1 GCF_018780185.1 Rhizobacter sp.
CCGCCAAAGAGAAAACAGCATGAGCAGCAACCCCAGCATCGGTTTCATCGGCCTCGGCATGATGGGCCACGGCATCGCCAAGAACCTGCTTCAAAAAGGCTTCGCGCTGCGCTTCAAGGCGCACCGCAACCGCAGCACCCTGCAAGACCTGATCGATGCGGGCGCGGTGGAAGTCGACACCCGCGCCGCGCTGGCGCAGGCCGACGTCGTGATCCTGTGCGTGACGGGCTCGCCGCAGGTCGAAGAGATCGTCTACGGCACCGACGGCCTGCTGGCCGCCGCACGCCCCGGCCTGACCGTCATCGACACCTCGACCGCCGAGCCGGCGTCGAGCACGCGCATCCGCAACGACTTTGCCGCCAAGGGCGTGAAGTTCATCGACGCGCCGCTTGCGCGCACGCCGAAAGAAGCCGAAGAAGGGCGCCTGAACACCATGGTCGGCGCAGCCGACGCTGACTTCGAAGCCCTGCGCCCGGTGTTCGCCGCCTTCTGCGAAAACATCATCCATGTCGGCCCGCCGGGCCACGGCCATGTGCTGAAACTCGTCAACAACATGCTCGCGATGACGCAGGCCGCGGCCATCGCCGAAGCCATGGCCACGGCCGCCAAGGCGGGGCTGTCGCTGCAGAAGGTGTTCGACGTGATCTCGGCCGGCGGCGTGAACTCGGGCATCTTCCAGATGATGGTGGGCAAGGCACTGCAAGGCGACCTCACCGGCCTCAAGTTCGCCATCGGCAACGCGCAGAAAGACCTGCGCTACTACACCCATCTGACCGAGATGCTGCCCACCAGCAGCTTCATCGCCGAGGCCGCGCACCAGAGCTTCGTGCAGGCCGCCAACCTCGGCTTCGGCGATCGTTTCATCGCCTCGCTGCTGGAGGTGCAAGAGCAACTCAGCGACGTGAAGTTCGTACCCCGCTAGCCACCAACACCACACCCACCCCCCGGCGAGCGCAGACCACTGTGCCGCACCCACAGCCCCTGGAGACAACGCCATGAATGACGACCAGAACACCTCGCCCCTCGCCCTGCCCGTCAAGGCCCCCGTGAGCCGCCGCAGCCTGCTCAAGGCCACCGGCGTCACGCTCGCCGGCGCCACGCCCTTCTTCGGCCCCTGGGCCCACAACCGCGTGTGGGCACAGGCCGCCACGCCGAAGCCGCTGACCATCGGCCTCACGATGGACGCTTCGGGCCAATATGGCGCAAGTGGCGGTGAAGAGCGCCTGGGCGCGATGATGGCCATCAAGGAATACAACGACAAGGGCGGCGTGATGGGCCGGCGCATCGAGGCGCTGCACATGGACACCGAGACCACACCGGCCACCGGCTCGCGCGTGGCCGAGCGCATGATCACTCGCAACGAAGTGGCCTTCATGATCGGCGCGCTGCACTCGGGCGCGGCCAACGCGATCTCGCAGGTGGCACAGAAGTACGGCTGCATCTTCCTCAACACCAACTCCAGCTCGCCCACCGAGGCCGGCAAGGACTGTCACCGCACCAAGTTCGTCTGGGACGGCAACGGCACCAACTTCGCCCACGCCATCGTGAAGAACGCGATCAAGGTCAACGGCAAGAACTGGGTGCTGCTGACGAATGACTACGTGTGGGGCCGCAACACCTCGAACTCCACCCGCGCCATCGTCGAAGCCAACGGCGGCAAGATCATCGAAGAGCTGCTGGTGCCGCAGAACACACGCGACTTCTCGTCGTACCTGCTCAAGCTGCAGCAGCTCAAGCCGCACGCGGTGGCCACCGCCATCGGCGGCGACGACATCAAGGCGCTGCGCCAGCAGGTGGTGCAGCTCAACATGCAAAAGAGCATGGCCTGGATCAACAACCAGCAAGACTGGCCCGATGTGTACGGCCTGGGCGCGGAGAGCATCTTCGGCGTGTTCGGCACCAGCTGGTACTACCGCCTCGACCTGCCGGGCGTGAAGGAGTTCGTGGCCGCGTACCAGAAGCAGTACCCGGGCATGGCGATCAAGGTGCCGGGCAACGTCTATCACAACAGCTACATGGCCACGCGCGAGCTGCTGCGTTGTGTCGAAGAAGCCGGCACCACCAACAACATCGCCGTGATCAAGAAGCTCGAAGGCCGCAAGATGAGCGCCCGCGACCGCCTGCAGCACTACGACGCCTGGATCGACCCGGTCACCCACCAGTGCCAGCAGACCATCTACATGGCGAGCTACAACGACCAGCCGGCCGAGAAGGACGACATCTTCAAGATCCTCACCTGGGCCGACCCGAAAGACGTGGTCGACCAGGACGCGGCCAAGATGTGCAAGCTGGAGTCGTACGACGCCACGCCCAGCTACCAGCAATAAGCACCACGCCCGCGTGCCGACATGCTGCCCCGCTCAGCTTCTCGCCGCCGCCTGATCCAGGGCGCTGGTGCCGCCACCGTGGGCTGCTTCGGCCCCTGGACGGTGCATCACGCCTGGGCGCAAAGCAAGGCGAAGAAGCCGCTGCTGATCGGCCTGGCCACCGACGACACCGGCCAGTACGCGGCCAGCGGCCAGGACGAGCAGCGCGGCATGCGCATGGCGATCGCCGAAACCAACGCACGCGGCGGCGTGCTCGGCCGGCGCATCGAGGTCGTGCACACCGACACCGGCGGTGACCCGGCGATTGCCGGCCCGGTGGCCGAACGCATGATCCGCCAGCAGGAGGTCGCCTTCCTGCTCGGTGGTGTGCACTCGGGGGTGGCGAGTGCGATGTCGAAGGTGGCGCAGTCGCAGGGCTGCATCTACTTCAACACCAACTCCAGCTCGCCCACCGAAGCCGGCAAGGATTGCCACCGCACCAAGTTCGTGTGGGACGGCAACGGCACCAACTTCTCCATCTCGGTGGTGAAGGGCGCGATGACCGGCTTCGGCCGCGACTGGGTGCTCGTCACCAGCGACTACGGTTGGGGCCGCACCACCGCGAGCGGCATCCGCGGCATCGTCGAAGGCAATGGCGGGCGCATCCTCGAAGAGCTGGTCGTGCCGCAGAACACGGTCGACTTCAGCGTGGTGCTCAACAAGATCCGCGCGCTCAAGCCGGGGGTGATCGCCACGGCGGTTGGCGGCGACGACCTGAAGGTGCTGCGCCGTCAGGTGCGCGAGAACAGCATGGACCGCGGCTTCGGCTGGATCAACAACCAGCAGGACTGGCCCGACGTCTACGGCCTCGGCCGCGAGGCGCTGTTCGGCATCTTCGGCACCACCTGGTACTGGGGCCTCGGCCTCGCGGGGGTGAAGGAGTTCGTGGCGCGCTACCAGCGTGCTCACCCCGACTACCGCATCAAGGTGCCGGGCAACGTGTTCTACAACGGCTACATGGCCACGCGCGAGCTGCTGCGCACCGTCGAGCGCATCGGCAGCACCCACAACCTCAAGCTCATCAAGGCGCTCGAAGGCCTGCGCATCCCGGCCGTGGAGCGCATGCAGCACCACGAGGCCTACATGAACCCGCAGACCCACCAGCTGCAGCAGACCATCTACATGGCCGCTTACAACGACCGGCCGCGGCAGGCCGACGACCTGTTCCGCATCCTCGGGCGGCAGCCACCGAACGAGGTGGAAGACCGCGCAAGCCTGCAGCAGTGCACGCTCGAGTCCTACGCCGCCACACCGTCTTTTGAACCCTGATCCTCGAACCCTGAATCTCCCCATGGACCTCGTTCCCCACCTCATCAACGGCATCTCGCTCGGCCTGCTGTTTGCGCTGATCGCGCTCGGCTTCATGCTCATCGTCGGCGTGATGGAAACCATCAACCTCGCGCACGGCTCGCTGTTTGCGCTGGGCATGTATGCCGCGCTTTTCCTGCTGGCGCCCAAGCTCGGCTGGTTCCCCGAAACGCAGGCCGCCTACATGAGCCTGCCGCTCGGCACCCGCTACGCGATCGCGCTCTTTCTCGCGCCCGTCCTGGTCGGCCTGTTCGGCCTGCTGCTCGAACTGTGCCTGCGCCGCACCTATGGCAAGGACCCGCTCTACGGGCTGTTGCTGACCTTCGGCGCGGCGCTGGTGATCGAAGAGCTGATTCGCCTGACCTGGGGCTCAAACGAGCAGCAGATGGCGCTGCCGCAGGCGATCTCGGGCGCTTTCATGATGGGTGACCTGGTCTATTCGCGCTACCGCGTGTTTGCCAGCGCCTTTGCCATCGTGGCGATCTTTGCGCTGTGGCTGTTCCTGGAGAAGACGCCCTACGGCGCCATCATCAAGGCCGGTGCCCACGACAGCGAGATGGTGCGGGCCCTGGGCATTCACCTCGGGCGGCTGCGCTCGGCGGTGTTTGCATTGGGGGTGGCGCTCGCCGCCATCGCCGGCGTGGTGATGGCGCCGATCTGGGGCATCCGCCCGCACGTGGGGGTCGACGCGGTGGTGCCGGCCTTCCTCATCATCGTGCTCGGCGGTGTGGGCTCCCTGTGGGGCGCGGTCATCGCCGGGCTGCTGGTGGGCCTGGTGGTCGGGCTCACGGGCGCGTATGCGTCGGAGTGGTCGCTGATGTCCATGTACCTGTTGTTCATTGCGGTGGTCACCTTCCGCTCCCGTGGCTTGTTTGGCAAGAAAAGCGTTCTCGACACATGAATCTCAACTCCCTCAAGAACAAGGTCGCCCTCGTCACCGGCGCCGGCGGCACCATGGGCCGCGCGGTGGTGGCAGGCCTGATCGAAGACGGTTGCCGCGTGGCGCTGATCGACATGAACGCCGCGTCGATGGCGCCGCTCGAAGCGAGCTATGGAAAGGCCGTGACGGCCCTCGTCTGCGACATCAGCGACCCGCTGGCCGTGCAGGCCGCGCATGCGCTGATCGAGCAGCGGCTGGGGCCGGTCGACATCCTGGTCAACAACGCCGGCATCCTGTCCAACAACAAGATCGAGGCCACCAGCGCGAGCGAGTGGCGGCGTGTGATGGGCGCCAACCTCGACGGTGCGATGTACTGGGCGCAAGCCGTGGTGCCGGGCATGAAGGCGCGGCGCTGGGGCCGCATCATCAACACCAGCTCGCTCGCGGCCAAGACCGGTGGCTTGACCGCCGGCACGGCGTATTCGGTGAGCAAGGGCGCGATGAGCGCGCTCACCTTCTCGCTGGCACGCGAGCTCGCGGCCTTCGGTGTCACCGCCAACGGCATCGCGCCGGCCTATGTGAAGACGCCGATGATCACCGAGCAGCTCACCGAAGCGCAGCGCCAGGAGCTGTTGAAGCAGATCCCGGTCGGGCGCTTTTGCGAGCCCGAGGAGTTTGCCCACACGGTGCGCTTTCTGGCCTCGCCGCTGTCGGGTTTCATCACCGGCGAGATCCTCGATCTCAACGGTGGTCTGTTGATGGACTGATGCCATGCGTACGACGACAGCCGACACCGTAGACATCCCCGTGGATTTCATCCAGAGCCTGGCGGGCCTGTTCGACCTGCGTGGCCGCGTGGCCTATGTGCCCGGCGGCTACGGCGGCATCGGCGAAGCCGTGGCCTGGGGCCTGGCGATGGCCGGCGCGCGCGTGGCCGTCTCGGGCCGCAGCTTCGACAAGGCCGACGCACTGGCCGCACGCCTGCGCGCGAATGGCCTCGACGCCATCGGCCTCGCGATGGATGCGCACTCGGTGGCCGACATCCGCGCCTCGGTCGATGCGGTGGCCGAGCGCTTCGGTGCGCTCGACCTGCTGGTCAACTGCGTGGGCATCCAGCGCGAAGAGAAACTCGCCGAGGTGACCGAAGAGGCTTTCGACGAGGTGGTGCAGGTCAATCTGAAGTCGGCGATGTTCCTCGCGCAGTCGGTCGCCAAACACCAGATCGCCGGCATCGCCGCCGGCCGCACGCCGGGGCGACAGGTGCACATGCTGTCGGTGCGCGCGCAACTCGGCTTGCGCAAGCGCGGCTACTCGGCCTACTGCGCCACCAAGGGCGCGTTGGTGATGCTGGTGAAACAGCACGCGATGGAACTGGCCGAACACGGCATCACCGTCAACGGCGTCGC
>NZ_JADMJX010000164.1 GCF_018780185.1 Rhizobacter sp.
AGCAGGATCTCGCCGATGCCGAACAGGCCGATCACCGCGATCAGGAAGTCGAAGCCCTTCAGCAGGTCGGTCACGCCATAGGTCATGCGCAGCTGGCCGGTCACGGTGTCCATGCCCACGGCGGCGAGCGCAAAGCCCAGCATCATCGCGGCGATGACCTTCGCAGGTGGCTCCTTGCTCATGCCGACGAAGCTGCAGAAGGTGAGCAACTGGACCGCGAAAAATTCGGCCGGCCCGAACTTGAGCGCGAACCTCGCCAGCAAGGGCGCCAGGAAGGTGATCAGCACGACGGCGAACAGCGCGCCCACGAACGATGAGGTGAACGCGGCGGTGAGTGCCTGCGCGGCCTTGCCTTGCTGCGCCATCGGGTAGCCGTCGAAGGTGGTGGCCACCGACCACGGCTCGCCGGGGATGTTGAACAGGATCGAGGTGATGGCCCCGCCGAACAGCGCCCCCCAGTAGATGCACGACAGCATGATGATGGCCGACGTGGGGTTCATCGTGAAGGTGAGCGGCAGCAGGATGGCGATGCCGTTGGCGCCGCCCAAGCCCGGCAGCACACCGATCAACACGCCCAGCGTGATGCCCACCAGCATGTAGACGATGTTGGGCAGCGTGAGTGCCACGCTGAAGCCGTGCATGAGGTTCGATATTTCTTCCATCATTGACCGCCGGGCCGCCCCAAGGGCAATGAGCGCCCCCTCGGGGGGCAGCGAACGAAGTGAGCGTGGGGGTTGTCAGTCATTTCAGAACCCCAAGAGTCGTTCGATCGGGCCTTTGGGTAGCTGCACCAGGAACCAGCGCTCGAAGACCAGGAAGAACGCGAGCGGCACGCCCACCGACACCGCCGCCGTCACCGGCCAGCCGAACTTGCCGTAGCGCCGCATGAAGTAGCCGATCAGCACCGCCGACGACAGGTAGATGCCGAGCAGCGCGATGCCGCCCACGTAGACCACCATCGGCACCAGCATCGCGAACACCGTCTTCAACTGCGAGCGCTCGGCAAACACCGGGCTGGGCTTGCGCCAGCGCAGCAGCGTCGTCACGAACACCGTGCCACTGGAGGCCAGCAGCAAGAGGCCGATGTAGAAGGGAAAGTAGCCCGAACGCGGGCCGTCATCGGCCCAACCGATGCCCACGCGCAGGCTGTCGGCGATCACCATGCCCGCGAGCAGCAGCAAGAAGGCCGCCACGCCCAGCTCAGGCCCGCGAGTGCCCGGGCCCGGTCGGGTGTCGTCGTCGGGCTTGTCTTCGGCGGGGCTGTTCATGGCGATCAGTTGGTCGCCATGAACCCGGCTTCCTTCATCAGCAGGCGGTGGATGTGTTCGTTCTTGCCCAGCCAGTCAACGAACTCGTCGCCCTTCAGGCTGGTCTGGCGGAAGGCGCCCTTTTCCATGAACTCTTTCCACTCGGGCAGGGCGCGGATCTTGTCGAACACGCCGTTGTAATAGGCCACCTGGTCGGGGGTGGCGCCGGGTGTCATGAACACACCCCGCAGCATCAGGTAGCTGACGCGCAGGCCCACCGAGCCACACGGCGGCACGTCGCTCCACGACTGGGTGGCGGTGAGCTTGGTGGTGTAGGGCAGCTTCTCCTTGTCCATCACGCACAGCGGGCGCAGCTTGCCGGCGCGCCAGTGCGACTCGGCCTCGATCGGGTTGTTGACGGTCGAGTCGATGTGCTTGCCCACCAGTTGCACGGCCACGTCACCGCCGCCCTTGAATGGCACGTAGATCATCTTCTTGCCGAGCGTGTTTTCGAGCAGCACGGTGATGATCTGGTCTTCTTGCTTGGAGCCGGTGCCGCCCATCTTGAAGGTCTTGTCGGGCGCGGCCTTGACGGCGGCCATGAAGTCCTTGGCGGTCTTGTGCGGCGAGTCGGCGTTGACCCACAGGATGAACTGATCGAGTGCCAGCATCGACACCGGCGTCAGGTCGCGCCAGTTGAAGGGCACGCCGGTGGCCAGCGGGGTGGTGAACAGGTTGGAGAGCGTGATGACGATCTTGTGCGGGTTGCCCTTGTCGCCCTTCACGTCGAGAAAACCTTCAGCGCCGGCGCCACCGGCCTTGTTGACCACGATGATGGGTTGCGCGGTGAGCTTGTGCTTGGCCGCCATGCCCTGGATGAAGCGCGCCATCTGGTCGGCGCCGCCGCCGGTGCCGGCGGGCACCACGAATTCGATGGGTTTGGTGGGCTCCCAGGCCGCGAGGGCCGGGGCGGTGGCCGACGCGACTGCGAGGCCGAAGGAAGCGATCACGGTGTGCAGCTTGAATCTCATCACGGCGTACCTCGTCAGTCAGTTGATAGGAAACCTTCGATTCGTCATTCCCGCCTGCGCAGGAATGACGGTGCCCATAGTCAGAGCCCCAGCTTCTGCGCCAACCCGATGCGTTGCAGCTTGCCGGTGGCGCCCTTGGGGATCTCGTCCATGAACAGGATCTTCTTGGGCACCTTGTAGTCGGCGGCACGTTTGGCCACGAAATCTTGCAGCTCGCGGTCGGTGGCGGCAGCGCCCTCTTTGAGCACCACCACCGCGGCCACCTCTTCGCCCAGCTTGGGGTGGGGCATGCCGAAGCACACCACCTGCGCCACGGCAGGGTGGTCCATCAAGATTTCGTCGACCTCGCGCGGGCTGACCTTCTCGCCGCCGCGGTTGATGATTTCCTTCAGGCGGCCGGTGATGCTGATGTAGCCGTCGCTGTCCTTCGTGCCCTGGTCACCGGTGCGAAACCAGCCATTCAAGAAGCCTTCGGCGTTGGCCTTCGGGTTGTTCTCGTAGCCGGCCGTCACGTTGGGGCCCTTGATGACGATCTCGCCGATCTCGTTGGCACCCAGCAGCGCGCCGTCTTCGCCCATGATCTGCACCTCGGGGCCGGCGGGCAGGCCCACCGTGCCGGGTTTGCGCACCTGCGGCGGCAGCGGGTTCGAGGCCATCTGGTGCGTGGCCTCGGTCATGCCGTAGGCCTCGATCAGCGGGGCATGGAAGATCTCCTCCAGCTCCTTGATCACCTGCGGCGGCATCGACGACGAGCTCGAGCGCAAGAAGCGCAGCGGGTTGCGCGCGATCACGTCGGCATTGCCCTTGGCGCGGCTCACGATGGCCTGGTGCATGGTGGGCACGGCGGTGTACCAGGTGGGCTTGGCCTCGTCCATCCAGGTGAAGAACTTCAGCGCGTTGAAGCCCGGCGTGCAGAAGACCTGCGAGCCAGCCGACAGCGGCGCCAGCACCCCGGCGATCAGGCCGTGGATGTGGAACAGCGGCATGATGTTGAGGCCGATGTCGTTGGCACTCAGTTGCAGCGTGGTGCGGATGTTCTGCGCCGAGGCACACAGGTTGCCCACCGACAGCGGCACGATCTTGGGCCGCGAGGTGGTGCCCGAGGTGTGCAGCACCATGCCCACGTCGGTGGCTTGCGAGAAACCACCGTTCGCGGTGGGCGTGGCCGGGGCACCATCGCGCGCCTTCAGCGTGAAGCTACCGGCCGGGGCGCCCGCAGGCACCACCAGATCGACCACGCGCACGCCGAGCTTTTGCGCCACGCCGACGGCGGGTGAGGTGCTGCCTTGTTCGACGATCAGCACTTTGGCGTTGAGGTCGGACAAGTAGAACTCGAACTCATCGGCGCGGTAGGCCGGGTTGAGCGGCGCGCTGGTCGTGCCCGAGGCGCAGGCCATGTAGCAGGTGGCCATCTCGGGGCCATTGTTGAGCACGATGCCGACCCGGTCGTTGCGGCCCACGCCCAGTGCGTTGAGGCTGGCCAGCGTGCTGGCGATCAGCGTGCGCAACTCGCGGTAGGTGAGGGCGGGGCGGCCGGGGGCCGAGATGGCAATGGCGGCGTCGGCGCCGCCGGCCAGCAGCTGCTGGAGCGTGGTGTGCATGGCATTCCCTCGGGCAGCCACGCGTCGGCGGCTGCCTCAGTCGGTTCATCGGATGAAAAGCATTATGTGGTGCACGCCTGTACAGCGGGGCGCCAAACGCGCCGAGTGGAATCCCTGATAACGCACATGACAGCGGGGTGTCAGCAGGGGGTGGGCAAGATGCCCTGGGCCAATCTCCCCGCGGGGTGCTTGGCGTGTATCCCACTCCTAGAATGTTTGCCCCCTCCGCCCACAAGGCCCTCCCCCATGACCTCAGGTCTCATCCGCATCCGCGGTGCCCGTCAGCACAACCTCAAGAACCTCGATCTCGACATTCGCACCGGTGAGATGACGGTGGTGACCGGGCCCAGCGGTTCGGGCAAGTCCAGCCTGGTGTTCGACACGCTGTATGCCGAGGGGCAGCGACGCTACGTCGAGACCTTCAGCGCCTACGCGCGCCAGTTTCTCGACCGCATGGACCGCCCGGCGGTCGACCGGGTCGACGGTGTGCCACCGGCGATTGCCATCGACCAGACCAACCCGGTGCGCACCTCGCGCAGCACCGTGGGCACGATGACCGAGCTGAACGACCACCTGAAGCTTTTGTACGCCCGTGCTTCGGAGCTGTTCGACAAAAAGACCGCGCAACTGGTGCGCCACGACTCGCCGGAGACCATCTACGCCGAGCTGATGGCGCGCACGAAAGAGAGCGACCCGCGCCTGGTGTTCACCTTCCCGGTGGAGCTGCCGGCCAACACCAGCAGCGAAGAAGTCGAGCAGTGGCTGGCCGCGAGTGGGTTCACCAAGGTGCAGGCCGAGCGGGAGGTCGCTTCACCCACCGGCCCGCGCAAGCTGCTCGACGTGGTGGCTGATCGTTTTCGCATCCAGGGCATCGAGAAGGTGCGTGCGATCGAGGCGATCGAGACGGCGCTCAAGCGGGGGAGTGGGCGGGTCAACATCTATGTGCTGGAAAGTGAACCCGTTCGGGCAGAGCCGCACAGCTCCGTGCGGGCTGAGCCGCACACCTCCGTTCGGGCTGAGCCTGTCGAAGCCTCGGTGCAAGAGGCAACAGCCCTTCGACAAGCTCAGGGCGAACGGGGATATGTTCTCTGGCGCTACTCCACCGGCCTGCACTGCCCCGACAGCGACATCCGCTACCAGGACCCGCAGCCCGCGCTGTTCAGCTTCAACTCCGCCATGGGCGCCTGCGAGACCTGCCGCGGCTTCGGCCGCGTGATCGGTGTCGACTGGGGCCTGGTGATTCCCGACCATCGCAAGACGCTGCGCGCCGGCGCCATCAAGACCCTGCAGACGCCAGCCTGGCAAGAAAACCAGGACGACCTGATGCGCTACGGCGCCGAGGCCGGCATCCCGCGCGACACCGCCTGGTCGCAGCTCACCGAAGCCCAGCGCGACTGGGTCATCAACGGCTCGCCCAACTGGAACGGCAAGTGGGGCAAGCAGTGGTACGGCGTGAAGCGTTTCTTCGAGTACCTCGAATCCAAGGCCTACAAGATGCACATCCGCGTGCTCTTGTCCAAGTACAGAAGCTACACGCCATGCCCGACCTGCGGCGGCGCGCGTTTGAAGACCGAGGCGCTCTTGTGGCGCATGGGCACCAAGGCCGACGCCGACGGCGCCATGCCGCCCGAGAAGCGTGTGATGCCCAGTGGTGTGGATTGGAGCCGTGCCCAACTCGAAGCGCTGCCCGGCCTCACGGTGCACGACCTGATGCTGATGCCCATTGACCGCATCAAGCAGTTCTTCGATGGCATCAGCCTGCCCAGCAGCATGCTCGACGACGCCTTGAAGTTGCTGCTCGACGAGATCCGCACACGACTGAAATACCTCTGCGACGTCGGCATCGGCTACCTCACGCTTGACCGCCAGAGCCGCACCTTGAGCGGCGGCGAGGTGCAGCGCATCAACCTCACCACCGCGCTCGGCACCTCGCTCGTCAACACCATGTTCGTGCTCGACGAGCCCAGCATCGGCCTGCACCCGCGCGACATGAACCGCATCGTCGAGGCCA
>NZ_JADMJX010000388.1 GCF_018780185.1 Rhizobacter sp.
GCGCTGTTTGGCGGCGAAGGCCTGTTCTTTGCCAAGGTCACCGGCCCTGGCACGGTGTGGCTGCAAAGCTTGCCGTTCTCTCGCCTGGCCTCGCGTGTGTTTGCTGCGGCACCGCAGCGCGGCGGCAGCCGTGAAGAGGGCTCGGTGCTGGGTGGCTTCGGCGCCGGCGGTCTGTTGGGTGGCGTGCTGGGGGGCGACGACGAATAGCCGGCTCCCCTGCGGGCGGCCGGCGAAGCCGAGCCGCCTACACTGGCGCTTTACTCATGCGGTGTCCCCTTTTGAAGCGTTTGCCTGTTCTTCTGGCCTTGTGGGCCGCCCTCACGTGTTCAACAGCGGGTGCTGTCGAGGAACCTTCCAACCCGATCTTCGTGCTGAACTCGCTCGACGCGTCGATCAGCGTGATCGACCCCAAGAGCTTCGCCGAGTTGCGGCGCATCCCGACCGGCAAGGAGCCTCACCACCTCTACCTCACGCCCGACGAGAAGTCGCTCATCGTGGCCAATGCCTTGAGCGACTCGCTCACCCTCATCGACCCCAAGACTGGCGAGGTGCAGCGCACTCTCAGCAAGATCAAAGACCCATACCATTTGCGGTTCTCGCCCGACATGAAGTGGCTGGTGATCGCGGCCAACCGCCTGGATCGGGTCGACATCTACCAATGGCAGCCTGACGACGCGGCAAGCCCCATGAAGCTTGCCGGCCGTGTGCGTGCCGCGCGCACGCCCAGCCACCTGGCCATCGACAGCAAGAGCACCACCGTCTACGCCTCGATGCAAGACAGCGACGAGCTGATGGCCATCGGGCTGCAGACCCAGAAGCCGCGCTGGAAGATCAGCATCGGCAAGCTGCCCGCCGACGTGTACCTCACCCCCGACGACCGCTTGCTGCTGGTCGCTCTCACCGGGGACGAATACGTCGAGGTGTACGACGTGAGCCAGGCTGCGCCGAAGCTCGTCAAGCGCATTCATACGGGAGCCGGCGCGCACGCCTTTCGCTCGCGCGGTGATGGCAAGCATGTGTTCGTGAGCAACCGTGTCGCCAACACCATCAGCATGATCGACATCCCCAGCTTGAGCGTGGTGGCCGGCTACCCGGCGCCCGGCGGGCCCGACTGCATCGACGTGCTGGCCGACGGCAAGACGCTGCTGGTGAGTTCGCGCTGGGCACGCAAGCTGAGTGTCATCGACCTCGACAAGAAGCAGGTCGTACGGCAGGTGGGCGTCGGCCGCTCGCCGCACGGCGTGTGGACGCTGGACCATGCGCCGCGCCGCTAGGCTGCTGAGTCTCACCGTTGCGCTGGTGGCCGCCCCTGCCTTGGCGGCCTGCGACAGGCCGCTCTACCTCACCTTCGACACGGGCCACATGGGCGTGGCGCCATTGGTGGCCGAGGTGCTGGCCCGTCACGAGGTCAAGGCCACCTTCTTCCTGGCCAACGAAAAGACGCTCACCGGTGGCGCCAGCCTCGACGACAGCTGGGCCCCCTGGTGGAAGGCCCGCGCCGCCGAGGGCCACGCCTTCGGCTCGCACACCTTCGACCATGTGTACTGGGTGGCCGACGTGCCGGGCGGTTTTCGTGTCAAGGCCAGCGCCGGCCCACGAGCGGGGCAAACGCAGCGCTGGACGACGGCCCAGTACTGCGCCGAGTTGCAGCGCCCGGCCGACCGTTTCCACGCGATGACCGGCCAGGCCATGCCGCGGCTGTTTCGCGCGCCGGGCGGCAAGACCTCGCCCGCCTTGCTGGCTGCGGCCACGGCCTGCGGCTGGAAGCACGTGTCCTGGAGCCCGGCCGGGTTTCTGGGTGATGAGTTGCCGAGCGAGCGTTACCCGAACGCACAGCTGCTGCAGCGCGCCTTGCGCGACCTGCGCAGTGGCGACATTTTGCTCGCCCACCTGGGCATCTGGTCGCGCCAGGACCCGTGGGCACCGGCCGTGCTGGAACCCCTGATCACAGGCCTCAAGGCCAAGGGGTTTTGCTTCGCGACCTTGCCACCATGATCGATCTTGTCCTGAGCAGCTTTACCGAGGTATTTGGCCAGGCGCAGCAGGCCTTGTTCGAGTCGGTCATCCAGCCGCTGGCGTTTGCCCTTGGCCTGGGCAACCTGGTCGAAGACGCCTATGCCGCCACTGGCTGGCTGCTGGTCGGGTTGTTGCAGCTGGTCGTGATGCTGCTGGTGTTTCGAGCGCTCGAACGCTGGCGGCCCGTCGAGGCCGTGACCGACCGCGCGGCGGTGCGGGTGGACGTGGTCTACACGCTGATCCATCGCCTGGGCTTGTTCAGGCTCGCGCTGTTCTTTTCCATCGACCCGCTGTGGGACATGCTGTTCGGCGCGCTCAGCTACCAAGGCCTGTCGGCCTGGCAGCTCGACGCCTGGCTCGCACCCGCCTGGCCGGGCTTGACCGACACCGCCTGGTTTGCCTTCCTGGCCTACCTGCTGGTGTTCGACTTCATCGACTACTGGTTGCACCGCGCCCAGCACGCCGTACCGATGTGGTGGAGCCTGCATGCCCTGCACCACAGCCAGCGCCAGATGACCATGTGGAGCGACAACCGCAACCACCTGCTCGACGACCTGATCCGCGACGGCGTGATGGTGCTCGCGGCGCGCTTGATCGGCATCGCACCGGGCCAATTTGTCGCGGTGGTGGCCTGCACCCAGCTGCTGGAGAGCCTGTCGCACGCCAATGTGCGGCTGTGGTTCGGCCCGGTATTCGAGCGTGTGCTGGTCAGCCCGCGCTTCCACCGGCTGCACCACGGCATGGGCCTCGGCCACCCGTCGCAGGGCCGCGGCGCGCTGAGCGAGTGCAACTTCGCAGTGCTGTTCCCGCTGTGGGACGTGCTCTTTCGCACCGCCAACTTCGAGCAGCGCTACGACCCGACGGGCATCCGCGACCAGCTGCCTCAGGAAGGCGGGCGCGACTACGGCCGTGGCTTCTGGTCGCAGCAGTGGCGGGGCCTTGCGCGCCTGATCGGGCGCGGCTGAGCGTGCCCGCGTATCCTCCGCGGCCATGAAGCCCTTGTTCGATTCAGCCTGGCGCGCCGCGGCCTATTGCGTGCACCCGCTGGTGATCTTTTTGTCATTGCTTCCCCTGCTGTTGATCGCCGGGCTGGCCTTCGGCGTGGGCTATTTTTTCTGGGAGCCGGCGCTCGACGCGGTGAGCAATGCGTTTTCGTCGTGGGAGCTGCTCAGCGCCTTGTTCAAGTGGCTGGACAGCATCGGCATGGGCCGCCTGCGGGCCTTTTTGGTGCCGATGGTCGTGGTGCTCCTGGCCACGCCGGTGCTGGTGGTGCTGTCCTTGTTGTCGGTGGCCATCCTGATGGTGCCGGCCATGCTGAAGCTGGTGGCGAAGCGGCGCTTTTCGGCGCTGGAGCTGCGCCATGGAGGGTCGTTCCTGGGCAGCTTGTTTGTCAGCCTTTCGGCGACTTTGATCGCGTTGGTGGCCCTCGTGATCTCGATCCCGTTCTGGCTGGTCCCGCCGGTGGTGCTGGTGGTGCCGCCCTTGATCTGGGGCTGGCTGACCTACCGCGTGATGAGCTACGACATGCTGTCCGAGCACGCCAGCAAGGACGAGCGGCGCCAGCTGATCGAGCGCCACCGCGCCAGCCTCTTGCTGATGGGCATCGTCACCGGCTACCTGGGCGCCGCGCCGTCGCTGGTGTGGGTCACCGGTGCGATGTTCATTCCGCTGGCGCCTGTGCTGGTGCCGGTGGCGATCTGGATCTACACCCTGGTGTTTGCCTTCTCGGCGCTCTGGTTCGCGCACTACCTGTTGAGCGCCTTGCACGCGCTGCGTGCTGAAGCCAAGGTGCTGGCCGCGCCGGCCGTGCCAACGATGGATGAGCCCACGCCCTTGTTGCCCCTTCCACCTCTTTGAGACCTGCACATGAACTTCGGCCTGATCATCATTGGCGACGAAATCCTCTCCGGCAAGCGCGAAGACAAGCACCTGCCCAAGGTGATCAGCCTGCTGGCCGCGCGTGGCCTCTCGTTGAGCTGGGCGCGCTACGTGGGTGACGACCCGCAGCGCATCACCGCCGACCTGCAGCATGCGTTTGCCACCGCGCGCGACAACGGCGACGTGGTGTTTTCCTGCGGCGGCATCGGCGCCACGCCCGACGACCACACCCGCCAGTGCGCGGCGCGGGCGCTTGGCGTGCCGCTGGCGCTGCACCCGCAGGCGCGCGACCTCATCATCGAGCGCATGCGCGACATCGCCGCCGAGCGTGGCGAGGCCTTCGAGCCCGAGCGCGACGACAACCAGCACCGCCTCAACATGGGCGTGTTCCCGCAAGGCGCCGAGATCATCCCCAACCCCTACAACCGAATCGCCGGCTTCTCGCTGCGCTACCCCGAGGGCGGCGTGTACTTCGTGCCCGGCTTCCCGGTGATGGCCTGGCCGATGATCGAGTGGGTGCTCGACACCCACTGCGCCCACCTGCACAGCTCGCAGCGTCAGCGCGAGCAGTCGGTGATCGTGATGGGGGCGATGGAAGCGGCGCTCACCCCGCTGATGGAGCTGATCGAAGCGCAGTTCGCGGGCATCAAGGTCTTCAGCCTGCCCAGCGTCGACCACCCGCAGTGGGGCCGCCACATCGAGCTGGGGGTCAAAGGACAAGACAGCGAACGCCTGGCCGCGGCCTACCAGCAGCTGCTCGACGGGCTGCGTGCGCAGGGCGCACAGATGGGCCCGGAACTGGTGCGCTGAGGCAAAAGCAGGCATTCCAAGTTGGTGCATTTGACTGCACCAAATTGGTTCATTGTGGGGTGTTGGCGCCGGCCTGTGCACCAAGACCTGTGCGTGAGCGCGCCCGCGGATGAGCGCAGGCGCGGTGGGTGCCTCGCCCAGCCGGTTTCGGGCATGCTTTCTGCTACATTCCTGTGCGCATTTTCGAGGCCACCCGTGCTCGAACTGCCTGCAACACCCCCTCGAATCCAACCCCCAAAAAGCATCTCGCTAGGAGTCCCCTGATGGCCAAGACCGTTGCCGACGTGATGAAGATGGTGAAGGAAAACGAAGTCAAGTTTGTCGACTTCCGTTTCACCGACACCCGCGGCAAAGAGCAGCACGTTTCCGTGCCTGTCTCTCACTTCGATGAAGACAAGTTCACGTCGGGCCACGCTTTCGACGGCTCCTCGATCGCCGGCTGGAAGGGCATCGAAGCCTCGGACATGCAGCTCATGCCCGACCCGAACACCGCCAACATCGACCCGTTCTTCGAAGAGCCCACCCTGATCCTGAGCTGCGACGTGGTCGAGCCGGGCGACGGCAAGCCCTACGAGCGCGACCCGCGTTCGCTGGCCAAGCGCGCCGAGGCTTACATGAAGTCGACCGGCCTGGGCGACACCGCCTTCTTCGGCCCGGAACCCGAATTCTTCGTGTTCGACAGCGTGCGTTGGGGCAACGACATGTCGGGCTGCTTCTCGAAGATCGAGTCCGAAGAAGCTGCCTGGAACACCGGCAAGGAATACGAGCACGGCAACTCCGGCTACCGCCCCACCGTCAAGGGCGGCTACTTCCCCACGCCCCCGGTCGACAGCATGCAAGACATGCGCTCCGAGATGTGCCTGGTGCTCGAGTCGTTGGGCATCCCTTGCGAAGTGCATCACCACGAAGTGGCCAATGCCGGCCAGATGGAAATCGGCACCAAGTTCAGCACGCTGCTGCAGCGCGCCGACTGGGTCCAGCTGCAGAAGTACGTGATCCAGAACGTCGCCCACGCCTATGGCAAGACCGCGACCTTCATGCCCAAGCCCATCGTCGGCGACAACGGCTCGGGCATGCACGTGCACCAGTCGGTCTGGAAAGACGGCAAGAACCTGTTCGCCGGTGACGGCTACGCCGGCCTGAGCGAGTTCGCGCTGT
>NZ_JADMJX010000397.1 GCF_018780185.1 Rhizobacter sp.
TCCGCAGCAAGCTGCGTGAGCACTTCGAGATCAACCGCCACTACATCGTGGTGGCCGCGCTCAAGGCGCTGGCCGATGAGGGCACGGTGCCGGCAGCTAAAGTCGCCGAAGCCATCCAGAAGTACGGCATCAACGCCGACAAGGTGAACCCGCTGTACGCCTAAGGCGAATAAAGAAAGAGACAAGAACATGGCCCTGGTCGAAGTGAAAGTCCCCGACATCGGCGACTTCAAGGACGTTGAGATCATCGAACTGCTGGTCAAGCCCGGCGACACGGTGAAGGTCGAACAATCGCTGGTGACGGTAGAAAGCGACAAGGCCTCGATGGAGATCCCGTCGACGCATGCCGGTGTGGTCAAGGAGCTGAAGGTCAAGCTCGGCGACAAGATCAGCGAAGGCTCCTTGTTGCTGGTGGTGGAAGCGGGTGAATCAAGCACCGTTTCAAACGCCGTTCGCCCTGAGCCTGTCGAAGGGCCAGGTGCCGGTGCCGCAGGGGCTTCGACAGGCTCGGCCCGAACGGAGGTGGGAGGCTTGGCCCGAACGGAGGTGCCGGTGGCGGCTCCCGTGGCCACAGCGGTCGAACGTGTCGTGCCCACGGCCGCCTTGCCCGCCCACGAACCGACCGCGCCGCAAGGCCACCTGCCGCATGCCTCGCCCAGCATCCGCAAGCTGGCGCGCGAACTCGGTGTGCCGCTCGATGAAGTGAAGGGCAGCGGCCCCAAAGGCCGCATCACGCACGACGACCTGCATGCTTTCGTCAAGGGGGTGATGGCGGGCGACAACCAGACCAAGGCGCAATCGGCCAAGGGCGGGGTTTCGGGCGGTGCGCCCGCTGCATCGGGCGGCGGCCTCCCCGGCCTGTTGCCCTGGCCGCAGGTCGACTTCACCAAGTTCGGCCCGGTCGAGCGCAAGGATCTCTCGCGCATCAAGAAGATCAGCGGCGCCACGCTGCACCGCAACTGGGTGATGATTCCGCACGTCACCAACCACGACAACGCCGACATCACCGAGCTCGAAGCCTTCCGCGTTCAGACGAACAAGGAAAACGAGAAGTCCGGCGTCAAGGTGACCATGCTCGCCTTCGTGATCAAGGCAGTCGTGGCGGCGCTGAAGAAGTTCCCCGAGTTCAACGCATCGCTCGATGGCGACCAGCTCGTCTACAAGCAGTACTTCCACATCGGTTTTGCCGCCGACACCCCCAACGGGCTGGTGGTGCCCGTGCTGAAAGACGCCGACAAGAAAGGCATTCTGCAGATCAGCAAGGAGATGGGCGAGCTCGCCGCCAAGGCACGCGACGGCAAGCTCGGGCCGGCAGACATGAGCGGAGGCTGCTTCTCGATCAGCTCGCTGGGCGGCATCGGCGGGCGCTACTTCACGCCCATCATCAACGCGCCCGAGGTCGCCATCATGGGCCTGAGCCGGTCGGTCACCGAGCCGGTGTGGGACCCGAATGTGAACGGTGGGGCCTTCCAGCCGCGGCTGATGCTGCCGCTGAGCCTGAGCTATGACCACCGTGTGATCGACGGCGCGGCGGCGGCCCGGTTCAATGCGTATCTCGGCCAAGTCTTGGCCGACTTCCGAAGGGTGCTGCTTTGACGACAGTCGTCGTGGTGCGCAAGGCCGGGCAGGTGGCGATCTCGGGTGACAGCCTCGTCACCTTCGGCGACACGCGCCTGCCGCATGGTTACGAAGACAACGACAAGCTCTTCAAGGTGGCCGATTCGTGGATCGGCATGGCCGGCACCACGGCGCACTTTCCGGTGCTGCGGCGTGCGCTCAACTGGCTGCCGCCCGAAGACCTCAAGCTCAACTCGCGTGACGAGGTGTTCGACACCTTCCTGAAGATCCACCCCAAGCTGAAGGAAGTCTTCTACCTCAACACCAAGGAAGACGACGCCGACCCCTACGAGAGCTCGCAGTTCACCGCGCTGATCGCCAATGCGAGCGGCATCTACGGGGTGTACTCCTACCGCGAGGTGTTCGAGTTCGACCGTTTCTGGGCCATCGGGTCGGGGCGCGCGTTTGCACTCGGTGCCATGCACGCCTCGTTCGACCGGGCCAAGACGGCCAAGGAATTGGCCGAGATCGGCGTGCGAGCGGGCTGCGAATTCGACAAGAACTCTGCTGGGCCGGTGAAGACCCAGACGATCAAACTCAAGAAAGACTGAGCATGGCAACCATCGATATCAAGGTGCCCGACATCGGCGACTTCAAAGACGTCGCCATCATCGAGGTGCTGGTCAAGCCCGGCGACACCATCGCGAAGGAGCAGTCGCTGGTGACAGTGGAGAGCGACAAGGCCTCGATGGAAATTCCGTCGTCACACGCGGGTGTGGTGAAAGAGCTCAAGGTCAAGGTGGGCGACAAGATCAGCGAAGGGTCGCTGTTGTTGACGATCGAATCTGCTGCTGCCGCCACCAACACCGTTCGCCCTGAGCCGCCTCCTCCCGTTCGGGCTGAGCCCGTCGAAGCCTTGGCGCCGAACTCAACAGGCCCTTCGACAGGCTCAGGGCGAACGGAGGCGGCCCCCACGGCCGCCACCCATGCGGGCGGCTCCGACTTCGAATGCGACATGCTCGTGCTCGGTGCCGGCCCCGGCGGCTACTCGGCCGCCTTCCGCGCCGCTGACTTGGGCCTCAAGACCGTGCTGGTCGAGCGTTATGCCACGCTCGGTGGTGTGTGCCTCAACGTCGGTTGCATCCCGTCCAAGGCCTTGTTGCACGTGGCCGGCGTGATGGACGAGGTGAAGCACTTCGACAGCCTGGGCATCAGCTTCGGCGAACCCAAGGTCGACCTCGCCAAGCTGCGCGCCCACAAGGAGAAGGTGATTGGCAAGCTGACCGGCGGCCTCGCCGCCATGGCCAAGATGCGCAAGGTGACGGTGGTCCAGGGCACGGGTGAGTTCCTCGACCCGCACCACCTCGGTGTCACCAAGGCCGACGGCGGCAAGCAGGTGATCAGCTTCAAGCAGGCCATCATCGCGGCCGGCTCCGAGGCGGTGAAGTTGCCTTTCATGCCGAAGGACGACCCGCGCATCGTCACCTCCACCGGCGCGCTCGAGTTGCGCCAGTTGCCGAAGAAGATGCTGGTCATCGGCGGCGGCATCATCGGCCTGGAAATGGGCACGGTCTACAGCAGCCTGGGCGCGCGCCTCGACGTGGTCGAGATGATGGATTCGCTGATGCTCGGCGCCGACCGCGACCTGGTGAAGGTGTGGCAGAAGATGAACGCGCCACGCTTCGACAACATCATGCTCAAGACCAAGACGGTCGGGGCCGAGGCCACCAAGAAGGGCATCCTGGTGAAGTTCGAAGGCGAGGGCGCCCCGAAAGAACCGCAGCTCTATGACCTGGTGCTGCAGGCCGTGGGCCGCGTGCCCAATGGCAAGCGCATCGGCGCCGACAAGGCCGGTGTGGTGGTGGGAGAGCGCGGCTTCATCCCGGTCGACATCCAGATGCGCACCAACGTGCCGCACATCTTTGCGATCGGCGACATCGTCGGCCAGCCGATGCTGGCGCACAAGGCGACCCACGAAGGTCATGTGGCGGCGGAAGTGGCGGCCGGTGATTCACACGCCGCCTTCGATGCGCGCGTGATCCCGAGCGTGGCCTACACCGACCCCGAGGTGGCCTGGGTCGGCGTGACCGAGGACGACGCCAAGGCCAAGGGCCTGAAGGTGAAAAAGGGCCTGTTCCCCTGGAACGCCTCCGGCCGCGCCATTGCCAACAACCGCGACGAAGGTTTCACCAAGCTGCTGTTCGACGAAGAGACCCACCGCATCGTTGGCGGCGGCATCGTCGGCACGCATGCGGGCGACATGATCGGCGAGATCGCCCTGGCCATCGAGATGGGTGCCGACGCGGTCGACATCGGCAAGACCATCCACCCGCACCCGACCCTGGGTGAAAGCATCGGCCTGGCGGCCGAAGCCTTCGAAGGCGCCTGCACCGATCTGCCGCCCGTCAAGCGCTGAAGGCGTTTCGCGCCGCGCTGCGGCGGGTTCATCGCATCGCCATGGTGGGGCGAGGGGGCGAGGTCTCCAATGCGGCTCATTCCTCATGAGCCCCCAGGAGACCTCCATGACCCCTTGCTTCATTCCTCGCCTGGTCTTTTCGACCCTTCTCTGGGCGACCACCTGTCTGCTGTCGCCCGCGTTGGCTGCTGCGGGTCATGAGCGACTGCAAGCCGCCGACGGCAGCGAGAAGCCACTGGACGTGGCGCTCTGGTACCCCACCGACGCGGCAGCTGAAGAGGTCGACCTCGGGCCGTTCACGCTGAACATCGCCCGTGCTGGCGCGGTCGCCGGCAAGGGCTTGCCGCTGGTCGTGATCTCGCACGGCAACGGGGGCTCGTCGCTCGGCCACCACGACACGGCGGTGGCGTTGGCAGAGGCGGGTTTTGTGGTCGCGGCCGTCACCCATACCGGCGACAACCACGCCGACCAGAGCAAGGAGGCCTCGATGATGGATCGCCCGCGCCACGTCAGCCGCGTCATCGACCACCTGCTGACGAAATGGCGTGAGCGGGAGCGCATCGATGCCACGCGCATTGGCGTGTTCGGCTTCTCCTCGGGCGGCTTCACCGTGCTGACGGTCGTGGGTGGCGCTTCCGACCTGGGCCGCGTCGGCCCGCATTGCCAGCAACACCCCAGTCACTACGCTTGCCAGGTGATTGCCCGGCGGCCGAACGAAGCGGCGGCCGTGGGGGCCGCTGGCGTCCAGTCGGGCCGTGATGCGCGTGTGCGCGCTGCCGTGGTGGTGGCACCGGCGCTCGGTTTCACGTTCACGAAGGAATCGCTGGCTGCGGTCTCGGTGCCGATCCAGCTCTGGCGTGCGCAAGACGATGTGGTGCTGCCTCACCCCTGGTATGCCGAGGCCGTGCGTGCGGGCTTGCCCCCGACTGTGGACTACCGCGAGGTGCCCAAGGCAGGTCACTTCGACTTCCTGGCGCCTTGCACGCCTCGCTTTGCCGCGATGGCACCGCCGCTGTGCAGCAGCCAGCCCGGTTTCGACCGGGTGGCGTTTCACCGCGAGTTCAACTCGGCGGTGGTGGGCTTCTTCCAGCGTTCGCTGAAACCCTAGCGGTTGCTTTCCTGGACGATGAACCACTGCCCGCTGATCCGTTGCCAGGTCAGCGTTTTCACGCCCATGTCGTTGAAGTCAGCCGAGCGGTAGGTTTGCTTGAAGCTCGTCTCCACCCGATCTGCCGCCAGTGTGTTGGTCACGATCTCGTCGACCTTCACGGTGATCGGGCCCTTCTTGCTCACCAGGGCGCGGCGCTTGGCCTTCCAGGCATCGGTGTTGCCCAGTGTCGAGCTGAAGCCGGGGGAGTAGAAGCTCATGTAGCGCGCCACGTCCTTGGCCTCCCAGGCGGCGGCCCAGTCGTTCAGGCGGCGCACCGTCAAGCCAGCCGGGGTGGTGTCAGCGGGCGATCCCGGCAGGGGCGGGGCTGCTGACGCCACAGGCGTTGCCAGCGGCACGCTGCTCACTGCGGGTGTGGCGGGGGTGATGGGGCTGAGGCCGGCAGCGCGCTTGTTCAGCGCATCGATGTCGATGGTTTCCATCTCGATCGCGACTTCGGGGCAACGTGTGGGGCCGTCTTCGCCGATGGCCCATTGTTCGGTTTCGGCCGGCGCTTCGGGGGCGCCCTCACCACGCGTCAAGCCAAGTTGCACGCCCAGGCGGTTGACGGCCGCTTGCGTGCGCGCATAGGCGATGCCGAGGTCGTATTCGGCGTTGGCGTACGAGCGCTTCGCGGTGTAGAGCTCGTTTTCGGAGTTGAGCAGGTCGAGCAGGCTGCGCTGGCCGATGTCGAACTGCTGGCGGTAGGCGTCGCGTGCCTTCT
>NZ_JADMJX010000264.1 GCF_018780185.1 Rhizobacter sp.
TGGGCCGCCGGTGGGCAGATCATCGAGCTGGGGCAGGAGCCGGTGAAACCTTAGGCCGTCTTGCTGCGCCAGGCCCAGGCCTTCTGCGCGAGTGTCACCACCACCAGGGTGAGCGCGCCGGCCACGATGCCCGTCACGGCATCGAGCAAGGTGGGGGTCACGGCGCCCATGACACCGCCCAGGCCAGTGGCGAGGTTTTCAATGGCGTGGTGCAGGGCCGGCAAGCCATGCGTGAGGATGCCGCCGCCCACCAGGAACATGGCGGCCGTGCCGGCGATCGACAAGCCCTTCATCAGGTAGGGCGCTGCCTTCAGGATGGCATTGCCGAGCGCCACACGCCAGCCGGTTTTGCGGCTGAGGTACAGGCCCAGGTCGTCGAGTTTCACGATGCCGGCGACGAAGCCGTACACACCGATGGTCATGATGATGGCGATACCGGCGAGCACCGAAAACTGCGTGAGCAAGCCCTTGTCGGCCACCGTGCCCAGCGTGATCGCGATGATCTCGGCCGACAAGATGAAGTCGGTGCGCACGGCGCCCTTGATCTTGTCTTTCTCGAACGCCACCAGGTCGACGGCCGGGTTGGTCAGCGCGGCGGTCAGCTCGGCGTGGTGGGCCTTCTCTTCGTCTTTGCTGTGCATGAACTTGTGCGCCAGCTTCTCGAAGCCTTCGAAGCACAGGAACAGGCCGCCCACCATCAAGAGCGGCGTCACCGCCCACGGGATGAAGGCACTGATGGCCAGCGCCGCCGGCACCAGGATGGCCTTGTTCAGCGCCGAACCCTTGGCCACGGCCCACACCACCGGCAACTCGCGGTCGGCGCTCACGCCCGACACCTGCTGTGCGTTCAGTGCCAGGTCGTCGCCCAGCACACCGCTGGTCTTCTTGGCGGCCACCTTGGTGAGCACCGCCACGTCGTCGAGCACGGTGGCAATGTCGTCGAGCAGGGCGAGCAAGCTGGAGGCCATGGTGTTCTGTCAGTCGAAAAAGGGGGTTGGGGGTGGCGCAGCAACAAGTGCGCCACCGGCACGGCGCGCATGGTACGCGAGCCGTTCGCCCCTTCGAGGGCAGCGCCTCAGGCTTTGACGTCGAGCAGCGAGCCCAGCATCTCGTGCTCCACCTGCACCGTGCGCAGGTTGGCCTTGAAGCTGTAGAGCGCCGTCATTTGCTGCACCGCATCAGCCGCCAGGTCGCTGCCGGGGGCGTCGAGCTGGGTGATGCTGGTGGTCACGCCACCGCCGGGCTGCGTCTGCTGCAGCACCTGCTGGCGGCGGAACCCCGCCGTCTGCACGTTGGCCACGTTGTGCGCCGACACGCCCAGGCGGGCGGTGGCGGCGTTCATGCCTGAAAACGCAATGGCAGAGATGGAGTTCATGTGAGGCCTTTGGGTCACTCTCGCCAGCTCTATCGGCCGATCAGACGGGGACTTGAGGCCTTTTTCGAGCGATCAACTCAACCGAGGGCCAGAAACTCGACCCAGTTGCCGTCCGGGTCTTCGACCATCGCGATCTTCACCCCCGGGCGCAGCTCGCGCTCTTTCATCACCACCTTGTGGCCGGCATCGGCGCAGGCCTGCAGCAGCTCGCCGATGTTGCTGACGGTGATGGTCCAGTAGCGGTAGCCGCTGCCACCCTGGGGGCCACCGGGCGCGGCAGTGGCCGGCACCTTGTCGAGCACCACCAGCTTGATCATGCTGTCGCCGCACAACATCTGGTGCATCAGGCCGCCACCGGGCATGGGCATCTCGCGCAGGTACTTGAAACCGAGCACGTCGCGGTAGAAGCCCAGCATGGCCGGGCCATTGGTGGTGATGATGCCGAGGTCGATCGCCTGCTTGGTCAACTGAACGCCCATGTCTCGCTCCCGCAGAGGTTGGTTGCAAAGCGACACGGTAGCACCCTGGCCGCGGGCCTTTATGCTTGCTAACGTCACACAGGCGACACTCCTCTCGTGACCAGACGACACCTGAACCGATGACCGACAGCCCGTCTTCCCGCGATTTCGGCCCCTCCACGCAGCAGTTCGACGCCGCGCTGACACGCGACGCCTTGCCGGCCGGCACCCGGCTCGGCGGCTACCAGATCGTCGAGTTGCTGGGGCGCGGCGGCTTTGGCATCGTCTACCTCGCGCTCGATTCGTCGCTGCAGCGCCAGGTGGCCATCAAGGAATATTTCCCGGCCGAGCTGGCCATGCGCTACGACGACCATCAGATCTCGGTCAAGCCGGGGGCCGACGTCAACGCCTTCAACATCGGCAAGGCCGCCTTCCTGAACGAAGCCAAGATGCTGGCGCGCTTTGATCACCCGTCGCTGGCGCGTGTGCACAGCTTCTGGGAAGAAAACCGCAGCGCCTACATGGTGATGCCCTACTACGAAGGGCGCAGTCTCGCCGCCACGCTGGCTGCCATGCCCAGCCCGCCCGACGAAGCCTGGCTGCGCGCTCTGCTCACCCCGCTGCTGAGCGCGCTCTCCACGCTGCACGCGGCGCAGTGCCTGCACCTGGACATCTCGCCCGAGAACATCATCGTGTTGAACGACGGGCGGCCGGTGCTGATCGACTTTGGTGTGGCCAGTCTCTGGGCCACCGACAAGACGCAGCCACTCGCCACCTTGCTCAACCCGGCCTACGCACCGATCGAGCAATACAACGAATCGGAGGCGCTCCCCCAGGGCCCCTGGACCGACCTCTACGCGCTGGCCGGCGTGCTGCAATTCGCCATCACCGGCCAACCACCGGCACGCGCCACGGTACGCGCGGTCGACGACCCGCAGCGCCCGCTCACAGAAGCCGTGCTCGCGCTGAACGAGCGCTTTCCGCACCTGCACTACAGCGGCGGCTTCCTGGCCGCCATCGACAAGGCGCTGTCGGTGAGGCCCCGAGACCGGCCCCGCGACGTGGCGGACTTTCAGCAGTGGCTGGACCGCGCACCGCCCAAAGCCACCGCAGCCCCGGCGGCCCGCAACAAACGTCGCGAGCCGGTGTTTGCCCCGTCGTCACAAAGCGAGGCGAGCTTCACCCGCGAGCCGCCCCGCAGCAACGTGCCGCTGTGGATTGCCGGCCTGAGCGCGCTTGCACTCGCCTTTGCGGGCGTCTGGGCCTGGCAGCAGATACAGGAGGTGCCCATCGTGGTGTACGCGCCTGCCCTCGCCAGCGCACCGGCAGCCGCCCCCGCAGCCGCCCCTGTGGCCGCGCCCCCTGCCTCGCAGGCCGAAGCCGCCGCACCGGCGGCCAGCGCGGCCATCGCAGTGGCCAGCGAGCCGGCATCCACCCCTTTGCCTGTCGCCACCCCCTTGCCCGCCGCCACCAACCTGGCTGCATCGGCGCCAGCGCCGAGCGAACCCCCGGCCTCTGCAGTCGCTGCCGTGGTCGCGGCGCTCGACCCCACCGTGCCCCCCGAGCCCGCACCCAAACCAAGCGCCAAGGCCGCGCGGGCTGCCAAGGCTGCCGCCGCAGAAGCCGCCACACCCCGCGGGGCCTGCGGCAACCGCGCCAACTTCTCGTTGCTCTACTGCATGCAGACGCAATGCAAGAAGCCCCGGTTCGAGCAACACCCGCAGTGCATTGAATTGCGGCGGCGCGGCGAGATCAACTGATCCCGCATCGTGAGAAACGGGGGCACCCCCCGTGGTCGTCTTTACCCGGCAGCAACGTTCAAGCGTCAACAAGCCTCCGCGTGGGGCCGTTGATGACGCGCGGGGGCCACTTCCGGCGCCCAGGAGTAATGACACATGCAAACGTCCACAAAACGCCGCGTCTTTGGTGTGTTGGGCCTGGTGATCGCCACCCAGCTTCTCAGCGCCTGCATCGTGCTGCCTGTGCCGGGTCATCGCCGCCACGGAGCGGTGGTGGTGCAGCCCGGCTATGGCTATGGGCATGGGCACGGCCACCATGAGCCATCGCACGACAGGTACCGACACGGGGGGCGTTGAACCCAGCTGGGGCCCTCGGTATCAGCGAGGAGTACCGGCCATTCGCGCACACCGCAGAATGGTCGCTCTCTTCCTGACACCGAAAGCCCCATGACCACAGCCACCACCACCACCCTGCGCCAGATCGCCGACCTGCCGGGGCCGCGTGGCTTGCCGATCTTCGGCAACTCGCTGCAGGTCAAGGTCAACCGCATTCACCTCGACGTGGAACAGTGGGCCCGCGAGTACGGCCCCTTGTTCACCTTTCGGGTGGGCAAGATGCGCGCGCTGGCCGTCACCGACCACGAGGTGATCGCAAGCCTCCTGAAAGACCGACCCGACGGCTTTCGGCGCACCCGTCGCTCGACCGTCGTGGGCCAGGAGATGGGGCTCAAGCCCGGTGTCTTCGGCGCCGAGGGCCAGCCGTGGCGCGACCAGCGCCGCATGGTGATGGCGAGCTTTGCGCCCAACCACGTGCGGGCCTATTTCCCTTCGCTGCTCAAGGTGACGCAGCGCCTGCGGGGACGCTGGCAAGCTGCGGCGCGCAGCGGCAGCGCCATCCCCCTGCAAGAAGACCTGATGCGCTACACCGTGGACGGCGTGGCGGGCCTGGCCTTCGGCACCGACATGAACACGCTGCAGTCGGACGAAGAGGTGATCCAGCAGCATCTCGACAAGATCTTCCCTGCGCTGTTTCGGCGCATCTTTGCGCCCTTCCCTTACTGGCGCTACATCCGTTTGCCGGCCGACCGCGCGCTCGACCGCAGCGTGATCGCCATCAACCATGCGATCGACGGCTTCATTGCCCAGTCGCGCGAGCGCATGCGCGCCAACCCGGCCTTGCGCGAGGCGCCCACCAACCTGCTCGAGGCGATGATCTCCGCCGCCGATCACCCCGAGAGCGGCGTGAATGACCAGCACGTGGCGGGCAACGTGCTCACGATGCTGCTGGCCGGCGAAGACACCACCGCCAACACGCTCGCGTGGATGATCTACCTGCTGCAGCGCAATCCGCAGGCCTTGCAAAGCGCCACCGAAGAAGTGCTGCGCCTCGCGCCCGACCCCACCGCGTTCACGCCCGAGCAGATGGCCTCGTTGGAGTACCTCGAAGCCTGCGCCAGCGAGACCATGCGCTTGAAGCCGGTGGGGCCGTTCATGGTGCTCGAAGCGCTGAAAGACACGACCATCGCCGATGTCGCCGTGCCCAATGGCACCTTCGTGTGGCTGGTGATGCGGCACGACAGCGTGAGTGCGCAGCACTTCCCGAACCCCGACGCGTTCGACCCCTCGCGCTGGCTCGATGGTGCCGATGCGGCGCTCACGCCGAGCTCGCCGAAGCGGGTGTCGATGCCCTTTGGCGCTGGGCCGCGGGTGTGCCCGGGGCGGTATCTGGCGATGCTGGAGATCAAGATGGCGATGGCCATGTTGCTGAGCAGCTTCGAGATTCAGAGCGTGGGCACGCCCGATGGCAAGGAGGCCCGCGAGAACATGGCCTTTGCCATGTCGCCCGTGGGCCTCAGCTTGCGCGTGCGCGAGCGAACCACCTGACGTCATTCCCGCGCAGGCGGGAATCCAGGATGGTTCGCTCGCCTCCACCCGTTCGGGCTGACCCTTCGACAAGCTCAGGACAGGGTCCGCTGCGCGGATCGAAGCCCTGCTCGCTTTGTCGCTGCTCTTGTTCACTGCGTGAGACCGCGCCGGGATTTCGCCCCGGCAGGCGACCTCCTTTGGTATCTGCATAACTTTGCTTCGCAAAGTGAGCAGATCCCCGCTTCGCGAACTTGTATCGACAAGAAAGGAGGCAAAGAAGCGACCCCAGCCTCCTCGGCCCTCGCGTTGCGAGGGCTGCCTTGCGCTGCTCGGTCTTTGCGGGTCGGGCAGAACTCGCTACG
>NZ_JADMJX010000331.1 GCF_018780185.1 Rhizobacter sp.
CGCCCAAGAACATCTTGATGATCGGCCCCACCGGCGTCGGCAAGACCGAGATCGCGCGCCGCCTGGCCAAGCTGGCCGACGCGCCCTTCATCAAGGTCGAGGCGACAAAGTTTACCGAGGTGGGCTATGTGGGCAAGGACGTCGACACCATCATCCGCGACCTGGTCGAGATGGCGGTCAAGCAAGAGCGTGAACACGCCATGCGCCGCCAGCGCGCGCGTGCCGAAGACGCCGCCGAAGACCGGGTGCTCGACATCCTGGTGCCCCCGCCGCGCAGTGATTTCGGCCTGTCACCCACGCCCCCGGCCGACAACACCGCCCGCCAGGTGATGCGCAAGCGCCTGCGCGAAGGTGCCTTGGCCGACAAGGAGATCGAGATCGAGGTGGCCGACCTCAAGCCCACGTTCGAGATCATGGGCCCGCCCGGCATGGACGAGATGGCCGAGCAGCTCAAGGGCATGTTCGCCAACCTCGGCCCCAACAAGCGCAAGCAGCGCAAGGTGAAGATCGCCGAAGCGATCAAGCTGCTGATCGAAGAAGAAGCCGCCAAGCTCGTCAACGAAGACGAGATCAAGACGCGCGCGCTCACCAACACCGAGCAGAACGGCATCGTCTTCCTCGACGAGATCGACAAGGTGACCTCTCGCTCCGAAGGCAGCGGCGCCGACGTGTCACGCCAGGGTGTACAGCGCGACCTGCTGCCGCTGGTCGAAGGCACGACCGTCAGCACCAAGTACGGCATGGTGAAGACCGACCACATCCTCTTCATCGCCTCGGGCGCTTTCCACCTGAGCAAGCCCAGCGACCTGATCCCCGAGCTGCAAGGGCGCTTTCCGATCCGCGTCGAGCTCAGCTCGCTGAGCGTGAGCGACTTCGAGGCCATCCTCACGCAGACCCACGCGAGCCTGGTCAGGCAGTACCAGGCCCTGCTGGCCACCGAAGGCGTGACGCTGGAGCTCACGCCCGAGGGCATCCGCCGGCTGGCGCAGATTGCCTACGACGTGAACGAGCGCACCGAGAACATCGGCGCACGCCGCCTGTCGACGGTGATGGAGCGGCTGCTCGACGAGGTGAGCTTCGACGCCCACAAGCTTGCGGGCCAGACGGTGGTGCTGGGCGCGCCCGAGGTCGACACCAAGTTGGGTGATCTGTCGCGCAACGAAGACCTGTCGCGATACATCCTCTGAGGCCTTGACCGGCCTTGATGCCCATCAAGGGGCGGGCGGCGCGCTTGGGTAGGCTGGCCAGATGGAACTGGAGCCCTCTCGAACCCAGCGCGCGCCCTTGTCAGGGTGGCGCCGCGTCGAAGCCCTGGCGCTGATCGCCACCATTCCGGCGTTCTACATGGCCTTGCTGTCCGAGTTGCGCGTCGCCAGCATCGGCCTGTATGCACTGGCCTTGGTGGCCAGCGCCCTGGTGGTGTGGCGCGAGCACATGGCCTCACCGGGCAGCGCCAGGCGTCACACCCCCTTGGGCCTGCTCCTGTGCGGCGCCTTGCTGCTCTCGGCGCTGCTGCCCGCCGGCGAGGGCGCTGTCGCGCTGGGTGTGCGCAGCGCCACGGCATTGCTGATCGTGCTGCGTTGGGGCGAGTCGCTGAAGCCTTGGTTCTGGCGTGGCAGCCTGCCCTACCTGCTGGCCTTGGCGGTGGGCGTGCTGGGCCTGTGCGGTCTGGGGTTCTGGTGGCTGGAGCCGCGGGCGCAGACCTTCGGCGATGGTCTGTGGTTGGCTTTCACCACCGCCGCCACCGTGGGCTACGGCGACATCGTGCCCAGCACGCCGGCGGCCAAGATCTTTGCGGTGTTCGTGGTGCTGATGGGGTTTGCGGTGCTCTCGCTCGTCACCGCGGCCATCGCGGCCATGTGGGTGCAGACCGAAGAGCGGCGCATCGAGCGCGAGATCCTGCAAGACATTCACCGCCAGATTCACGGCCTGCACAACGAGATCACGGCGATGCGCCGCGAGCAGAGCTCAGAGCGCCAATCGGTGTGACTGCATGGCCAGCAGGCCATCGAAGATCAGGCGATCGACGGTCTCGAACTTGAGGTCGGTCACGGGTGCGAGTTTGGGCGAGGCGCCACCCGACATCAGCAACACCGGCTCCTGCCCGGTGCGCGCGCGCAGCTTGCGGTACATGCGCTCCACCGCGCCGGCCATCGCGTTGACACCCCCACTCATCAGCGCATCGCTGGTGTTGGTGGGGAAGTCGACCACCTCGCCGGTGGGCACCTTGAGGCCGGCTGTGCCCATCTCGAGCGCAGCCTGCATCACACCGAAGCCCGGCAGGATCAGGCCACCCAGGAAGCGGCCGGTCTCGTCGATCGCATCGACCGTGACCGCCGTGCCCACCATCACCACCAGCACCGGCCGCGCCGCGCCTCGTGCGCACACGTGGTGCCAGGCACCGATCATCGCGACCCAGCGGTCGGCGCCCAGGCGTGCAGGGTGCTCGTAGCCGTTGGTGATGCCAGCGGCATGCGCGGATGACACCACCCAGCGGGGGTCGATGTCCCAGATCTCCAGCTGCTCTTCGACGCGGCGCTTGATGCCGTCACCGGCGACCACGCAGCCGAGCATGCTGCTCGGCGCGGGGATGTTCTTCCACTCGGTTTCGGCGAGCTGGTCGATGGTTTCGAGAAACACCGCGCCATGTGCCATCACGGCAGCGCCCGGTTGCGGCGAAGCGTACAGGGCCCATTTCAGGCGGGTGTTGCCAACGTCGATGGCCAGAAAACTCATCGGCGAAGTATCTCCCAAGGAAACGCCGGGCCGCCCCAAGTTACCTTGACCCCCATCGGGGTCGGGGCGAGCACTGCCCGGCCCTGGGAGCACGCAGGATCAGGGCAGAGACAAGGGCGGGTGGGTCGACAGCAGCTCGCGCACACGGGCCATGGTCTGGGAGGCCCACAAGCCCTTGAAGGGCTTGAAGATACGCGACTCGACTTCTTCGAGCAGGCTCTCCAGGTCTTCGCGTGTGCGGGCACGGCGCAGGCGCAGCATGGTCAGCGAGCCGGCCACTGGCGCTTCGGCGCGCACGGCACGCAGCAAGATCGCGCGGGCTTCTTCGAGGGCTTCGTCCTGCACATCGAAGGGCTCGGATTCGAGCGCATCCATTGCCGCGCCCGGCAGCTCGTTGAGCGACGAGTCGAGGTGCGATTCGGGCTGCAAGCTCAGTGACGCCGGCAACAGGCTCACCACCGAATCGGGCGCACTGGAGGCCAGGGAGGCCGCCGCGGGCTCGGCCTCCAGCGGCACGGGTCGGCTCTCCACCGGCGCAGCCCTCGAGACCGGCTCGGGCGCCAGCGGCGCGGGGCGCGAGATCATGCCGAGGTCGAGCAACTCGTCAAATGCGGTGTCGGGGGAACCAGCGGCAATGGCCAACTGGCGTACTTCATCTTCTGGCCGGCGGCCATCGACCAGCAACAGCACGGTGCGGTGGCGCTGGCTCAGCTTGCGCTGGCGGCTGCTCAGTTCAGCCACGGCTTCAGGTGTTTTGAAGGGGACTTTGATCGTAGCCACGCGGTGTGCTCCTCTGACTCTCTGCTCGGGCCTCGATCAGCAGGCCACTCATGGAAGGGGATTGTGCCGCCAAACCCGGTTTTCGAGGGCGGGGAAGCCCCTCGGTACGACCCCGGGTCCCGGGTGTGCCGACAGGGGCGATACACTCGGCAATTGACGTATACGTCAATTACGACGTGAGGAGACCACGTGGCCACCACCCAGCCCGAGTTGAAGGCTTTTCAGCACACCAAGGCGGGCGCCAAACCGGCAGCCTTCGATCTGGCGGGCATCTCGCCGGGAGCCAAGCCTTACTCCACCGGTAACAAGCAGGCCGACAAAGCCGCGGTCGAGGCGCTGGCCACAGAGCTCGACACCTTGCAGAACCTCTTTTATGCCGACCGCCGCTTCAAGCTGCTGGTCGTGTTGCAAGGCACCGACACCAGCGGCAAAGACGGCGTGCTGCGAGGCGTTTTCGGCCAGATGAGCGCCCTGGGTGTGCACACCATTGGCTGGAAGGCGCCGACCGAGCCGGAGCGCGAGCACGACTACCTCTGGCGCATCCACCAGCGGGTGCCCGGCAACGGCGAGGTGATGATCTTCAACCGCAGCCACTACGAAGACGTGCTGGTGCCCACGGTCAACGGCTGGATCACCCCCGAGCAGACGAAACAGCGCTACGCCCACATCAACGACTTCGAACGCATGCTCTGCGAGACCGGCACGGTGGTCGCGAAGTTCATGCTGCACATCTCGAAAGAAGAACAGAAGCGCCGCCTGCAGGAGCGGCTCGACGACCCCACCAAACGCTGGAAGTTCGCGGCCGGTGACCTGGAGGTGCGCAAACAGTGGGATGCGTACCAGAAGGCCTATGCCGCCGCCATCTCGGCCACCGGCACGCCGTGGGCGCCATGGACCATCGTGCCGGCCGACTCCAAGACCCACCGCAACCTGATGATCGCCACGGTGATGAAGCAGGTGTTCCAGTCGATGAAGCTGCGCTACCCGCCCGACGACCCTGCGCTCGCAACCATCAAGATTGCCTGATGACAGCCCCCCAGTCGCTGCGCTCCTGCCTGCTGGCTTGCAAGCCAGCAGGCGTTCCGGGGGGCATTCCCCGCGCAGGCGGGGAATGCTTGTCCGCCTCCACCCCCCAAGGGGCGCCGTCCGGCTTGGGACGGCCCGGCGCCGGACAGTCACTCATAAGTTTCGGAGACACCGCATGACCGACCTCTCAGCCGAATTCAAGGCACTCGCGACCTATCGGCCCACGAACAAGGTGCGCTTCGTCACCGCCGCCAGCCTGTTCGACGGCCACGACGCGGCCATCAACATCATGCGGCGCATCCTGCAGAGCATGGGCGCCGAAGTGATCCACCTCGGCCACAACCGCTCGGTCGATGAGGTGGTGACGGCCGCGCTGCAAGAAGACGTGCAAGGCATCGCCATCAGTTCGTACCAGGGTGGCCACGTCGAATACTTCAAGTACATGGTCGACCTGCTGCGCGAACGCGGCGGCGCGCACATCCAGGTGTTCGGCGGCGGCGGCGGCGTCATCGTGCCGAGTGAAATCGCCGAGCTGCAAAGCTACGGCGTGGCGCGCATCTACAGCCCCGAAGACGGCCAACGCATGGGTCTCGCCGGCATGATCGGTGAGATGGTCATGCGTTGCGACCACGACCTGTCGGGGCACGCGCCGCAGGCGCTCGCCGCGGTGCAAGGGCGGACTGAAACGCATCGCCGCGCCTTGGCGCAACTGATCACCGCGCTGGAAAACGGCAAGGCTTCACCCGAGCTGAAGACCGCGCTACACACTGCAGCCACAAAGACCAAGACCCCCGTGCTCGGCATCACCGGCACCGGCGGCGCCGGCAAGTCGTCGTTGACGGACGAACTGATCCGCCGCCTGCGCCTCGACCAGGGCGACGGCCTGCACATCGCCGTCATCAGCATCGACCCGTCGCGCCGCAAGAGCGGTGGGGCGCTGCTCGGGGACCGCATCCGCATGAACGCGATCGCGCCCTGGCAACAAGGCCCGCGTGTCTTCATGCGCTCACTCGCCACACGCGACTTCGGCAGCGAGATCAGCCAGGCCCTGCCCGACGTGCTCGCCGCCTGCAAGGTGGCCGGCTTCGACCTGGTGATCGTCGAGACCTCGGGCATCGGCCAGGGCGACGCCGCCATCGTGCCGCTGGTCGACGTGCCGATGTACGTGATGACGCCCGAGTTCGGCGCCGCCAGCCAGCTGGAGAAGATCGACATGCTCGACTTCGCCGAGTTCGTGGCCATCAACAAGTTCGACC
>NZ_JADMJX010000046.1 GCF_018780185.1 Rhizobacter sp.
CTCACGCCACCTGCGCCTTCCAGCGTGTACAGGCGCTGCGCGCTCGTCCAGCTGGCCAACAGGGCGCTGAGTTGAGATTGCGCCGCGCTGATGACGCCGCTGGCAACGCCTTGGGCGGCGTCGCTGAGTCGATCGAGCATTTTTGTTCTTCCCTGATCCCGGTGTGCGAGGGGGAATTTTGCCGGCCGGCCCAGGCGAACGGCCGCTGCACACAAAGCGTTACAGCCCCCTAGAAGGGGGCTTTACCGCGCTGCGCAAGCAGGTTCGGGCGCTCGCCGCGTGGTGCGGCGAACAAGGTCACTGCACGAAGCCGATGCTCGACTTCTTGAACCCGGCCTCGGGCAGGTCGCACGGCTCCACGCGGTCGCGGCGGGCGAGCTTGGCGTTGCCGAAGGCCGTCATCCAGGCGCGGCGCATGTCGCGCGGCGCCATCTCGGCCATGCAGTCGAGCACGTCGTGGCCGGGCTCGGGGGCGAAGCGGTTGCCCCAGTCGTGGTCGCTGCGGATGCTGCGGTAAAGCTTGGCCGCGATGTGGCGTGCGGCGTCGCGATCGGGAGCGGCCACCTCGTACACGTTCATGCGGTTGAGGATCGGCTCGGGGATGCTGCGGCCGTCGTTGGCGGTGGCGACCCAGATCACCTGGCTGGCGTCGATGGGCACCTCGGCGAATTCGTCGGTGAAACTGCCGGCGGTGTCGTGCTCGAGCAGGCTGTAGAGCGCGCCCAACGGGTCGTAGGCGTGTTCGCCGCCGGCCTTGTCGATCTCGTCGACCACCATCACCGGGTTGGCGTATTGGCCATCAACCAGGGTTTCGAACACCTTGCCCGGGCGTGCACCCTTCCATTGGCTGGAGGCGCCCGACAGCACCCAGCCGGCGGTCATCGAGCTCATCGACATGAAGCCCATGCCAGTGCCGAGCAGCAGCGAGAGCTCGCGTGCAAAGTGGGTCTTGCCGACGCCGGGAGGCCCGAGCAGCAGCAGCGGGGTGATTTCCAGCGCGTCGCGGCTGTCTTCACACAGGGCGATCTGGCGCTTGATGTCGTCGAGCACCTCGGCGAAGTTGGGCAGGTCGTCGTAGAGGTGGTCCATGGCCGGCAGGCCGGAAGGTTTGACCTGGAAGCGCTCGGGGCCCTTTTCCAGCATGCGCTCGTAGGTGGAGCGCAGGCCTTCGTGCTCTTTCTCGGGGAGCTTGTCGAGCTTGCGCCCGACCTCGTCAACCCGATAGAGGCTGCGCATGCGGGCAATCGGAATACCGCCGCGTTGGGTGCCCGAAGACACGGTGACCAGACCCTTGGATGCGCTCATGTGACCTCCAGAAAACGCAAGCCTTCGGTTTCATTGAAGCAAACCAAGCGCTCGCGTAGCCATCGATAACAACCCGAATTGCCAGCTACTTTGTCACTTGGACACATGCATGGGGCATGCCAGTTCCGTGCGCAGCGGTGGAAGTCGTGTGTTATTTCACCCAGGTGTTGAGCTGGATGATTGGAAGCAACACGGCCAGCACGATCAGCATCACGATGCCGCCCATCGCGACGATGAGCAGCGGCTCCAGGATGGTCGCCATCGCCATGGCACGGCGCTGCACTTCGCGGCTGGTCTGGCGTGCCGCGCGGTCGAGCATTTGTGGCAACTGGCCGGTTTGTTCACCCAGGCGGGCAAACATCGACAAGAGGCCGGGAAAGCGTTTCTTGCCGGCGAGGGCGGATGCGAGCGGTGCACCTTCGCGCACCTGCACCAGCGCGTCCATCGCGTCGGCGCGCATGGCCCGGTTGGAGAGTGTTTCGGCCGCGGCCTGCAAGGCTTTCAGGATCGGCACCCCGGCCCCCGCCAGCATGGCCAGCGTGCCGGAAAAGCGCGCCGCGTTGTAGCCGCGTGCGAGCTTGCCGATCAGCGGTAGCGTCAAAAAGCTGGCGTCGAACTGTTCGCGGAACACCTCGTTGCGCAGCATCAGCTTCAGCCCCACACCCGCGCCGATCAAGGCCAGCAGCATCAGCCAGCCGTAGTTGCGCACGAAGGCGCTGATGGCGAGCATGGCCACCGTGAGGCCGGGCAGGGCGCGCTTGGAGTTGGTGAAAACCGAGGCCACCTGCGGCACCACGTAGGTGACGAGAAAGATCACGATCACCACCGCGATCAGCGAGACGATGGCCGGGTAGAGCGTGGCGCCGATCAGCTTGGACTGCAGCGCCTGGCGCTCTTCCAGGTCATCGGCCAGGCGTTCGAGCACGGTGCCGAGTGCGCCGCTTTGTTCGCCTGCGGCCACGACGGCGCGGTACACGTCGTCGAACTCGCGCGGTGCACTGCCGAGCGCGCGCGCAAACGGCGAGCCGGCGTTGACCTCGCTGCGCAGGTGGGCCACCAGCTCACGCTGGCGCTGGTCTTCGGCTTCTTCGCTGAGGGCGGTCAGCGCCCGCTCCAGCGGCAGTCCCGAGCCGACCAGACCGGCGAGCTGGCGCGTCCACACCGTCAAACCCGTCGAGTTGAAGACGCGGCGCGACATGCGCAAGCCGCCTTTGGCCTGCGTGCCGGCCGAAGCGACTTGTGCCACATCGAGCGGCACAAGTTGCTGGGCACGCAGTTGCGCGCGCGCGGCCTTCAGGTTCTCGGCTTCGAGCAGGCCCGTGGTGGTTTTGCCGGCGGCGTTGAGGGCTTCGAACTTGTAGGCAGGCACTTAGATCTACTCTCGAGTGACGCGCATCACTTCTTCGGGCGAGGTGATGCCCTCGGCCACCAGTCGCTCACCGTCTTCACGCATCGGGCGCATGCCGTTGGCCTCGGCGGCCACGAAGATCTGCGACTCGGCAGCACGCGCGTGGATCAGGCCGCGCACCTTGTCGTCGACCACCATCAACTCGTAGACGCCGGTGCGGCCCTTGTACCCGCTCTGGCCGCATTCGCTGCAGCCCACAGGGTGCCAGCGGCCCTTGGCGTCTTGTTTCTTGCAGTGCGGGCACAGCTTGCGTACCAGCCGCTGCGCGAGCACGCCCAGCAGGCTGGAACTCAGCAGGAAGGGCTCGATGCCCATGTCGATCATGCGAGTGACGGTACTGGGCGCGTCGTTGGTGTGCACGGTGGCCAGCACCAGGTGGCCGGTGAGCGAGGCCTGCACCGCGATCTGCGCGGTTTCGTAGTCGCGGATTTCACCGATCATGATCACGTCGGGGTCTTGCCGCAGGATGGCGCGCAAGGCCTTGGCAAACGTGAGGTCGATCTTCGGGTTGACCTGGGTCTGGCCGATGCCGCCCAGCTCGTATTCGACCGGGTCTTCGACCGTCAGCACGTTGGTGGTGGCGGTGTCGATGCGGCCGAGCGAGGCGTACAGCGTGGTCGTCTTGCCGGAGCCGGTGGGGCCGGTGACGAGCACGATGCCGTGGGGTTGCTGTACCAGCTTGTCGAAGCGCTGCAAGGTATCACCGCCCATGCCCAGGCCTTCGAGCGTGAACTTGGCTTCGCCCTTGTCGAGCAGACGCAGCACGGCGCGCTCGCCGTGCGATGACGCGAGCGTGGACACCCGCACATCGACCGCACGCCCGCCGATGCGCAGCGAGATGCGGCCGTCTTGCGGCAGGCGTTTTTCGGAGATGTCGAGCTCGGCCATGATCTTCAGGCGCGAGATCAGCGCGGCGTGCAAGGCCTTGTTGGGCTGCACCACCTCGCGCAGCGTGCCGTCGACACGGAAGCGCACCGAGCTGCTGCGCTCGTAGGGCTCGATGTGGATGTCGCTCGCGCCGTCTTTCGCCGCCTGCGTGAGCAGGGCGTTGAGCATGCGGATGATGGGCGCGTCGTTGGCCGCTTCCAGCAGGTCTTCGACCGCTGGCAGGTCTTGCATCATGCGGCTCAGGTCGACCTTGCTCTCCACCTCGCCGATCACCGTGGCGGCGCTCGACTCGCCACCCGCATAGGCCGCCGCGATGCGGTTGCCGAGCGTCGAAGCCGACTCGCGCTCCAGCGAGTCGATCTGGTACAGCCGCAGCACCTCGCTCAGCGCCGGCAGCGACACCGTCTCGGGCGCCCACAGCACCAGCCGCTCGCCGTCGTCTTCGAGCAGCAGGTTGTGCGCCTTGGCGTAGGCGTAGGGCAGGGGGTGGCGCGCGCCCATGGTCAGTCCTTCTTCGCCGGCGCCAGGGTGGACGTGTCGCCTCCGGGCGGTGGTGCCGAGGCCGGCCGTTGCGGCGGGATGATCGGTGCTTCGTTGACCCGGGTCATGAAGTTGGGGTTGGGCTGGTTGTCTTTTTGCAGCGCGCGAATCTGGTCGTAGCGGTCCATGCTGATCGCGTTGGCCGCTTCCTGGGTGCGAATAACCACCGGGCGCAGGAACACCATCAGGTTGCTTTTCTTGCGCTCGCGGGTGTCGCTGCGGAAGAGGCCACCGATCAGCGGGATGTCGCCGAGGAAGGGCACCTTGCTTGCGCTGCCGGAGTACTCGTCTTTCAACAGACCGCCCAGCACCATGATCTGGCCATCGTCGACCACCACGGTGGTTTCGATGGCGCTCTTGTCGGTGGTGGGGCCGGCGGTCGGCGAGGTCGAAGTGACGGACGAGTTTTCCTGGTAGATCGTCATGCGCACCGTGCCGCCTTCGCCGATCTGCGGCTTCACCCGCAGTGTCAGGCCGACGTCTTTGCGCTCGATGGTCTGGAACGGGTTGGCCGAGCTGCTGGTGCCGCCGGTGTTGGTGAACGAACCGGTGACGAAGGGCACGTTCTGGCCGATCACGATCTTGGCCTCTTCGTTGTCGAGCGAGATCAGGTTCGGTGTGGACAGCACGTTGCCGTCGGCATTGGTCTCGAGGAACTTGGCCAGCGCACCCAGCGTGTAGATGCTGCCGATCTTGCGCAAGACGCCGAGATTGAAGCCACCGGGGATGCTCGCAGCGACCCCGGCCGCGGCGTCGACCGTGCCCTTGGCGGCAGCGCCAGACAGCGTGAGGATGTTGCCGGAGCCTGCGAAGTTGGTGCCGCCACCGATGATGGTGTTGTCACCACGCTGGCCCGAGATGCCTTGCCACTGGATGCCCACGTCGGAGATCTTGTTGGCGTCGACCTTCACGATCATCGACTCGATGTACACCTGTGCACGGCGGGAGTCGAGCTGTTCGATCACGGCGCGCAGTTGTTTGTAGACCGGTTCGGGCGCCGTGATGATCAGTGAGTTGGTCGCAGGATCGGCTTGGATGAAGCCGCCGGTGGATGGCCCGGCCGAGGCGGCCACCGGAGCGGTGGCCTGGGTCGAGGCGCCGCCCTGCGCCTGAACGTTGCCCTGAGAGGCCGCCGAGGTGGGGCTGGTGCCACCCGAGGTCGAACCACCTGCCGTCGAGCCGCTGGAACCCGCGCCGTAGGCCGCACGCAGCACCGTGGCCAGCTTGGTCGCGTCGGCGTTCTTCAGGTAGACCACATAGATGTTGCCCATGGGGTTGTTGCCCTGGGTCGGCTGGTCGAGCTTTTCGACGATGGCCTTGATGCTGGCCATGCGCGCGGGTGTGGCGGCGCGCACGATCAGCGCGTTGCTGCGCGCATCAACCATGACCGACGAAGTGGCACCTATGCCAGGTGCGCCGGGCACCGCCGAGCCGCCGTCGCTCAGCCGCTGCACCATGGTGGCGAGGTCGGTGGCAACCGCGTACTTGAGCGGGATGATCTCCACGTCGCCCGCGCTCGGCGTGTCCATCGCCGCGATGATCTTGCCGATGCGCGCCAGGTTGTCGGCGTAGTCGGTGACGACCAGTGTGTTGTTGCCCGGGTTGGCGTTGATGGTGTTGTTGGGGCTGATCAGCGGGCGCAGCAC
>NZ_JADMJX010000211.1 GCF_018780185.1 Rhizobacter sp.
TGCCACGCACGTTCTGCACCAGCCACAGGCCGCGGTCGGCGGTGCCCATGCCGTCGAGGCGCACATTGCGGATGGTGTAGCCACCGTCATTGGAGGTATTGCCCCAACGGCCACCGAGCTGGAAGGTGTTGGCACTGGCGGTTCTGAACAGCGGCGAGGCGCCACTGCCGTACGCATCGATCACCAGCGGGTTGGCCGGCGTCGCATGGGGGTTTTCCAAAGAGAGGGTGAAGTTCGACCAAGCGCCACCCCGGGCAAACAGCAGACGCGAGCCAACACCCAAGGTGTCGACGTTGATGCCCGCCAGGGTCTGCTTCGGTGCCGACTGGGTGCCGGGGTTGGCATTGTTGCCTTGCTGGCAACCGGCTGCGGCGCCGGCTTGGCAATCAGAGAAGTAGTAGGTCGCCGTCACACCCGGTGCCGGAGCAGGGCCAGGAGCCGGTGCTGGGCTGGGCGACGGGCTTGGGGCCGGTGGATTGGGCACGGGAGCCGGAGCGGGTTGACCTGCGACAGGCGGGATGTTGGAGGCTTGCTCCGAGTCGGGCCCACCGGCGCCGCAACCTCCCAGCAGGGCAAGTGCGCCCACCGAGAACCACAGCTTGGTCATCGTCACTCGTGTATTGCGTGCAGTCATGGTGATTTGCTCGTCGCAGCCGTCTCGGTTCACCGATGGTGCAGGTTGCGTGCCGGCTGGTATTGGCTCACTTCATGACCAGAAATGTCGTGACGCCTACTAACCGGCAGCTCCCTCGGTGGGTTGGCCGACATTTTCTGGGCAGACGCTGGCGCGAAAGCGGCGCAATTGTCGCAAGTCGTAAGCAAACTTAAGGGACTAACCCGCACGCCGAGGGGACCGGCGCGGGTGATTCGAGGTACGCCCCGAGACGACTCTAGGGCGCCATCGGCGTGCCGGGCGTTGCGTTTTTCGAGCACTCCTCGGTCGCACGCTTTTTACCGACCAGCAGGGCTCGCCGTTGGTAACCCCGGAGAAACTGCCTGAACTCGGGGTCGTGGTACCGGGGCTTGCCCTGCAAAGCACTCCAGATCCAGCCCCATAGCACGCTCAGTTGCCCAAAAACATAGGGCTTTTGATTCAACCGCGACAACACGCTGGCCGCCAGGAACCAGAAACCCGTGCCCATGTAGTACTGCCCGTATCCCTGGCGAAAGCGGCCGGTGTAGATGCCCTTGTGGCTGGCGCCCATCACCCGCAGGTGCACGAAACGCAAGGCGGGCTCGTCCCAGCTGATCGCTGTCCAACCTTTCATGCGGCATTTGTGGCCGTCGATGCCGTCCCATCCGACCTCGCGCACGAAGCCGCCAATTTCCTTGAAGCAGCTGACTCTGTAGAACTTGGTCATGCCCAAGGAGTTTTCGTCGCCATGACGTTCACTGATGAGCTCACCATCGCGCTCCAGGTAGGCCTTGCCGCTGCAGGTGCCGATGCGCGGGTTGGCCGCCATGCGTTCGATCAGGATCTCGAAGTAGCGAGGGGGCAGGCGCAGGTCGAGATCAAGCTTGCAGAGGTAGTCAAAATCGTCGGGGTTGATGGTCGCGTAGCCCGAATAAAACGCATCAATGACGCCAGGGCCTACCGCACGATGGCCGCGGTCGGCGCGGGTCACGATCTCGATCCAGTCGTGTTGCCTGGCGTATTCGGCCAAGATCGCCGGGGTCTCATCGGTCGACCCATCGTCGACAATCACCCACTTTGTTGGCCGAAGCGACTGGCCGATCACGGTGTCGAGCGTCTGGCGCATGAAGTCGGCTTCGTTGCGGCAAGGCGAAATCAACAGGTATCGGTTCGGCTTCACAGGCATGTCGGCTTTCAGGTTGATCGGCCCACTGTCGCGTCAAGGGCACGGAACGAGGCATTTGCCTCGCCAGCAAAGAGTCTGGCGCGAGAAACCCTCTGTCCAAGGGGGAGGCGCTGTAGGCGCTTGCTGGCAACATCCAGCATCACTCGCGGCTCTTGCGTCTCTCGACGCGCTTGAATTGTAGACATCGGGTATCGGCCAGCGAACCCCGCGATCACGGTAGTTCGAGAATGCCGACCCCCTCAACGATGAATGCGCACGGCCTGCAAGCCGGCGCGCAGCCAGCGACAAATTTCACGGAGAACGAAGAATGAAGGTAACGATCATCGGTACAGGCTATGTGGGCCTGGTCACAGGCGCATGCTTGGCCGAGATGGGCAACCACGTGGTCTGCCTGGACCTGGATGCGAAGAAGATCCAGGTGCTCAACGACGGTGGCATCCCGATCTACGAGCCAGGGCTGAAAGAGATCGTGCAGCGCAACGTTGCAGGTGGTCGGTTGCAGTTCACCACCGATGTCGAACGCGCCGTCAACCACGGCACCATGCAGTTCATCGGCGTGGGCACACCGCCCGATGAAGACGGCTCGGCCGACCTGCAATACGTGCTGGCCGCAGCGCGCAGCATCGGCCGCTACATGACCGACTACAAGGTCGTGATCGACAAGAGCACGGTGCCCGTGGGCACAGCCGACAAGGTCAAGGCGGTCATCGCCGACGAGCTCGCCAAACGTGGCAAGACGGTCGATTTCGCCGTGGTGTCCAACCCCGAGTTCCTGAAGGAAGGTGCGGCGGTCGAAGACTTCATGCGGCCCGATCGCATCGTCGTCGGGGCCGACGACGAACGCTCGGTGCTGCTGATGCGAGCGCTCTACGCGCCCTACATCCGCAGCAACGAGCGCCTGTTGGTGATGGACGTGCGCAGCGCCGAGTTCACCAAGTACGCCGCCAACTCCATGCTCGCCACACGCATCAGCTTCATGAACGAGCTGGCGCTGTTGGCCGAGAAGGTCGGCGCCGACATCGAACTCGTGCGCAAGGGCATCGGCAGCGACCCGCGCATCGGCTATCAGTTCCTCTACGCCGGCACCGGCTATGGCGGTTCATGCTTCCCGAAAGACGTCAACGCGCTGATGCGCACCGGCAAGGAATACGGCATCGACCTGATGGTGCTCAACGCCGTCGACCGCGCCAATGCGCGGCAAAAAACGGTGCTGGTCGACAAGGTGGTGGCCCGTTTCGGCGCCGACCTGCGCGGCCGCCGCTTCGCGATGTGGGGTCTGGCCTTCAAGCCCAACACCGACGACATGCGCGACGCACCCAGCCGCGAGGTGATCGAAAAGCTGGCCAGCCTCGGCGCCACCATCGTGGCCTATGACCCGGTGGCCGCCGAAGAAGCTCACCGCGTGCTGGATCACGTCGAGGCACTGACCATCGTCGACAACGTGGCGAGCACGCTGCAAGGCGCCGATGCCCTGTTGATCCTCACCGAATGGCGCGAGTTCAAGAGCCCCGACTTCGAGCAGATCAAGAGCCTGCTCAAGCAGCCCATCGTGTTCGACGGGCGCAACCTCTACGAGCCGACGCTGATGAAGGAACTGGGCTTCGAGTACCAGGGCATCGGCCGCGGCACCTACTCAGTTGCCTAGCACTTGATGCCCACGTGCAGCGCCACCACCCCGGCGCTGAGGTTGTGCACATCCACATGGCCGAAGCCGGCCGTTTTCATCATCGCCTTGAGCTCTTGCTGGCCTGGGTGCATGCGGATCGATTCGGCCAGGTAGCGGTAGCTGTCGGCGTCGCCGGCCACCAGTTGGCCGATGCGCGGCAACACCTTGAACGAGTACCAGTCGTAGGCTTTTTCCAGCGGCGCGGCGACCTTCGAGAACTCCAGCACCAGCAAGCGGCCGCCGGGGCGCAACACACGGCACATCTCGGCCAGGGCCTTGTCCTTGTGGGTCATGTTGCGCAGGCCGAAGGCCACGCTCACCAGGTCGAAGCTGCCGGTCGCAAACGGCAGTGACTCGGCATCGCAGATCGAGGTCGGCAGCGCCAGCCCTTCATCGAGCAGACGCTCGCGGCCCTGGCGCAGCATGGCCTCGTTGATGTCGGTATGCACCACGGTGCCACGCGGGCCGACCTTCTTCGCAAAGGCTCGCGCGAGGTCGCCGGTGCCCCCGGCGATGTCGAGCACCTTGTCGCCTTCGCGCAGCGCGGCCACGGCAACCGTGTAGGCCTTCCAGGCGCGGTGCAGGCCCATCGACATAAGGTCGTTCATCACGTCGTAGCGCGAGGCGACCGAGTCGAACACGCCGCGCACACGCTTGGCTTTTTCTGCTTCGTCGACGGTCTGGAAACCGAAATGGGTGCCGCTCATGGTCTGTGCAACCTTGTGTTCAATGGTGGTGCCCGCAGGCGGAGGCCGCGGGCGCGGGCATGGGCTGGTCGCGGCTTGCGCCGGCCTGCTGCAGGCGGGTTTCGTATTGCTTCCACAACTCGGCCTCTTGCGAGCCCAGGAAGTAGAGGTAGTCCCAGGAAAAAATGCCGGTGTTGTGGCCGTCGGAGAACGTGGGCTGCACCGCGTAGTTGCCCACCGGCTCCAGCGTGACCACCTCGACCAGGCGCTTGCCGGTTTGCAGCACCTCTTGGCCCGGGCCGTGGCCTTTGACTTCGGCCGAGGGTGAATACACGCGCATCAGCTCGAAGGGGATGCGGAACTGGCGCCCATCCGAAAACCCGACCTCCAGCACCCGCGATTGCTGGTGCACGGTGATCGCCGTCGGCTGGGGGGTTTGCGCGTTGAGTCCGGTCATGATGCTTCGCCGAGTAGAACAGTCAGTGTAGCCAAGGCCTGAATCGGTCTATGCTGCGGTCGTTCTCATATATCAATCAACGGGAGAGAGGGATGACCACTTTGAAAAAGGGCTCAAAGGCCCACGATTTCAGCGCGGTGCACGCCGCCATGCGCCGATATATCGACAACAACATTCTGGCCGGTGTGTCGTGCGCCGTGCTGTCGGGGCGCGATCTGCTAGACGTGCACTGCGTCGGCCACGCCGACAAGGAAGCCGGCACGCCGATGCGTGAGGACACCCTCTTCCGCGCCTTCTCCAACACCAAGCTGGTGACCACGCTCGCCGCCTTGCTGCTGCTGGAAGAAGGGCACTTCCAGCTCGACGACCCGATCGAGCGTTTCATCCCGGCCCTCGCCAAGCGCCAGGTGCTGCGCCCCGGTGCCACACGAATCGATGACACCGAGCCGGCCCGAAGCGCCATCACCATCCGCCAGTTGATGAGCCACAGCTCCGGCCTGAGTTACGGCTTGCTCGACCCCGGCACGCTGCATTTCACGGCCTACACCGAGCACAAGGTGCTGTCGCCGCTGAACACGCTGGAGCAGATGATGCAAGCCCTGGCCCCCTTGCCCCTGGCCAGCCAACCCGGCACACGATGGGAGTATTCGGTCGCGAGCGACGTGCTCGCGCGGCTGGTCGAGGTGGTGAGCGGCCAGCGCTTCGACGCGTTTCTTCGCTCGCGCATCCTCGGCCCGCTGGAGATGGTCGACACCCACTTCTTCGTGCCTGGCAAAGACATGCCCCGACTGGCCGCCATGTACGCCGGCGAGACCCCCAACAGCCCGATGGCGCCCGGCCTGAAACGCGCGGCCGACTGGCCCTATCCCGGTGCCTTCACCGTGCCCGTGCCCAGCCTCTCCGGCGGCGGCGGCTTGGTCACCACGCTGCCCGACATGGTGGCGCTGCTGCGCAGCCTGCTGCCCGGCGGCAGAACCCTGCTCAAGCCCGAGACGATCGCGCTGATGATGAGCAACCAGCTGCCCGAAGGCGTGACCATCCGCTTCCCCACGGTGGGCCCGGTGCCTGGCAAGGTGTTCGGCCTGGGCGGAGCGATCACGGTCACGCCCAGCCGGGTCGACC
>NZ_JADMJX010000408.1 GCF_018780185.1 Rhizobacter sp.
CACCGCCTGCTGGGAAGCAGGCGGTGGCTGTGCGCAAACCGTTGGTTTATGTGCACAGCTTCACACATGAACGCATGAGCCTAGTGCGACAAGCGCACAAGCGCGCCTAGACTGCGCCGCACCAACTAGGAGCCTTGCCATGCGTCGTGGATACCGGTTTGCCCGTTCCTCCTGTGCCTCCCTGCTTGCCGCAGCCACGCTGGCCCTGTCAGCCGGCCCCGCGCTCGCCGCGAGCGATGTGGTCATCGGCCAGGTGGTGCCCCTCACCGGGGTGATCGCCGGCACCGGCGACGAATACTCGTCGGGCGCGGCGGCCTACTTCGCGACCGTCAACGCCAAGGGCGGCATCTACGGCCGCAAGATCCGCGTGGTGCAGAAAGACGACGCCTACAAGCCCGAGGCCACGGTCGCGCACACCAAGGAGATCCTGGAAAAAGACAACCCCGTGGCCTTGTTCGGCTACGTCGGCACGGCCAACATCCTGGCGCTCAACAAGAACAACATCCTGAGCGACAACAAGATTGCCCTGCTCGCGCCCTACACCGGCGCCGAAGACCTGCGCACGCCAGTCAACCCCTACCTCTTTCACCTGCGCGCCAGCTACACCGACGAGACGGCCAAGATGGTCGAACACCTGCACACGCTCGGCCTGCGCAAGTTCGCGGTGTTCTACCAGAACGACGGCTTCGGCAAGAGCGGCCTGGCCGGTGCCGAAGCGGCCCTCACCAAGCTCAACCTGAAGGCCGTGGCCACCGGCAACTACGACCGCACAAAGCCTGAAGACATCGAAACCGCCGCCGCCGGCATCATGGCCGGCAACCCCGATGCGGTGATCATGGTGGCCGTGAACAAGGCCTCGTCGGCCCTCATCAAGAAGCTGCGCGAGTCGGGCAACCGGGCGCGTTTGTTCAGCATCTCGGTGGTCAACTTCAAGGAGCTGTTGAAGAACACCGGCGAAGACCTGGCGCGCGGCGTCGGCATCGCACAGGTGATGCCCTTCCCCTACAACATGAGCTCGCCGGTGCCGGTGGTGCGCGAGTTCCACGCGGCGATGAAGCAGCACGCCCCCACCAAGACCATCTCCTACGCCAGCATGGAAGGCTTCATCGCCGCCAAGGTGCTGGTCGAGGCGGTGAAGCGCGCCCGCGCCGACCCGTCGCGCGAAAAGGTGCTGGCCCAGTTGGCCGACATGCGCAACTTCGACACCGGCGGCTTCAAGGTCAACTTCGGCGACGGCAACCGCGTGGGTTCGCGTTTCGTTGAAGTGACGGTGATCGGCACCGGCGGCAGACTGTTGCGCTGAGGCTCACCCCGCCAGCAGCGCCTTGTGTGCGCGCTGGCGAAGCGGCCCGTGGGACACGCTTGTCGGCAGGGTTGCCACGCACTCGCGCAGGCAGCGGTGGGCGGTATCGGCATCGAGCCGCGGGTGCCAGGCCTGCACCACCTGCTCGGCGGGCACTGCCACCGGCAGCTTGAAGCTTTTCAGGCCCAAGGCGGCCGCCACAGTGCGCACCATGTGGTCGGGCACACACGCCACCATGTCTGATCGAGCAGCAGCCATCAGGGCGCCATAAGCGCTGGGCACGCTCAGCACCACGCGCCGAGCCACTCCCGCATCGGCCAGCAGGCTGTCGAGCGGCTCCAGGGCTCTGGTGCGCCGGGTGATGGCCACGTGCGGCTCGGCGGCAAAGCGCTTGGGGGTGATGCGCGCTGCCAGCAACGGATGGCCGGCACGGGCCACACCCACGAGTTGCTGCTCATACAACAGCGAGGTCTGGATCTCGGGACCGCGGTCGTGCATGGTGCCGATGTCAAGGTCGATGCGGCCATCGCGCAAGGCCATCGCGTCGCTGTCGCTCTCGGGGATGAAGCGCAGCGTAGCCAGTGGCACGGCTTTTTGCAGCAGGGCCAGCAAGTCCGCGCCATAGACGATGCCGGCCCCTTCAGGCGCCCGCAACACGAACTCACGTCGCATGCGAGCGAGCTGCGAGGCACCACCCGGTTGCATCAACTCACGAGCGTCCCCGATGAGTCGGCGCACCGGCTCGCGCAGCTCTACGGCACGCGGTGTGGGCATCAGCTTGCGACCTGCACGCACGAGGATGGGATCACCCAGCGCTTCGCGGATTCGCGCCAGAGCGTGGCTCATCGCCGGCGGGCTCAGGTGCATGCGCTGTGCTGCCGCGCTGACGCTGCCGGTGCTCAGCAAGGCATCGAGCGCGGCCAGCAGGTTCAGGTCCAGTGATTTCATATGGTGCATATATACCGTCGGAACAATGCACTGTACAGAAACATCTCACCACCAGACACTGCCGCCTCACCCACAGCAGCAGACACGCCATGACCTCCTTCGACGCAAGCCGCACCGCCCTCGCCACCTCGCTGATGCGTGCCGTGCATTCGCGCACCGCCCCCGCCCCGCTGATCGACGACGTTTGGGGCGATCGACTCGTGCCCGAGGCTGTGCGCCAGGCCATGCCCGAGCTGGCACTGCGTGCAAACGCCGCGTATGCCGACGTGATCGTCCGCACGCGCTACACCGAAGACGCCCTGGCGGCGGCGCTGGCGCGAGGCGTCGACCAGTACGTGATCATCGGCGCCGGCTTAGACAGCTTCGCCCACCGCCGGCCCGCCAATGCCCGCGCGTTGACCGTCTACGAAGTCGACCATCCGGCCACCCTGGGCCTTAAGCGCCAGCGTTTGCAAGCCTGCGGTGTGGCCGAATCGACCGAGCTGCATTACGTTGCCGCCGACCTTTCACGCGAAGACCTCGGCGCGGCACTGGCGCATTCACCGTTCCAGCCCGGGCGGCCAACATTCTTTTCCTGGCTGGGTGTCACCATGTACCTCTCACGAGAGGCCAACCTGGCCGCCCTGCGCGCCATCACCGCTTGTGCGGCGCCAGGCAGTGAACTGGTGTTCACCTATGTGGACGAGGCGGTGTTCTCATCGGGCCATGCCGCCACCGGCGCCTTCACCGAGCTGCGCCAGCGTGTAGCCTCAGTGGGCGAGGCCTTTCTCTCGGGTTTCAACCCAGCAGGCTTGCGTGCGCAGCTGCAGAGCATCGGCATCCAACTGCTGGAAGATCTGAACGGGAACGAGATGGTCGCGCGCTACGACGCTGACGGCATCAACGGCCTGGAATCAAACAGCGCGGCCCACCTTGTTCACGCGCGCATGCGCTGAAGCGCCGCGCGCTCACTCGATCGGCGTCAGCTTGGCCACGCTCAAGGCCAGCCACTTCATGCCGTGGCGGCCGAAGTTGACTTGCGCGCGGGCATCTTCGCCCGTGCCTTCGAGCGTGACGATCACGCCCTCGCCGAACTTGGTATGAAACACACTCTGGCCCGAGCGCAGCCCGTGGCTGCTCTTGGTGACGGGGCCGGCGTTCATCGGCGCGGCACGCGCCACGTCGCCGGCACCAACGATGGAGCCCAGACCCGAGCCCTTGGCCCAGGCCGATTGGTACTCGCGCGCAAACCCCGAGCCGAAGCCCTGGTTGCGCGGCGTGATCCAGCGCAGCGCTGATTCGGGCAGCTCGTCGAAGAAGCGGCTCTTCAGGTTGTAGCGCGTCTGGCCATGCAGCATGCGCGTCTGGCTGAAGCTCAGGTACAGGCGCTTGCGCGCGCGGGTGATCGCCACGTACATCAGGCGGCGCTCTTCTTCCAGGCCGTTGATGTCTGACACGCTGTTCTCGTGCGGGAACAAACCCTCTTCGAGCCCAGTGATGAACACCGCGTCGAACTCCAGCCCCTTGGCCGAGTGCACCGTCATCAGCTGGATGGCGTCTTGCCCGGCCTGCGCCTGGTTGTCGCCGGCTTCGAGCGAGGCGTGCGTCAGGAAGGCGGCCAGTGGCGACATGATCTCGCCAGTCTCGGCGTTGGGTGTGAAATCCGTTCGCCCTGAGCCTGTCGAAGGGCCGTTGCCCGGGTCGGACAGGGCTTCGACAGGCTCAGCCCGAACGGAAGAGAAGCCGCCATGTTCATCGACCGGCAGCGCCACCGCGTCCTTGCCAAAACCTTCTTGCGTGACGAAGGCCTCGGCGGCGTTGACCAGTTCTTCCAGGTTCTCCAGCCGGTCCTTGCCTTCCTTGTCGGTCTTGTAGAAGTCGACCAGGCCCGAGGCCTGCAGCATGTGCTCGATGATCTCGCGCAGGTTGAGGCCATGGGTGGCCTCGCGCATCGCGTCGATCAGCGCCACGAAGGCCTGCAGGTTGTTGCCGCCCTTGCCGGTGACCGCACCCACGCTCTGGTACAGGCTGCGCCCGCTCTGGCGCGCCACGTCTTGCAGTTGTTCGATGGTGCGTGCGCCGATGCCGCGCGTCGGGAAATTGACCACCCGCAGGAAGCTGGTGTCGTCGCTGGCGTTTTCGATCAGGCGCAGGTACGAAAGCGCATGCTTCACCTCGGCGCGCTCGAAGAAGCGCAATCCGCCATACACCTTGTAAGGCATGCCGGCATTGAAGAGCGCGCTCTCGATCACGCGGCTCTGTGCGTTGCTGCGGTAGAGCAGCGCAATGTTGCTGCGGGCGATGCCGTCGCGGTGCAGTTGCCGGGCTTCGTCGACGAACCACTGCGCTTCGGAGAAGTCGCTGGTCGCCTCGAACACCCGCACCGGTTCACCCGGGCCGGCCTCGGTGCGCAGGTTCTTGCCCAGGCGGTCGGTGTTGTGCGCGATCAGCTCGTTGGCCGCGTCGAGGATGTTGCCGAACGAGCGGTAGTTGCGCTCCAGCTTGATCACCTGCTCGACATGGAACTCGCGCTCGAAGGCCGTCATGTTGCCGACCTGCGCGCCGCGGAAGGCGTAGATGCTCTGGTCGTCGTCGCCCACCGCAAAGACAGCCGTCTGCGGGCCCGCGAACATCTTCAGCCAGGCGTACTGCAGCTTGTTGGTGTCTTGAAACTCGTCGACCAGGATGTGGCGAAAGCGCCGCTGGTAGTGCTCGCGCAGCGCCTGGTTGTCGCGCATCAGCTCGTAGGTGCGCAGCATCAGCTCGGCGAAGTCGACCACGCCTTCGCGCTGGCACTGCTCTTCGTAGGCCTGATACACCTGCACCATCACGCGCGACTGTTCGTCGCGCACATCCACGTCTTTCGGGCGCAGGCCGTCGTCCTTGCTGCCAGCGATGAACCAGGTCACCTGCTTGGGCACGTAGCGCTCTTCATCCAGGTTCATCGCCTTGATGACGCGCTTGACCGCCGAGAGCTGATCTGAAGAGTCCAGGATCTGAAAGCCCTGCGGCAGATTGGCCAGCTTCCAGTGCGCCCGCAGGAAGCGGTTGCACAGCCCGTGGAAGGTGCCGACCCACATGCCCCGCACCGGGATGGGCAGCATCGCACCCAGGCGCGTGAGCATTTCTTTCGCTGCCTTGTTGGTGAAGGTGACCGCCATCACACCGCCGGGCGTGAGCTGGCCGTTCTGGATCAGCCAGGCGATGCGCGTGGTGAGCACGCGCGTTTTGCCCGAGCCGGCCCCCGCAAGAATGAGCGCTGGCTTGGCTGGCAGCGTGACAGCGGCCAGTTGTTCCGGGTTCAGGTTGTGCAGCAGGCGGTCAGCAGTGGCTGCGCCTTGGGGTTCATCAGCGCGCTCGGGGGAAAAGAGATCCATCGGCGCATTCTAGGGAGGCCCTCATCACCCTCTCTGGTTACCCCGACCTCGCCATGCGCCCGCGGATGCGCGACAGCGCCACCGGTGTGATGCCGAGGTAGAGCGCCAGGTCTTTCTG
>NZ_JADMJX010000081.1 GCF_018780185.1 Rhizobacter sp.
CAACACATCCAACAAGTCCTGAACGCCGACGAGCTGCGCCAAGCCCGCGAAATCCTGGCGCGTGCGTCCTGGGTGGACGGCCGCGTCACGACCGGGGTGCAGTCGGCGTTGGCCAAGAACAACCAGCAACTCCCGCAAGACGGCGCCGACACGCGCGCGTTGCAAGAGATCGTGCTGCGCGGCCTCAATCGCCACGCCGTGTTCTTCTCGGCGGCCCTGCCCAAGAGGGTGTACCCGCCGCTCTTCAACCGCTACGGCGGCGTGGCCAACGCCTTTGGCGACCATGTCGACAACGCCATCCGCTACATCCCCGGTGCACAAGGCGAGCGGGTGCGCAGCGACGTGAGCTGCACGCTGTTCCTGGCCGACCCCGGAGACTACGACGGCGGAGACCTGGTGATCGCCGACACCTACGGCACCCAGCGCGTCAAGCTGCCGGCCGGTGACATGGTGCTCTACCCCGGCACCAGCGTGCACCGTGTCGAGCCGGTCACGCGCGGCTACCGCGTTGCCAGCTTCTTCTGGATCGAGAGCATGGTGCGCAGCGACGAACAACGCCGTCTGCTGTTCGACATGGACCAGCACCTGATGAGCCTGCGCAACCGTTTTGGCGAGGCCGACCCGGCGGTGATCGGCCTCACCGGCACGTACCACAACCTGCTGCGCATGTGGGCCGACACATGAGCGCAGCGGCCCTGGGATCGATCCCGCCCGACGTGGTCTGCCTGGCCGACTACGAAGCCCATGCTCAGCAGCGCCTCGACGCCAACGCCTGGGCCTATTTCAGCGGTGGAGCGGCCGACGAGACCACCGTGCGCGCCAACCGCGAAGCCTGGGACACGCTGCGCCTGTGCCCGCGTGTGCTGCGCGACCTGGCCGGCGGCCACACCCGCGTCGAACTGCTCGGCCGCACGCTCGCCCACCCGCTGCTGCTCGCGCCGGTGGCTCACCAGCGTTTGGCCCACCCCGACGGCGAGCTGGCCAGCGCCTTCGCGGCCGCCGCACAAGGCGCCGGCCTGGTGCTGAGCACGCAGGCCAGCGTGCGGCTCGAAGACGTGGCCCGCGCGGTGCAAGGCGATGCGCAACGCGGCCCGCTGTGGCTGCAGCTCTACCTGCAGCACGACCGCGGCTTCACGCGCGAGCTGGTGCGGCGCGCCGAAGATGCGGGCTTCGAGGCGATCGTGCTGACCGTCGACGCACCGGTCAGCGGCGCGCGCGATCGCGAGCGGCGTGTCGGCTTTCGCCTGCCGCCCGGTTTGACCTCGGTCAATCTTTCAGGTTTGCCGCCCGCACCTGAGCGTGCTCTCGAAGTCGGCCAGAGCGCGCTCTTCGACGGCCTGCTGCAGCACGCCGCGCGCTGGAGCGACGTCGAGTGGCTGCTCGCGCAGACGCGTCTGCCGGTGCTGCTCAAGGGGGTGCTGCATGAAGACGACGTGGCCCAGGCGGTGGCGCTCGGCGTGGCCGGCCTCATCGTCTCCAACCATGGCGGGCGCACGCTCGACACCGCGCTGCCCACCGCCTGGGCGCTGCCGCGCATCGCGCAGAAGACCGGTGGCGCGGTGCCGCTGCTCGTCGATGGTGGCATCCGCCGCGGCACCGATGTGCTCAAGGCCGTGGCGCTGGGTGCGCGCGCCGTGCTGATCGGCCGCCCGCAGGTGCACGCGCTCGCGGTGGCGGGGGCGCTCGGCGTCGCGCACATGCTGCGCCTGCTGCGCGACGAGCTCGAAATCGCCATGGCCTTGTGCGGCTGCGCGACCCTCGGCGACGCCTCGCAGGCGGTGTTCGCGCGGCCTCCTGCGCACATCGAGAGCGGCTGACGAGGGGCCTTGCGCGCATGCACGCCGACTGCAGTTCGCTGCACGAGGCACACACAGAGTGACGCCTCGCAGCGACAAAAGCGCGCGTCACCGGGCATGAATGCGCGATTTACCTATGAAAACTGCTTCTCAATGCAGCACTCTCGCAGTAGTATTCGCTCCGCACGTGGTCCATGGAGAACAGAGAGCTCATGCGGCTCTCACCCAACACGGGCACATCAACAACTTTGTGATGGAGAAATTCAAAATGGCAACTGCGAAGAAGGCTGCGAAACCCGCGGCAAAGAAGGCCCCGGCCAAGAAGGCCGCCCCGGCCAAGAAAGTAGCGGCAAAGAAAGCTGCTCCCGCGAAGAAGGCCGCTCCGGCCAAGAAGGCGGCTCCTGCAAAGAAGGTGGCAGCGAAGAAGGCTCCGGCCAAGAAGCGCACCCCCAACGCCGCCTTCATGAAGGCCATGACCCCGAGCGCACACCTGGCCGCCATCATTGGCGCCACCCCGGTGCCGCGCACGGAAGTGACCAAGAAGGTGTGGGAGTACATCAAGAAGAATGACCTGCAAGACAAGGCGAAGCGCACGATGATCAATGCCGACGCCAAGTTGAAGGAAATCTTCAAGAAGGCCCAGGTCTCGATGTTCGAGATGACCAAGCTGATCAACGGTCACCTGAAGTAAATCGCGGTCTACGTCGATTGAGGAAGCCGGTGCTAGCGCACCGGCTTTTTTCATTTGGGCCTCCGTCATTCCCGCGCAGGCGGGAATCCAGGATCGTCGCGTGGTGCCGCCATATCGGCCTCCGAGGCATGCCTGCATTGCTGGATTCCCGCCTGCGCGGGAATGACGGGCGTGCCTCAGCTTGCCAGAGCCTGCCCGAGGCCGTCGAGGATGTGCGCCACGTTGATCGGCTTGGTCCAGTAGCCGTCGAAGCCCGCGGCCAGCGCCGCGTCGATCTGGCTCTGCATCGCGTCGGCACTGAGCGCAATGCACTGCAGCCCCGACGTGCGCGGGTCGGCGCGCAGCGTGCGGATCAGCTCCAGCCCGTTCATGTCGGGCAGGTTCATGTCGATCAGCAGCAGGTCGTAGCGCTGGGCACGGGCGGCGTCGAGGCCGCTGCCGCCGTCGGTGGCCACCTGCAGCGCCCATTGCGGGCGGGCCTTGAACACCTCTTGCATCAGCAGCACGTTGAGCGGTTCGTCTTCGATGTAGAGCACCTGCCGCTGCGCCGCAGGTGACTGCGAGACGTCTGCCGCTTCGACCTGGTCGGTGTGCCGCCGCCCGCTGGGCGCCACGCCGGCGGGCAGGCGCAGCGTGAAGGTCGAGCCGTGTCCGGGCTCGCTGTGCACCTGCAACTCGCCTTGCATCGACGCTGCCAGCTCGCGTGCGATCACCAGCCCGAGGCCCGTGCCTTCGACCCGCCGCTGTTCTGCACCCAGGCGGTTGAAGGGTTGGAACAGGCGCGACTGCTGGGCCTCGCTCAAGCCCTCGCCATCGTCGCTCACCGCCACCTGCACATGCTCGCCGCTGCGCGACAAGACCACCCGCACCGAGCCGGCCGGGCGGTTGTACTTGATGGCGTTGGACAGCAGGTTGAGCAGCACCTGCTCCACCGCGCGGGCGTCGGCCTGGGCCCAGTGCGCGCGTTTGGGCGGTGCGGCCAGGCGCACACCGGCGCTGTCGGCCAGCGGCTGGATCAGCGAGAAGCAGGTCTGCAGTGTGGCCGCCAGGTTGACCGGCGAGCGCTGCAGCGAGAAGTCTTCCTGCTCGATGCGCGCGAGGTTGAGCATGTCGTTGATCAGCTCCAGCAGGTGGCGCCCGGCGCGCAGCACGCTGTCGAGCCGGCGTGCCTGGTCGGCAGCCAGCGGGTGCACGCGGTCGATGGCCATCAGCTGCGCAAACCCCAGGATGCCGTTGAGCGGCGTGCGCAGCTCGTGGCTCACCCGCGAGAGGAACTCGCTCTTGGCGCGGCTGGCGCGTTCGGCGGCTTCCTTGTCGCTGCGCAGCTGTTCATGCGCGGCCTGTTGGGTGACGTCGCGGCAGGTGCCGACCATGCCGGTCACGCGCTGGCCGCTGCCGAGCGTGCAGCGCGCAAAGATCTCGAGCGTGGCAACTTCGCTGCTGTCGGGGCGCTGCAATCGGTAGCGGGCTTCGAGCATGCCGCCGGTGGCCAGCGCCTGCTCCAGCCGGGCCTGCACCCCGTAGCGGTCGTCGGGGTGGATGGCAGCGACCCAGTCGGTCAAGGCGTAGTGCGACTGCGGGAACTTGAGCCCGTGGTTGGCGCAGGCGCGGGCGTCGAAGTTCATCAGCCCGCGCTCGAGGTCGAGTTCGGCGATGCCGATGCCGGCGGCTTCGGCGGCCAGGCTCCAGCGCTCTTCGCTGCTGCGCAGCGCGAGCTCGATCTCCTTGCGTGCAGTCACGTCGGACGAAAAGCCGTGCCACAGCGTGCCGCCGGCCGGGTGACGCTCGGGCACGGTGCGGGTTTCGATCCAGCGCACCACGCCGTCGCGCACGATGCGGAACTCGCGCTGCCACGGGGTCAGCGTGCGCGAGGCAGCGACCAGGCTGGGCATGAGGCTGGGGGCGTCGTCGGGGTGCAGCATGCGGCACACCGAGCCCTTGTCGCCTCCATCGTCGTTGCGCGGCGGCTCGACGCCGAAGAGCTCACGCGAGGCGTCGCTCGCATAGGTGTAGCTGGTGCTGCCGTCGGGCTGCAGCCACAGCTGGAAGATCACCCCCGGGATCTGCGACGAGAGCTTGCGCAGCAGCTCGGCCTGCGCATGGGTGCGGCGCTCGGCGGCGATGTGCGCCGACACGTCGCGCGCGGTGCCGCGGTAGCCGCAGAAGCGGCCTTGGGCGTCGAACACCGGCACCGCGCTGCGCGACACCTGCAGCGTGCCGCGTGGCGTGAGCTTGTCGGTGATGACGCGGGTGATCGGCTGGTGTCGCTGCAGCAGCACGTGCAGGCTGCGCCCGCCACCCAGCGGAGTGCCCAGGTTGTCGAGCAGCGGTGAGTCGGCGAGCACCTCGCCTCGCATGTCCGCAGGCGGCAAACCCGTCACCGCTTCGAAGGTGGACGAGACCCAGGTGTAGCGCAGCTGGGCGTCGGTCTCCCACATCCAGTCGCCCGAGGCGCGGGCGAAGTCGAGCAGGCGGGTGCGCTCGTCTTCGGCCGGGGGCTGGCGCAGCCGCGTGCTCAGCAACTCGCTGGCCACCTGGGCCAGCCGGCGCAGGCTGTCGCGCTGCTCGGCCGTGAAGCTGCGCGGCCGGGTGTCGATCACACACAGCGCACCGAGGGTGGCGCCGTCCACCCGCAACGGCTCGCCGGCATAGGCGCGCACGTGCGGCATGCCGGTGACGAAAGGGTTGTTGGCAAAGCGCGGGTCGCGGGTGGCGTCGGGCACTTCGAACATGCCGTCGGCGAGCAGCGCGTGGTTGCAGAACGAGATGGCGCGCGGGATCTCGCGTACCGGCAGGTCGTCCCAGCCGTAGACGGCCTTGAACCACTCGCGATCGGCATCGACCAGGCTGACGGCGGCGATGGCGCAGCCCGTCAATTGCGCTGCGCATTGCGCAATCGTGTTGAAGCTCTCTTCGGGAGCGGTGTCGAGGATGCCTGCCGCGTGCAGTGTGGCCAGCCGGTGTGATTCGTCAGCAGGCAAGGGCGCAGGCGGCATGTCGTGTGGGGCGTGCAGGGGTGACGCCCGGGGGCCCGGGCTGCGGCAATGTAGTGCAAGGCCATGGGCCTTGCCAATAGAGGCTAGTTCGCATGAAGAATGCTGCGTTGCAGCGAGCCAAGCCTCGCGCCAGGCCTGGGCTTGTCAGCGCAGCAGCGGTTTCAGATAACGCCCTGTGTAGCTCGCTGCATTGGCGGCCACGTCTTCCGGGGTACCTGTCGCAA
>NZ_JADMJX010000101.1 GCF_018780185.1 Rhizobacter sp.
TGTCGATACAAGAAAGGAGGTCGGCCGCCGGGCCGAACTCCCGGCGCGGCCTCACTCAGTGAACAAGAGCTTCAACGCGAAGCGGCACGACACACAGGACCATCCTGGATTCCCGCCTTCGCGGGAATGACGGACGTCGTCACCGAGACTCGAAGGGATCGACCACATCAACCGCCCCCGCTCCGGGGCCCACCCCCACCGCCATCTCGCCGCGCAGCTCCTCAACAAACTCCCGCTCCAGGCGAGCGGTGTCGCGCCGTGCAACCGGCACCGCCTGCGGCAACGGCCGGCACGGCTCGTTGGGTGCGTCGGGGTGAACAGAGGCCGTGCTCAGCACAGCCGCCGGCTGCGCGCCCACCACGGCCACGCCGGGAGCGCCCACCGCCACGTCGTCATCTCCCCCACCACACGCCACCACCACCCACCCCGCAGCAAGCACACAGGTGGCCGCCCGCCACACACCCGCGGAACACAGCTCGCTCATGGCTCACTCCCGGATCGGGATCTCGCGCAGCTCGGCACGGTCCACATAAAAGATGCCGCCGTTGGGCGCCTGGTTGTAGACCACCAGCATGTCGGTGTTGGCCAGCGAATTGGTGCACACGCGCAGCTGCTCCCATTCGCCGACCTTCGACGTCCAGGCCACCGGCCCGCCGGTCATGCCGCGCGACTGGATGGCCACCTGCCCGCTGCGCACCATCACCCACACCGAGAACATGTAGGCCTTCTTCGGGTCGAGTGCATGGCTCTGGTAGATGCCGCCTTCGTTGCCGCCCGCCCTGAAGGCCAGCAGATAGTTGCCGCCGGGGCCGGGCGCGCTGCCCGCCACCAGGGTGGAGCACACGGTCGCGCCGGCATTGCTGCTGTGCATCTGCCAACTGGCCGCGGCCGAGTTCACCGGCGAGGGGTCACCGTTCTGCCAGCACTTGGCCGTGCCGACCGGCACGCCAAGTGACGGGGTTTCGAAGTTGGGGTTGAGCGCGAGGTTGCCGCTCAGAAAGAAATAGTCAGGGCAGGCGCTGGCGGCCGGTGACGCGGCCTGGGCCGAGGTGGCGAAGGCCAGCGAGAGTGCCGTGGCGAGAGCCACCACGCGGAAAAGTTTGGGTCTCATGAGAGTGCTCCGTGCATGAAGAAGAGGTGGAAAGTGATCGCGGCGTCAAGGGCCGCCGCGCAGCCCGTGAAACCGTGTCAGAGAAAGAAGTCGGCGTGCTTCTGCCCCCAGCCCGACCAGGTGACGCCCCCGTCGGTGGAGCGGTTGCCCCAGATGCGGAAGTCGCCGCCGTAGGCATACGCATGCAGGTGCATGCCGGTGCCGCGCGTGGCCAGTACCGGGGCCGAGGTGAAGGTGCCGCTGTCGACCTTCTTCCAGTGCGCCTGCCAGCTGCTGCCGGAGTTGGTGCTGGTGTTGGTCCACATCGACTTGTCGACGCCACGGCCCATCAGCGTCACGCGCTTGCCGCTGTCGTTGCACGCGAGGCCGAGGCCGGAGCCGAACACGCCCTGGCCGACCGGCGCCCAGTGCGGCTGAAAGTTCACGCCGGCGTCGAGCGAGACGTTGCGCCAGGCGCGCAGGTCGTTGCCGCGGGCCACCACGTGCACCACCTTGCCGTCGGTCGAGCAGGCGATCGCCGGGCCGGAGGTGAAGACGCCCTGGCCGATGGGCGTCCAGCCGGTCCAGCTCTGGCCGCCGTTGGTCGAGCGGGCGCGCCACATGCGGCGGTCCTGCCCGATGCCGACCGCGTGCACGATGGTGCCAGCCGCGTTGCACGCAATCGCGATGCCGGAGATGAACACCCCCGCGAGGATGGGCACCCAGCCCTGCCAGCTGGTGCCGCCGTTGGTGGACCAGCCGAACCAGGCCTTGTTGTCGAGGCCCCGGCCGGCGACGAAGAGGCGCTGCCCGTCGGCCGACACCGCCGCGCCCAGGCCCGAATTGATGCGCACCGGGCCGAAGTCGCCCATCGCGGTGAAGCTCCCGCCGTTGTTGGTGGATCTGAAGCGGCGCACGCTGCCGTCGTGCCGGCGGCCGAAGGCCCACAGCGTGGAGCCGGTGTAGGTGAGCGCCGGCACGGGGTGCACACACTCCACGAGATCGGGGCTGCCGGCACCGAAGAGCGTGTTCCAGTTCGCGTGCATCTGGCCCATCACCTCGTGCATCTCGTGCACCGCAGCCGACGAAATCTGCGAGCTGAGGTTGGACATGGCGGCAAAGCCGATGCCTTGCGACGGCCGCACCGACATGTGCGCATAGGCCACGCCGTTGTCGCCGTTGTGCCAGATCTCGGCCGAGGCGGAACCGGGGTTGGACGAGGCCCACGCGCCGCGCACGAAGTCGGAGTGGGTCGAGACCTCGTGGGTCTGCATGTCGCTGCGCACCGCGGTCGACAAGACCTGCGGGTCGGCCCTCAAGTGCTCGCGCATGAACTTGCCCATGTCGGCGGCTGAGCAGCAGGCGCTGCCCACTGGCGCACGCGCGCCCCAGTTGAAGGCGGCGAGGTGGGTGTTGTTGTCGGCCGAGATGGTGCGCTCTTCGCCGTCCCAGCGGTGCAGCCATGGCCCGGTGAGCGCGCCGCTGGACGTCACGCCAAAGCCGGATTGCGTCATGCCCAGCGGCGTGTAGATGTACTGCTTGACGAGGTCTTCGTAGGTCTTGCCGGTCTTCTTCTCGGCCATGCTCGCGGCGATGATGCCGCCGCCGCTGTATTCGAAGCCGCTGGTCGGCGGCCAGTAGGCGGGCGCGTCGATGATCGAGTTCTGCACGTACAGCCGGCGCCGCTGCAACAGGCGCGACTTGGTCATCTGCAGCGGCGTGTAGTTCATCCAGTCGTTCGCGTCGTCGTGAACGGGCGTGTACGGGAAGCCGGCGGTGTGCGCGAGCATCTGCTCGAGGGTCACGTTCTTGTAGCCGTCGCGCGCGGTCGGGAAGACCCACAGCTCGGGGAACACGTCGCCGAGCTTGGTGGTCCAGCGCAGCTTGCCCACGTCTTCCTGGATCAGCTTGGCCATCAGCGTGCCGGTGATCACCTTGCTGATGGAGCCGAGGTTGAACTTGTCTTGCGGCTGGATGGCGTTGGCCGCACCCGAGGCCCCCACCTTGCGGATGCCCTGCTGGGCACTCACGATGCTGTTGCCCGCATCGCGCACCAGCGCGGCGGCAAGCGCCGGCACGGCGCACTCGGCAATGGTTTCACGCAGCTTGTGTTCGAGGAACTGCTGGGCCTTGATGCTCATGTTGATCGTCTCCATGGTTCGCCGCGTCAACAACGACACGGCTTGCATGGAAAGACGCAGCCCGGCCCACGAAGGGATCACACCTCCCCCGTTGTAGGGGGCTGCGGACCTCATCCCCCACGAGCAGGTGCCGCCTGGCAAGGCGTCGCACCCTACACCCTGATGGCAGGTCGGCCTACAGGCCACGACCGTGGTTTCTTGATACCGTGCCCTCATGCGGGGGAACGAATCCACACGATTGACCGAAAACAGCGCCTTGTTCGTCGACTTCGACGGCACGTTGGTTGAGATCGCACCCCGCCCCGACGCGGTGGCCCTGCCCGCCGGCATGGTGCAGCTGCTGGCCACGCTGCACACCCGTCTGGGCGGTGCGCTGGCCGTGGTGTCGGGCCGGCCGATCGCCCAGCTCGACGCTTACCTGGCTCCGCTGAGCCTGCCCGCTGCGGGCCTGCACGGCGCCGAACGCCGCAGTGCCAGCGCAGTCGTGACGCGCCTGCCTGCGGCCGACCTGGGGCCGGTGGTCGCCGAATTGCAGGCCCTGGCAGCCTTGCACGCAGGGCTGCTGGTCGAGCCCAAGCCGGGGGCCGTGGCCTTGCACTACCGCCTTGCACCCGACTGCGAAGCACTCGCGCTGCAAGCGATGCAGGCTGCCCTGCTGCGCTCGCCCGGCATGGTGCTGATGCACGGCAAGATGGTGATCGAGATGAAGCCCGCCGAAGCCAGCAAGGGCCGCGCGATCGAGGCCTTCATGGCCGAGCCCCCGTTCGCCGGCCGCCGCCCACTGTTTGCCGGCGACGACACCACCGACGAAAGCGGCTTTGCCGTGGTTCAGGCGGCCGGAGGGATCGGCATCAAGGTCGGCCCCGGGCCCACGCAGGCCCGGCACCGCCTGGACACCCCCACCCGCCTGCACGCCTGGCTGCAGGCCTGCGCCGACCAGACCCTGGAGTCCTCATGACATCGACCCCCGACACGAGCACACCGCCGGCCACCACCCCGGCCCAGACACTCAACCTGGGCGTGATCGGCAACTGCGCCTACAGCGCCATGGTCGACACCCGCGCGCGCATCGTGTGGTGCTGTCTGCCGCGCTTCGACGGCGACCCGGTCTTCAACGCGCTCATCGACCCGAGCGACCAAGCCGGCGCGTGGAGCATCGAGATCGATTCGTTCTCGCACAGCGAGCAGTCCTACGAGCCCAACACCGCCATCTTGCGCACCCGGATTTACGACACGCGCGGCCACGCGGTCGAGGTGACCGACTTCGCGCCGCGCTTCTTCAACCGCGACCGCATGTTCCGCCCGCTCACGCTGGTGCGGCGGGTGCGGCCCATCGCCGGGGCACCGCGCATCACGGTGCGCCTGCGCCCGCGCTTCGACTGGGGCCGCGAAGCCCCGGTGGTGACGCAGGGCAGCCACCATGTGCGCTTCAGCGGCAGCCAGCAGACGCTGCGCCTGACCAGCGACGTGCCGCTCAGCTACCTGCTGAGCGAGACGCCGTTCCTCGTCGACCGGCCGATCCATTTCATCCTCGGGCCCGACGAGACGCTGGCCGGCGGCGTGGCCGAAACCGTGAGCCTGTTCGAGCAGCAGACCGGCGACTACTGGCGCAACTGGAGCCGCGCGCTCTCGCTGCCGCTGGAGTGGCAAGACGCGGTGATCCGCGCCGCCATCACGCTGAAGATGAGCCTGTTCGAAGACACCGGCGCCATCGTGGCCGCCATGACCACCAGCATCCCCGAGGCCATGGGGAGCGGGCGCAACTGGGACTACCGCTACTGCTGGCTGCGCGACGCCTTCTTCGTGGTGCGTGCGCTCAACAGCCTGTCGGAAGTGGCCACGATGGAGGAATACCTGCGCTGGCTCAGCAACGTGGTGCAGCGCTCGCGCGATGGCCATGTGCAGCCGCTGTACGGCATCGGCCTGGAGGAGCGCCTCACCGAAAACATCCTCGAGCACCTGCCGGGCTACCGCGGCAGCGGCCCGGTGCGCGTGGGCAACCAAGCCTACGAACACTTCCAGCACGACGTGTACGGCAACATCGTGCTCGGCGCGGCGCAGGCCTTCCACGACCACCGGCTGCTGCGCCGCGCCGGGCTGGTGGAGTTCCACGCGCTCGAGGCGGTGGGCGAGCAGGCCTTGCTGCTGTACGACCGGCCCGACGCCGGCATGTGGGAGCTGCGCACGCGTGCGCGCATTCACACCTCGTCGGCACTGATGAGCTGGGCCGCCTGCGACCGCCTGGCCAAGATCGCCGGCCCGCTGGGTCTGACCGAGCGCCACGCCTACTGGCGCGGCCATGCCGACACCATCCGCGAGCGCATCCTGCGCGAATCGTGGAGCGACGCGCGCCAGGCCTTTGCTGAAAGTTTCGGCGGCCGCGAGCTCGATGCGAGCGTGCTGCTGATGGTGGAGGTGGGCTTCATCGACCCGAAAGACCCGCGCTTCATCAGCACCGTCGACGC
>NZ_JADMJX010000138.1 GCF_018780185.1 Rhizobacter sp.
CCAGGTCAGCAGCAAGATCGACAGCCGCACCATCCTCGACCAGATGGGCGCCGAAGCGCTGCTGGGCATGGGCGACATGCTGTACATGCCCTCGGGCACCGGCCTGCCGATCCGCGTGCACGGCGCGTTCGTGAGCGACGACGAAGTACACCGCGTGGTGAGCTACCTCAAGCAGCAAGGCGAGCCCAACTACATCGAAGGCATTCTCGAAGGGGGTGTGCTGGACGGCGATGGTGATGTGTCCACCGCCGACATGCCTGGCGGCGGCAATGGTGAGTCTGACCCGATGTACGACCAGGCGGTGGCGATCGTGCTGCAGCATCGCCGCGCCTCCATTTCGCTGGTGCAGCGCCATTTGCGCATTGGCTACAACCGTGCAGCCAGACTGCTGGAACAAATGGAGAAATCCGGACTCGTATCTGCCATGTCCACCAATGGCAACCGCGACATCATCGTCCCGGCCCGCGCTGAATGAAAAAACACATTGCTGCTTCGTTGCTGATGTTTGCTGCAGTCGCAGCTCACGCGGATTCCGTCGACACGTTGAGGGAGTTCGTGCGGGACGTCAAAACCGGCCAAGCCGACTTCACCCAAACCGTCACCTCGCCCGATGGGCTGAAGAAAAAGACATCCAGCGGCCGTTTCGAGTTTTCGCGCCCCAACCGCTTTCGTTTCAATTACCTCAAGCCCTTCGAGCAGGTGATCGTGGCCGATGGTCAAAAGGTCTGGATCTACGACGCCGACCTGAACCAGGCCAGCTCGCGCCAGTTCAGCCAGGCGCTGGGCTCCACGCCCGCAGCCTTGCTGGCGGGAGGCTCGCTCGACAAGGAGTTCGACCTCGCACCCTTGCCCGCGAAAGACGGGCTCGACTGGGCCGAGGCCAAGCCAAAAGCCAAGGACGGCAGCTTCAAGTCGGTGCGCGTCGGCTTTCGCGGCAAGCAACTGGCTTCGATCGAAGTGGTCGATGCGTTCGGGCAGCGCTCGCAGCTGCAGTTCAACCAGTTCGCAGGCAATGTGCCGCTGAACGCAGACGCCTTCGTGTTCAAGCTGCCCAAGGGCGCCGACCTCATCGAACAGTAGGTTTTGTTGATGCGGCTGCGACAATCGCCGCATGGAATCTCTGCCCCTGCCGCTGGGTGACGACGCCCCGCAGGCCCCGCTCGCCGAACGTCTGCGCCCCCAGACCCCTGCCGAGGTAATCGGCCAGCAGCACCTGCTGGGCGAGGGCAAGCCTTTGCGCGTGGCCTTCGACTCCGGCCGCCTGCATTCGATGATCCTGTGGGGCCCGCCCGGTGTCGGCAAGACCACGCTGGCGCGCTTGATGGCCGATGGCTTCGAGGCGCAGTTCATCCAGATCTCGGCGGTGCTGGGTGGCGTGAAAGACATCCGCGAGGCGGTCGAGCGTGCCCAGGTGGCCCAAACCACGGGCCGGCGCACGGTGGTCTTTGTGGATGAAGTGCACCGCTTCAACAAGGCGCAACAAGACGCTTTCTTGCCGCACGTGGAGTCGGGTCTCTTCACTTTCATAGGCGCCACCACCGAAAACCCGTCGTTCGAGGTGAACTCGGCCTTGTTGTCGCGCGCCACGGTGCACGTGCTCAAGTCGCTGGGCGACGCCGACATGGTGGTCCTCCTCGCCCGCGCGCAAGCGCTGCTGGCCGCCCCGCCGCTCACTGACGCAGCCCGCGACCGCCTCGTGGGTTACGCCGATGGCGACGCACGCCGTTTGCTCAACGCCTACGAGAACCTGGCCCGCACGGCAGGCAAGGCCAAGAACATCGACGAAGCCCTGCTGGAGCGTTCGCTGGGCGAGCAGCTGCGCCGCTACGACAAGGGCGGCGAGCAGTTCTACGACACCATCTCGGCCCTGCACAAGGCCGTGCGTGGCAGCGACCCCGATGCGGCCCTTTACTGGTTCGTGCGCATGCTCGACGGGGGTGTCGACCCGCGTTATGCCGCGCGCCGCCTGGTGCGCATGGCCAGCGAAGACATCGGCCTGGCCGACCCGCGCGCGCTGCGCATGGCACTCGACGCGGCCGAAACCTACGAGCGCCTCGGCACTCCCGAAGGCGAGCTGGCGTTGGCCCAGGCGGTGGTGTTTCTGGCCATGGCGCCCAAGTCGAACGCCGTTTACACCGCCTACAAGGCCGTCAAGGCCTTCGTCGCGCAGGACGGCACCCGTGCGGTGCCCCTGCACCTGCGCAACGCACCGACAAAGCTCATGAAAGACCTCGACTACGGGCGCGACTACCGCTATGCGCACGACGAAGAGGGGGGCTTTGCAGCGGGTGAGAACTATTGGCCTGACGACATCAAGCCGCCCCGTTTTTATGAGCCCGTGCCGCGTGGCCTGGAGCTTCGCATCGGCGAGCGGCTGGAAGAACTGCGTCGCCTGAACGGCGAAGCCCAAACCCGGCCTGCCAAGAAAACACGTTGATGCTGTACGGGGAAACGCGCAGGCTGGCGGCCTGAACGCGGCTCATAGAATCCCCGCAGCCAGAGCACAACCTTAGACAGAGCCCCCCAACGGAAACACCACGGCGGGCTTTTTGCTAGAGCAGCACAGGCGGCGTTCAAAAGACAAGCCGCTTCCGATTTCGCAGGAGACTCCTCGATGGACACTTTCATCCAACAGATCATCAATGGTCTGGTGCTCGGCAGCGTGTACGCGCTGGTGGCACTGGGCTACACGATGGTCTACGGCATCATCAACCTGATCAACTTCGCGCACGGCGAGGTGTTGATGGTGGGGGCACTCACCAGCTGGACGGTCGTCAGCGTGCTCGCCAGCACCGGTTGGCCGGGCTGGTTGCTGCTGCTGATCTCGCTCTGCGCCGCCATCGTCGTGTGCGCAATGCTCAACTTCAGCATCGAGAAGATCGCCTACCGGCCGCTGCGCACCGCACCGCGCCTGGCGCCGCTGATCACCGCCATGGGCATGTCGCTGCTGCTGCAGACCCTGGCCATGATCGTCTGGAAGCCCAACCCCAAGCCCTACCCGATCCTGCTGCCCTCGGAGCCGTTCAACATCGGCGGGGCGGTAATCAACACGGTGCAGATCGTCATCTTGATCACCACCGCCGTCACGCTGGCGGGGCTGATGTACCTCGTCAACCGCACCAAGCTCGGCCGCGCAATGCGCGCCACCGCAGAGAACCCGCGTGTCGCCGGCCTGATGGGCGTGCGCCCCGACATGGTGATCTCGGCCACCTTCATCATCGGCGCCGCACTCGCGGCGCTGGCGGGCGTGATGTACGCCGCCAACTACGGCTCGGTGCAGCACTCCATGGGCTTTTTGCCGGGCCTGAAGGCGTTCACCGCCGCGGTGTTCGGCGGCATCGGCAACCTGGCCGGTGCCATGGTCGGCGGGGTGCTGCTGGGGCTGATCGAGGCCATGGGCGCCGGCTACATCGGCGACCTCACCGGTGGTGTGCTGGGCAGCCACTACCAGGACATCTTCGCCTTCATCGTGCTGATCCTCGTGCTCACGCTGCGGCCGCAGGGCCTGCTCGGCGAGCGTGTCGCCGATCGCGCCTGAGCCCGGGAGCTGCACATGATTCTCAAAGACAACAAGCTCACCGTATTCCTGATCGCCGGCGTGCTGCTGCTGGTGGCGCCCTTGCTGGCGCAACAGTTCGGCAACGCCTGGGTGCGCATCATCGACATCGCTTTGCTCTACGTGCTGCTGGCGCTGGGGCTGAACATCGTGGTCGGCTACGCCGGCCTGCTCGACCTGGGCTACGTGGCGTTCTATGCGGTGGGGGCCTACATGCTGGCGCTGCTGGCGTCGCCGCACCTGAGCACCACCTTCACCACCGTCGGAGTGACCTTTCCGAATGGCTTGCACACGCCTTGGTGGGTGGTGATACCGCTGGGCGCGCTGGTCGCCGGGGCCTTTGGTGTGTTGCTGGGGGCGCCCACGCTCAAGCTGCGCGGCGACTACCTGGCCATCGTGACGCTCGGTTTCGGCGAGATCATCCGCGTGTTCCTGACCAACCTCGACGCCCCGGTCAACATCACCAACGGCCCCAAGGGCCTGAGCCAGATCGAGTCGATCCAGATCTTCGGCTACGACTTCGCCAAGTCGCACAGCATCTTCGGCTTCGAGATTCCCTCGGTCACCAACTACTACTACCTGTTCCTCGCGCTGGTGATCTTCAGCGTGCTGATCTGCTACCGGCTCGAGCGCTCGCGCATCGGCCGCGCCTGGATGGCCATTCGTGAAGACGAGATCGCCGCCAAGGCCATGGGCATCAACACCCGCAACCTGAAGCTGCTGGCCTTCGGTATGGGCGCCACCTTCGGCGGCGTGTCGGGCGTGCTGTTCGCAAGCTTCCAGGGCTTCGTGTCGCCCGAATCGTTCAGCCTGCAAGAGTCGGTGATGATCGTCGCGATGGTGGTGCTGGGCGGCATCGGCCACATCCCTGGCGTGATCCTCGGTGCGCTGCTGCTCGCCGCCTTGCCCGAGGTGCTGCGCTATGTAGCCGGCCCCTTGCAGAACATGACCGATGGCCGGCTCGACGCCGCCATCCTGCGCCAGCTGCTGATCGCACTGGCCATGATCGCCATCATGCTGGCCCGCCCGCGCGGCTTGTGGCCCACACCCGAGCACGGCAAGGCAGCGCCTGTGCCGCAGAGCAAGTGAGGAGCCAGCCATGACTGAAACCGTACTCAAGGTCAGTGGTGTCTCCAAGCGCTTCGGCGGCTTGCAGGCTTTGTCGGACGTGGGCATCAGCATCGAGGCCGGCCAGGTCTACGGGCTGATCGGCCCGAACGGCGCTGGCAAGACCACCTTTTTCAATGTGCTTACCGGGCTGTACACGCCCGATTCCGGCAGCTTCGAGCTGGGCGGCAACCCCTACAAGCCGAGCGCCGTGCACGAGGTCGCGAAAGCCGGCATTGCGCGCACGTTTCAAAACATCCGCCTCTTTGCCGAGATGACGGCGCTCGAAAACGTGATGGTCGGGCGCCACGTGCGCACCGCCTCGGGTTTGATCGGTGCGGTGTTCCGCACCGCCGGCTTCAAGGCCGAAGAGGCCGCCATTGCCAAGCGCGCGCAGGAACTGCTCGACTACGTGGGAATTGGCAAGTACGCCGAGTTCAAGGCACGCACGCTCAGCTACGGCGACCAGCGCCGCCTGGAGATCGCGCGTGCATTGGCCACCGACCCCAAGCTGATCGCACTCGACGAACCCGCCGCCGGCATGAACGCCACCGAAAAAGTGGTGCTGCGCGAGCTGATCGACACCATCCGCAAGGACGGCCGCACCATCCTGCTGATCGAACACGACGTGAAGCTCGTGATGGGTCTGTGCGACCGCGTCACCGTGCTCGACTACGGCAAGCAGATCGCCGAAGGCACGCCCGCCGACGTGCAACGCAACGAGAAGGTGATCGAGGCTTACCTCGGCGCCGGCCACAAGGCGCATTGAACATGAGCACCACATTCCTCAAAGTCAGCGGGCTCAAGGTGGCCTACGGTGGCATCCAGGCCGTCAAGGGCGTGTCGTTTGAAGTCAACGAAGGTGAGCTCGTCAGCCTGATCGGCGCCAACGGCGCGGGCAAGACCACCACGCTCAAGGCCATCACCGGCCTGCAGCCGGTGGCCGCCGGCGAGATCGAGTACCTCGGCAAGTCGATCAAGGGGCAGGGCGCCTGGGATCTGGTCAAGCAGGGCCTGGTGATGGTGCCCG
>NZ_JADMJX010000165.1 GCF_018780185.1 Rhizobacter sp.
CGAGCAGGCATAGGGGGCCCGACTCCAGGGTGACCTTGCCCACCACCCTACCCACCCTGCCGCCCTGCATTACCCGCGCGGCGGGCGCTCGGCGCACTTTCCCTCTTGAAACGCGTTTTGTCGGCCCTATTTCGAGAAGCGAACCGGCTGGTCTGGTTTCCTGCCGGTTTCAACCATTGAATCGGAGGACTCACACCATGTACGAATCGATCCTGAATAGCCCGAACAGCCTGTTCAGCCAGTTCGAGCGCCTGCGTCGTGAACTCGATGACGTGTTTGGCGTCTCGGGTTTGCCGAGCAGCATCCGTTCCGTCGCCCCTGGCACGGTGCCCGCCGTCAATGTCGGCCACACGCCCACCAGCGTGGAGATCTATGCGTTCGCGCCCGGCCTGGACGCGTCGAAGATCGACGTGACACTCGACCGTGGCGTGCTGCGCATCTCGGGCGAACGCGCCCCCGGCATCCCGACCGACAAGGCCGAAGTCCAGGTCTACACCCGTGAGCGCGGGACCGGGAGCTTCACCCGGGCCATCTCGTTGCCCGACGACGTCGACCCGGGCCAGGTCAACGCGAGCTACCGCGACGGCGTGCTCCAGGTGAGCGTCGCACGCCGCGAATCGGCCCAGCCGAAGCGCATCACCGTGCAGTGACGAACCCCCATCGCAAGGAGAACCCACCATGAGCGACAACAAGCAAGTGACCCGCACCGGCACCGAGCAAGAACAGCAGCGCGCTGTGCTGCCGGCCGTGGACGTGTTCGAGGATGCCGGTGGCATCACGCTGCTGGCCGACATGCCGGGCGTGCCCAAGGACCAGCTGGAACTCAAGCTCGAGGGCGACGCCCTGCTGATCGAAGGCAGCGTGCAGCAGCGCACGCCCGAGGGCCTGGAGGCGGTCTACGCCGAGGTGCGTGTGCCGCGCTACCGCCGCAGCTTCACCCTCAGCCGCGAGCTCGACACGGCGCGCATCGAGGCCAACCTGAAAGACGGGGTGCTGACCCTGCGCATCCCCAAGCAGGCCCACGCCCAGCCGCGCCGCATCGCCGTCACCTCGGGCTGATTCCGGCTCGGTATGGACCCTGATGCGATCTTTCGAAAGGAGGAACCATGACCAAGCTTGCAGAGCAGTTGAAGCAAGGCGCGGATCAGGCCTGGGAGTCGCTGTCAGAAGGCTGGCGCGAGCTGAGTGCCCGGGCCAGTGGCGCTCTGACCCGCTTTCGGCCGAGGCAGGCGTCGCCCACCTTGGCCGATCGAACCGAGGGCGTGCTGCCCTTCGGGGGGTGGGCGTTCATGGCGGTCGACGTGTTCGATGACGACGACAAGGTGGTCGTTCGCATCGAGGCACCGGGCATGCGCCGCGACGACTTCAACGTCGAGCTGCAGGGTGACGTCCTGTCGGTGTGGGGCGAGAAGCAGTTCGACCAGGAAGCGACTCGCGGCCGCTACAGCGTCGTGCAATGCGCCTACGGGAGCTTCCGTCGCAACGTGGTGTTGCCGGTGCCGGTCAAGCCCGACAAGACGAAGGCAAGCTACCGAGACGGCGTGCTTCGCATCGAGCTTCTGAAGGCCGATGCTGCGCGCGCCCGGCGCATCGCCGTCAGCACGGCCTGAGACGGCCTGTGCCGCAGGCCGCCCGGCGGGGCGGCCTACTCTGCCGCGGCTCCGAGCTGGCGCATGCGCGCCAGCCACCGCTCGCGGCCCTTGGGCTCGCCCTCGACCATGCCGATCAGCGACTCATGGATGGGGGCTATGCCCACGAAGCCAAGGATGTTGCGCTCCAGCGCCTTGATGCTGTGGGCGCGAAAGATCCAGCGGTACACCGCGGCGGGCATGCCCATCGTGACCACCAGGCGGGCCGAGCGGCCGGCCAGCAGCTTCTTGGGCAGGCTCTTGCCTTCCATGTTCGACAAGGCAAAGCCCGGCCGTGCCACCTGTTCGAGGAAGCCCTTCAGCAAGGCCGGCATGCCGCCCAACCACAAGGGAAAGAAGAACACGATGTGCTCGGCCCAGGCGATGGCTTCCTGGGCGGGTTTCAGCGACGCTGGGACGGGGCCGGCCTCCCACTCGGCCTTGCTTCGCAGCAAGGGAAAGTCGAGTTGCGCCACGGTGACGGTCTGCACGCTGTGCCCGGCGGCTCGTGCCGCATCGGCATAGCTCTCGGCCAGCGCGTGGCCGAAGTGCTGGTTGCTGACGTCCGGGTGGCCCTGGATGACGAGAATGCGTTTGCTCATGCATTCAATGCTCCCACCGCGGTGGCGGGCGAACCTTGCGTCAGCTCACAAGATCGGCCACTGGGTGGGCCGATCGGCAAAACGGATCAGGCGTCGTCGGACTCGATCTCGGCGTCGATTGCGCGGTCGTAGTCGTTCATGTCGGCCTCCTTGCGCGCGATCAGCGGCTTGTCGAGCGGGCGGCACACACGGCGCTGCAGACGGTCGAGGCGGTTGGATTTTTCCAGCGCTTCAAAGACCTCGGTCGGGTTCATCATCAAAGAGAACGGGTTCGCAAGAATCTCGGCGGTCTGCATGGTCAGCTCCAAAGAACTGTGGGGGTGCAAACAATGTAGGCGCGGGCGCTTCGCAGCAGCAGTGGGTGGGGCACTAAACCAAGGGTCGGAATTTCCCTGACAAGCGTGTCAGGGCGAGTGACCTCGATGACCCTACGCGATTGAGCGAAAAATCATTGTGCGACAAGGTGATGGAAGATGATCCTCATGTATCACATGAGGTCATAAATCACGCTTCGACGGTCGCCCTTTTGACCGGAAACAGGCGCTCGAAATTGCGCGTCGTGTGCTCGGCAATGAGTTCGACCTCGCAGCCCTTCAGCTCCGCCACCTGCTTGGCCACGAAGGGCACATACGAGGGGTTGTTGGTCTTGCCGCGGTGGGGCACGGGTGCGAGGTAGGGGCTGTCGGTCTCGATCAGGCAGCGGTCGAGCGGCACGAAGCGCGCCACTTCGCGCAGGTCGGCGGCGCTCTTGAAGGTCAGGATGCCGGAGAACGAGATGTAGAAACCCAGGTCGAGCGCGGCACGGGCCACATCCATGGTTTCGGTGAAACAGTGAAAGACGCCGTTCGATGCGCCCTCTTCCTTCAGCATCGCCAGCGTGTCTTCGGAGGCGCTGCGGGTGTGGATCACCATCGGTAAGCCGGTCTCGCGCGACGCGTGGATGTGCACGCGGAACCGATCGCGCTGCCAGGCCATGTCGGCCACGCTGCGGCCGTTGAGCCGGTAGTAGTCGAGCCCGGTTTCACCGATGCCCACCACGCGCGGCAGCTGCGCCAGCGCCACGAGGTCGGCCACGCTCGGCTCGCGCACGCCTTCGTTGTCGGGGTGCACCCCGGCCGTGGCCCAGAAGTTGTCGTAGGTGGTGGCGAGCGCGTGCACCTGGTCGAACTCTTCGAGCGTGGTGCATATGCACAAGGCCCGGTCGACCTGTGCGGCGGCCATGGCAGCACGGATCTCGGTGAGCTTCTCGCTCAGCTCAGGGAAGCTCAGGTGGCAGTGGGAGTCGACAAACATTGCGGCGCGGCCCGATGGGGCCGGCGTCAGATGGTCTGGGTCGGCTTGGCCGATTGGATCGAGGTGCCGAGGATCTCTTCGATCTTGACCTTCAACAGGCGCGTCTTGTCATCAGCCGGGAACTTGACGCCCACGCCCTGCGTGCGGCCTCCCGAGGCGTTGACGGGGGTGATCCAGGACACCTTGCCGGCCACCGGGTAACGCTGCGGGTCATCGGGCAGCGAGAGCAGCAGGTAGATGTCTTCACCGAGCTTGTACTCACGCGTGGTCGGCACGAACAGGCCGCCGTCGGTGAACAAGGGTATGTAGGCCGCGTAAAGCGCACCCTTTTCGCGGAAGACCAGCTGGATCACGCTGGGCCGGGCCGCGGCGGCCGAGCCCGGGACTACGTTGCCGGCGGTTCGTACGGGTGGAACGGGCGCTTCGCTCATCGGCCGGAGTGTACCGAACGAGGCTTCGCCGGGGCTGACGTGTGCAGCGCCTGTTGGGCCTGAAGTACCAAGGATTCCACCATCACGGGCAGATTCCACGGGTGCTCGGCGTGGCGGATGGTCTGGCGCAGCTCGCGCGACCAGGCCACCAGGGCCGGCATGGCCGCCCCGCCGGGCAACGAGGCGCTCGGGAAGTAACGCGGCGGCGCCCCACAGGCCAGGCACATCGCGTCGTGGCAGAGCTTGTGCAGGGCGTCGACCAGGCGCGGCAGCGGCCACGAGGCCAACGTGCCCACCTCGCCCGCGGCCACCTGCTTGGGCAGGCGGCTCCAGGTGACGGCGTCGACACCCTCGCGCACCCACTCCAGCGCCTCCAACGGTTGACCGCCGGCCGCGGCGAGCAGCACCTCGGGCTGTGCCACCTGCTGCTGCGCGAGCCAGGCGCTCGCCACATCGGCCGGCGGCAAGGCCAGCGGCACCGCCTGGCAGCGGCTTCGGATGGTGGGCAACAAGGCGTCGGGTGCGCCGCAGCTCAGCACGAAGCGCGCATCGCCGGGGGGCTCTTCCAGCGTCTTGAGCAAGGTATTGGCGGCAATCGCATTCATGCGCTCGGCCGGGTGGATCAGAACTACCTTGCGACGCCCGCGCGCCGAGGTGCTTTGCGCGAAAGACACCGCCTTGCGCACGGCCTCGACCTTGATCTCCTTGCTGGGCTTGGTCTTGGATGACTTGCCGCCCTCGCCTTCGTCGGACTCTTCGCCACTGCCCCAACCCAGCGAGTCGCGCAAGGCCTCAGGCAACAGCACCAGCAGGTCGGGGTGTGAATGCGCCTGCACCAGGCGGCAGCTGGCACAGGTACCACAGGGCTGTGTCGTGGGCTCGGTCTCGCACAACCAGGCCTGGGCCAGCGTCAGGGCCAGCTCGAACTGACCGATGCCTTGCGGGCCGTGGATCAGCAGCGCATGGCCACGCTGCGTGCGCAAGGCCTCTTGCAGCGGCGCACCCAGCCAGGGCAACGGCAGTTGGCCGTCTTGGCCTACCACCCGCGCTGCTCCATCTGCGCGACGACCTGGGCCCAGACCTGCTCGCGCGACTGCGAGGCGTCGAGGCGTGCAAAACGCTGGGGCGCCTGCTCCATGCGGCGTGCGTAACCTTGGCGCACGCGGTTGAAGAAGTGCACGTCGAGCTGCTCGAAACGGTCGGGCGAACGGGCGGCGGCGCGACGCTCGGCCGCCATCTCGGCCGGCAGGTCGAACCAGAAGGTCAGTGCCGGCTGCAGGCCTTGCTGCACCCAGTTTTCGAGCGTGGTCAGCACCTCGGTGTCGAAGCCACGGCCGGCGCCCTGGTAGGCGAAGGTGGCATCGGTGAACCGGTCGCACAACACGGTGTGGCCCTGCGCGAGCGCAGGGGCGATCACCTGCTGGATGTGGTCTCGGCGGGCGGCGAACACCAGCAAGGCTTCGGTCAGCGGGTCCATCGCCGTTTGCAGGATCTGCGCGCGCAAGGTTTCCGCCAGGGGCGTGCCGCCGGGCTCGCGGGTGCAGATCACCTGCTGCCCCATGTGGCGCAGGCGCTCGGCCAGGGCGTCGATGTGGGTCGACTTGCCCGCGCCGTCGATGCCTTCGAAGGTGATGAAACGCCCGGTCATGTCAGCGCTGGTATTGGTTCACGGCCCGATTGTGATCGGCCAG
>NZ_JADMJX010000371.1 GCF_018780185.1 Rhizobacter sp.
GCCGAGCGCCAGTTGCCGGCCGACTCCTTGGCCAGCCAGTTGGTCAGGTGGCCGTTGAGCCAGGCACCCATCATCTGCGAGGCGATCTTGTCGCGCTTGAAGCCTTCGGTCCATTCATTGGACCAGGCGCCGATCTTGCCGTCGATGCCGGCGACACGCGCCGCCTTGGCGAGCTCGAAGGCCTTGACGAAGCGGGCACTGGTGACGAGCGGCTGACCCTTCTTGTCGAAGTAGGCGCCCTCGCCGTCTTTCAGGCCGGAGCGGATCACGATGTCCTTGATGTCGACCGCGTTGCCCAGCATGTAGGCGCCGGTGGCGGCCTTCACCTTCTTGCCGGCCTCGATGTACGACTCCCAGCTCTTGGTCAGGTCGGCCTCGGTGACGCCGGCCTTGTCGGTCAGGTCCTTGCGGTAGAACATCGCGCCGGGGCCGATGTCGACCGGCATCGCGGCCAGCATGCCGCCCACGCTCATCGCCTGCGGGTAGCTGAACTTGGCCACCTGGCTGCGGTACTGCATGGCGTTGTAGGGCGCCTTGGCCAGGTCTTCGAGGCCGCCGGATTCGGCGAACTTGCCGATGAAGTCGTTGTCGACCGCCATCACGTCGGGCAGGTTGGAGCCGGTCGCCAGCGCCGTGGTCATCGCGGTGTGGTGGTCGGGGTAGGCGAGCGTGGCGAGCTTGATCTCGACGTTGGGGTTGAGCTTCTGGTACAGCGGGATCGCCGCCTTGACGCCGCGGTCGAGGTCAGGGAACGAGGCGACCGTGAGGGTCACCTTGGTCTGGGCTTGTGCGCCGAAGGCCACCAGGGCGGCTACCGCGAGCAGCAAGGGCTGGGTCAGTTTTTTCATCTCTGTCTCCTCGTCATGGTTGACGTCTGGTTCGTCGCCATTTCTGGCAACGTTTTCATGAATGAGCGCAGGTGTAACCACATCACATGCACCGCCAGGCCTGCGTTCAGGGCAACCGCCTTGTCTTTCGACCCAGGTTTACCCTGGTGGCGCTGCCGCGGGCACGAGAGCCGGGCTGTAATCCAATTTCGTGTGAAATCGATTTCACAACGGAGCGGATTTCAACCGCCCGCCAGAACGGTGTCAACACCGAAAACCCCAGAACGGCCGCAACCTAGGGAAAGCACGGGGTCAGCGTGGTGGCGTCGGCAACAGCGTGCGCAGCAGCGGCTCGCGCCAGGTCAGCGAGCGCGGCTCCAGCACGCCAAAGCCCGCGGCCAGCTCCCAGTAGGCCCACGCAAAACCGCGCGCTTCGGCGTGCTCGCGCACGGCCCGGGTCCACGCGATGCGGCTGGCGGTGTCGGCCTTGGAGTAGGCGCCGAATTCGCCGAGGTAGACGGGGCGCTGCTCTCGCTTGGCCCACTCGGCCACGCCGTCGAAGGCCTCGCGCAGCTCACGCAATTCGCTCGGGCGGGCGCGCCAGGTGGTGCCGGCCCAGGCCGCCGCGCCGCTCACCCATTCGGCGCCCTGGTGGGTGACCGCCATCGGCTCGTAGTAGTGGAAGGTGGCGATCAGGTTGCGGTCGTCTTTGGGCAGCGCCAGCGTCTCCAGCATCTTGCGGTTGTTCCACTCCGAGCCGCCGACGATCAGCGTGCGCTGCGGGTTGCTGGCGCGGATCACCGGCAGCACGGCGGCCAGCGCGTCGTTCCATTTCGCCTGGGTGAGCTTGGCGTGCGGCTCGTTGAGCACCTCGAAGATCACATTGGCCGGCGCGTCGCGATAGTGCTCGGCCACCTGCTTCCACAGGCCGAGGAAGCGCGCACGCTCGGTGTCGGGCTCGCTCATCATCGCGGTGTAGTGGTGCATGTCGAGCACGATGGCGAGCTGGTGTTGGAGCGCGAGTTTCACCACCCCGTCGATGCGCGCGAAGAACTCGGGATCGATGGTGTACGGCGGCTTGTCCGCGGCCTGCGCATCCCAGCGGATCGGCAGGCGGATGGCGCTGAAGCCGGCTTTCGCCGTCAGCTCGATGAACTCGTCGCGCAGCGCCGGTCCGGCCATGCCTTCGCGGGCGTGGTCGAGCATGTTGCCGAAGTTGATGCTGCGTGCCAGCAGCCGGTTGCAGCTCTCGGCGCGTGCCTGCGGCGCTTGCTCGAAACTGCAGGCGCCCGCCGGGGCGGTGGCCAACAAGCCGCAAACAGCGGCCAACAGGGTGAAAAATGCCTTCATGCGTGTCTCCTGGGGTGAGGGAGCACCGGGTCTTTGCCGGTACTTCGATTCCTTGAAAACGTTATCATGACCACGCCGCCGTGCAGAATCGTGGCTTGCCCTGCAAACGTTTCCCGACCTTCGCCCCGTGACCCAGCCCCACGCCCCTTCGAGCGACACCCCCGCCCTGCCTGAAACGGTGACGCTGCTGGATGTCGCGCGGGTGGCCGGTGTCTCGCCGAGCACGGTGTCGCGCATCCTCAACGGCACGGCGCGGGTGGCCTCCGACAAGCGCACCGCGGTCGAAAACGCGATCCGCCAGCTCGATTTCAAGCCCAACCTGTTTGCCCGCAGCCTGAAGACCGGCACGACGATGACGGTGGGCATCCTGACGCAAGACATCGAGAGCCCCTTCTTCAACCGCGCCATGCGTGGCATCGAAGAAGGCCTGGCCGGCACCGGCTACGCGCCCATCATCGTGAGCGGGCACTGGAACGCGAAAGAAGAGGCCGAGCGCATCCGCCTGCTGCTGGCGCGCCGCATCGACGGCCTGGTGATCCTGACCGGCCACCTGGCCGACGCGCAGATCGTCGAGTTCGCGCGCCACCAGCCGATCGTCGTCACGGGTCGCCAGCTCGACGCGCCCAACGTGCGCAGCCGCCAGCTCGACCAGGAGCATGGCGGCTACATCGCCACCCGCCACCTGATCAACCTGGGCCACAAGCGCATCGCCCACATCGCCGGCCCGCGCGATCACTTCGACGCCACCGAGCGCCTGGCCGGCTACCGCCGTGCGCACGCCGAATCGGGCCTCGAAGTGGTGCCCGAGCTGATCGTGCAGGGTGACTTTCTGGAAAGCGGCGGGTTGCTGGCGATGAACCGCCTGCTCGACGGCGGCCACCCCTTCACTGCGGTGTTTGCCGCCAACGACCAGACGGCCTTCGGTGCTCGGGTGGCGATGTACCGCCGCGGCGTGCGCGTGCCTGACGACCTGTCTTTGGTGGGGGTGGACGATTTGCCGGCTGCCGCCTACCTGACGCCGCCGATCACGACGGTGCGCCAGCCGATCTACGAGATGGGTTTGTTCGCAGCGCACGCGCTCTTGAACATGCTGGGGCATCCCAGCGAAGAGGTCATCCTGCCGCCGCTGGAACTGATCGTTCGGGAAACCACACGGCGCGTGTGACCCAACCGCTCAGGCTGAACGGTGGTTGTCTCAGCCGCGCACGGCGGCGTCTTCGATTTGCTGTTGCACCTTGCGTGCCCCGCGCAAGACGAGCGTCTGATCCAGCATCGCCTGCGGCGCCACGGCTTGCGCGACTTCGTCCAAGGTATCCGGGTCGGTCATCAGCGCATTCGCCAGTGCCGACAGCGCGCAGATCGAGCGGCGCGGCGCTTGTGCCGGCAGCTGGCGCAGGGCGTTCACCCGCACGTGGTGGCGCACGCTGGCCACCGCCGCAGGCCCCAGGCCCCAGCTTTCGCACAGCGAGGCGCCGAGCGCATCGTGGCTCACGCCAAAGGTTTCGTATTCGCGTTCGACCAGCTCGGTGTCGTTGGCCGAGCTTTGCAGCATGGGCCGGTAGACCTCGGGCGCGTGCTTGAACAGCACCGCCTTGCCACACTCTTCAAACAGGCCGGCCGAGTGCGCACCCCAGGGGTCGACACTGAGTGCCTGGCCGATGCGGCCCATCAGCAGGCCGCGCACGGTGGCGCGCTGCCACACGGCGTCGAGCTCGGGCGCCGCCGGAAAGACGGCCCGGAGGCCAAATTCGAAGGTCACCGCGGCCACCTCGCGCGTGCCCAGGTACATCACCGCCTGCTGCACGCTCTGCACCCGGCCCTTCAGGCCGTAGAGCGAAGAGTTGACAGCTTTCATCACCGCGGCGGCGAGCGACATGTCGGCTTCGACCAGCCGGCCCAGGGTCGGCAGGTCGACGTCGTCTTCGGCCAGCAGCAGAGACAACTTGACCAGCACCTCGGGCTGGGCGGGCACGTCAATGTTCAACGAGCGCAGTTTGGGGTCGACAGGCATGGCGGTGTCCGTGATGGTCAGTACTTCACAAAGAACATGCTACCGAGGGAGGGGTTCGATGATCGATCAAACAGGCTCGCATATCCAGGCCTGTAAAGCGTTTCGGAAACCACTAACACGGGCGTGCAAATGCCTTCATATACTTGTCGTCTTCAGGGAAAAGAGGTCGACAACATGACCGTCAAGCTCGCCAAAAGCGAACAAACACTGCAATCCATCATCCAGGCCGCCTTGCGCATCGCTGTCGTCGAGGGCCTGGCGGCCGTCACGCTGGGCGAGGTGGCCAAGCGCATGAACATCAGCAAGAGCGGTGTTTTTGCGCGGGTGGGCTCGCTCGAAGCGCTGCAGACCAAGGTGCTGGCCGAATACGGCCGCATCTTTGCCGAAAACGTCTTTCTGCCGACGCTGAGCGAGCCACGCGGCCTGCCGCGGCTGAACGCCATCATGCGGCTGTGGATCGGCCGCGGCACCGGCGAGAACGCCATGGCCGGCGGCCTGCACACCACCGCCGCCTTCGACCTCGACCACCTGGAAAGCGGCCTGCGCGACCAGCTGCTCGAGTGGGTGATGACCTGGCGCGGCCAGCTCAAGCGCACCATCACCATCTGCATCGAAGAAGGCCACCTGCGGCCCGACACCGACCCGACGCAGCTCACCTTCGAGATCAACAGCCTGATGATCGGCTTTTTGCACGACGCCCGCTTCGTGCGCGACCCGCAGGTGCACGAGCGTGCCACCGCGGCCTACCAGCGCCTGATCTCCACTTACCGCAGCTTCAGCTACACAGGCTGATGCGGGTCTTGCTGCTCGGTGCGGCGGGCTTCATCGGCTCGCATCTGGCGGCCACGCTGCGGCAACGCGGCACGCTGCGTGGCCGGCCCATCACCGAGCTGCTGCTGGCCGACAACCGACCCGTCGCGGGCGGTGTGCAGGGCGACATCTGCGACGCGGCCTTCATGCAGCGGCTGTTTGCCGAACCGGTCGACGCGGTGTTCCACCTTGCCGCCACGCTGACGCTCGACGCCGAACAAGACTTCGCGCGCGGCCTGGCGGTCAACGTGCAAGCGCTGATGCAGCTGCTGGAGCGCTGCCGTGCGCAAGCCCAGGCGCCGAGTTTCGTGTTCGCAAGCTCCATCTCCACCTTTGGCGGCCCGCTGCCCGACACGGTCGACGACGCCGTGGCGCAAAACCCGCAGACCTCGTATGGCACCCACAAAGCCATGGCCGAGCTGCTGATCAACGACCACACGCGCCGTGGTTTCATCGACGGCCGGGTGCTGCGCCTGCCGGTCGTGCTGACGCACCCGGGGCCGGCGAGTGGCAGTGTGTCGGACCGCATCGCCGCGCTGATCCGCGAGCCGCTCAACGGGCGTGACGCGGTCTGCCCGTTGGCAGCCGACACGCGCTTTCCGGTGGCCTCGGTGCAGTGTGTGGTGGACAGCTTTCTCG
>NZ_JADMJX010000184.1 GCF_018780185.1 Rhizobacter sp.
CGCTCGGCGTAGACCTCCACATGCACCGTCACCGAGGTGCGGCCGATGCGCTCGACACGCGCGTAAAAACTCAGCAGGTCGCCGATCGACACCGCCTGTTTGAACACGAACTGGTTCACCGCCACGGTCGCAATGCGGCCCTTGGCGATGCGGTTGGGCAGCACCGAGCCGGCCAGGTCGACCTGGGCCATGATCCAGCCGCCGAAGATGTCGCCGTTGCCGTTGGCGTCGGCCGGCATGGGCATCACGCGCATCACCAGGTCGCCGTCGGTGGGCAATGAAACGGCGGTTGCGGTGGTGTTGTTCATGGCGGGCCTCGTGGGGTGACGGGGTGATGTGGTGGGGTTGGGCGTGATTGTGGGTCAGTCTCGTGCTGGCACACTCGCAGACCATGCGCCGTGCTCCTTCTTCCCTCTCTGCCCCGGTGCCCGACACACCGGGCGCCACCCCGGCCCCCCGCACCGACTGGAGCACGCTGCGCAAGCTGTTCCCCTACCTCTGGCAGTACCGCTGGCGCGTGGTGCTGGCCCTGGCTTTCATGGTGGGCGCCAAGGTGGCCAACGTGGGCGTGCCGCTGCTGCTGAAGACGCTGGTCGACAGCCTGGCGCTCAAGCCGGGTGACGTGCAGGCCCTGATGGTGGTGCCTTTCGGCCTGCTGCTGGCCTATGGGGGGCTGCGGTTGAGCACCTCGCTCTTCACCGAGCTGCGTGAACTCATCTTTGCCAAGGCCACCGAGGGCACGGCGCGCAGCATCTCGCTCAACGTGTTTCGCCACCTGCATTCGCTCAGCCTGCGCTTTCACCTGGAGCGCCAGACCGGCGGCATGACGCGCGACATCGAGCGCGGCACCCGCGCCGTGCACTCGTTGATCTCGTACTCGCTCTACAGCATCGTGCCCACGCTGATCGAGGTGGCGATGGTGCTCACGCTGCTGGCGGTGAAGTTCGACGCCTGGTTCGCCTGGATCACGATTGCCGCGCTGGTGGTCTACGTGACCTTCACCATCACGGTGACCAACTGGCGCACGCAGTTTCGCAAGCAGATGAACGACCTCGATTCGGTGAGCCACACCCGTGCCATCGACTCGCTGCTCAACTACGAGACCGTCAAGTACTTCAACAACGAAGGCTTCGAGGCCAATCGTTACGACGAGAGCCTGGAGCGTCTGCGCAAGGCGTCGCTGAAATCGCAGACCACGCTCTCCATCCTCAACACCGGCCAGCAGCTCATCATCGCCACCGGGCTGGTGGCGATGTTGTGGCGAGCGACCCTCGGTGTCACCGAAGGTCGCATGACGCTGGGCGACCTGGTGATGATCAACGCCTTCATGATCCAGCTCTACATCCCGCTCAACTTCCTGGGCGTGCTGTACCGCGAGATCAAGCAGAGCCTGCTCGACCTCGACAAGATGTTCGGCCTGCTGGAGCGCGAGCGCGAGGTGGCCGATGCGCCCGATGCCAAGCCGCTGCAGGTGACGCACGGCCACGTGAAGTTCGAGCACGTGAACTTTGCCTACGAGCCGGCGCGGCCGATCCTGCACGACCTGAGCTTCGAGATCCCGGCGGGCAAGACGGTGGCGGTGGTGGGCCCCTCGGGTTCGGGCAAGAGCACGCTCGCGCGGCTGCTGTTTCGCTTCTATGACGTGAACAACGGCGCCATCACCATCGACGGGCAGGACATCCGCCAGGTCACGCAGGCCAGCCTGCGCCAGGCCATCGGCATCGTGCCGCAAGACACCGTGCTCTTCAACGACACCGTGGCCTACAACATCGCCTACGGCCGCGCGGGGGCGAGCCAGGCCGAGGTGGAGGCGGCCGCCAAGGCGGCGCGCATCCACGACTTCATCGTCTCCACGCCCAAGGGCTACGACACGGCGGTGGGTGAGCGTGGCCTGAAGTTGAGCGGTGGCGAGAAGCAGCGTGTGGCGATCGCACGCACCTTGCTGAAGAACCCGCCGATCATGATCTTCGATGAGGCCACCTCGGCGCTCGACTCGGCCAACGAGCGTGCCATCCAGGCCGAGCTGCAAGGCGTGGCGCGCAACAAGACGGCGCTGGTGATCGCGCACCGGCTGTCCACCGTGGTCGATGCGCACCAGATCCTGGTGATGGAGCACGGCCGCATCCTCGAGCGCGGTACCCATGGCGAGCTGCTGGCACAAGACGGCCGCTATGCTGAAATGTGGCGACTCCAGCAAAGCGGCCAGGAAGACGGCCCAGAGGACGACCGAAAAGAAGATGGAAACCAAGTGGCTTGAAGACTTCGTGAGCCTGGCCGAGACGCACAGTTTTTCGCGCTCGGCGCAGCTGCGCCACGTCACGCAACCGGCGTTTTCGCGCCGCATCCAGGCGCTCGAAGCCTGGGCCGGCATCGACCTGGTCGACCGCTCGTCGTACCCCACACGGCTCACGCCGGCGGGCGAGACCTTCCGCTCCCAGGCGCTTGAAATCCTGGGGGCGCTGCAGACCACGCGCAACATGATGCACAGCCACCAGGTGGCCGGGCAGGACATGATCGAGTTCGCCGTGCCGCACTCGCTCGCCGTCACCTTCTTCCCGCACTGGGTAATGGACCTGCGTCAGCGCTTCGGCGCGCTCAAGAGCCGGCTGATGGCGCTCAACGTGCACGATGCCGTGATGCTGCTCACCGAAGGCAGCTGCGACTTGCTGATCGCGTACCACCACCCCTCGCAGCCCTTGCAGCTCAACCCCGATCGCTACGAGATGCTCAGCGTGGGCCAGGAAACGCTGGCCCCGTATGCCAAGGCCGACGCCCTCGGCCAGCCGCTGTTTCGCCTGCCGGCCAAACCCGGCGAGAAGGTGCCGTTCCTGAGCTACGCGTCGGGCGCCTACCTCGGGCGGCTGGTCGAGCAGATCATCAAGCTGTCGCCGACGCCACTCTTGCTCGACCCGATCTACGAGACCGACATGGCCGAAGGCCTGAAGGCGATGGCGCTGGAGGGCCACGGCCTGGCCTTCCTGCCCAACAGCTCGGTCGAGAAGGAGATGCGCAGCAGCCGGCTGGTGCGCGCCTCGGCGCCGGGCAGCTGCGAGCTCTCGATGGAGGTGCGCATCTACCGAGAGCGGCCCGAGATGGCGCGCCACACCAAACCGGGCGCACAAGCGCTGTGGGACTTCCTGCGTGCGAGCACCGTCGCCTGAGGAACACATCTTGCACAGTGTTCCCACCGGTAGCGGCTGGCGCGCCGTGGCCCTACATTGCGGCTTTCTACGTGGTTCCGCGTAGGCCACCCCTCCCTAGAATCGCGTTCTTGGCTGACCGGCCTTTTGCCGCTTGTTGATTCCTAACCCGAAGGAGTTCGAATGAAGAAGTCACTGTTTGCTCTGGCCGCCGTGCTGGCCGCTACCGGCGCGGTTCACGCGCAGACCACCGACACGCTGAAGAAGATCAAGGACAGCGGCGTCGTGACCATGGGCGTGCGCGAGTCTTCCGGTCTGTCCTACACCCTGGGTGATGGCAAGTACGTCGGCTTCCACATCGACGTGTGCACCAAGGTCATCGCCGACGTCGAGAAGCAGCTCGGCCGCAAGATCGAAACCAAGTACCAGCCGGTGACCTCGCAGAACCGCATTCCGCTGGTGCAAAACGGCACCGTCGACATCGAGTGCGGCTCCACCACCAACAACGCCACCCGCCAGAAAGACGTCGCCTTCGCGGTGACCACCTTCGTCGAAGAAGTGCGCATCGCCGTCAAGGCCAACTCAGGCATCAACAACATCGGCCAGCTGACCGGCAAGACGGTGGCCACCACCACCGGCACCACCTCCGTGCAGACGCTGCGCAAGCACGAGCGCGCCAACGGTGTTGACTTCAAGGAGCTCTATGGCAAGGACCACGCCGACAGCTTCCTGCTGCTCGAATCGGGCCGTGCCGATGCGTTCGTGATGGACGGCTCCATCCTCGCCTCGAACATCGCCAAGTCGAAGAACCCGGCCGACTTCAAGATCGTCGGCGAAGTGCTGAGCGTCGAGCCCATCGCCATCATGCTGCGCAAGGATGACCCGGCCTTCAAGAAGGCCGTCGACGACAGCATCAAGGCGCAGATCAAGTCGGGCGACATGGCCAAGACCTACGACAAGTGGTTCCTGCAGCCCATCCCGCCCGCAGGCGCCAAGGTCGGCCTGCCGGTGAGCGACGCCACCAAGGCCGCCTGGGCCAACCCCAACGACAAGCCGATGGAAGACTACGCGGCCAAGAAGTAAGCAGGCTGCCTGCAGGTAAGCCCTAGCGCCGATTGGCGCAGGGCTTGCTTACATTGCGAGAACGCGGCGTCGGCTCTACTGCGCCGCGTTTCTACTTGGGGCTCTGCAGCGCAAGCCCGCACGCCGTCACAACCGGGAGTGAGCCTTGGGGCAATCATGGGACTGGCAGGTTTTCCTGCGCGATGACGGGGGCGGTCGCACCTACCTCGAGTGGCTGCTTTCCGCTTGGGGCTGGACGCTGTCGGTGTCCGCCCTGGGGCTGGTGGTGGCCTTGGCGGTGGGCTCGCTGATGGGCATCTTGCGCACCACGCCCAACAAGTGGCTGGTGTTCCTGGGCAACGCCTGGACGGAGCTGTTTCGCAACATTCCGCTCTTGGTGCAGGTGTTCCTCTGGTACCACGTGCTCCCGTCGCTCTTCTTGAGCCTGCGCCAGGTGCCGAGCTTCGTGCTGGTCGTGTTTGCCTTGGGTTTTTTCACCTCGGCGCGAATCTCCGAGCAGGTCAAGGCCGGCATCGAGGCCTTGCCCAAGGGGCAGCGTTACGCAGGCCTCGCGATGGGGCTGACCCTGCCGCAGACCTACCGCTTCGTGCTGCTGCCCATGGCCTTTCGCATCGTCATCCCACCGCTGACCAGCGAGTCGATGAACATCATCAAGAACTCTTCGGTGGCCTTTGCGGTGAGCGTGGCCGAGCTGACGATGTTTGCGATGCAGGCGCAAGAAGAAACCTCGCGCGGCATCGAGGTCTACCTGGCGGTGACGGGCCTGTACTTCGTGTCCGCGTTCGCCATCAACCGCATTGCCTTGTTCATTGAAAACCGCGTGCAAGTGCCCGGCATGATCGGGGGCACGAAATGAGGCCCCCACGTCGCTTCGCTCCTGCCCCCCGAGGGGGCGTTGATCTCCCTTGGGGCGGCCCGGCGGGAGATCAATCATGAATTTGGACTTTGCTTTCCTCAACTGGGGCGTCGTTGGCAGCTTCATCGCCAAGGGCTTCTTCTTCTCGATCCAGCTCACGCTGATCGCGATGATCGGTGGCATTGCGCTCGGCACCGTGCTCGCGCTGATGCGACTGTCGGGCAAGAAGTGGCTGGTGATGCCGGCGGCGTTCTACGTCAACACGCTGCGCTCCATCCCGCTGGTGATGGTGATCCTGTGGTTCTTCCTGTTGATCCCGCTCTTGATCGGGCGGCCGATGGGGGCGGAGCTGTCGGCCATCATCACCTTCACGGTGTTCGAGGCGGCCTACTACTCCGAGATCATGCGTGCGGGCATCCAGTCGGTGCCCAAGGGCCAGGTGTATGCAGGTTATGCGGTGGGCATGACCTACCCGCAGTGCATGCAGCTGGTGGTGTTGCCGCAGGCCTTCCGCAACATGCTGCCGGTGCTGCTCACGCAGACCATCATCCTGTTCC
>NZ_JADMJX010000353.1 GCF_018780185.1 Rhizobacter sp.
GGCGGGCGGACGGCGCAGAAGGCGTTGGCGATGTCGCCATCGATCACCGCGTCGGTGGCCGCCACCGCGGCACCGGCCGCGCGCTGTGCAGCCGCCCAGGTTCCGGCATTGGCGCTGGTGTCGGGGTCGAAGGCACGTGCCTCACCGGTCAGGGCCAGTTGCTCCAGCCGGTCTTTGAGTTGCGACACATAGCCCACGCTGTGGGCCAGCTCGACGTCGCGCAGGTCGACGAGGGGTGCGTCGCGGTGCTCGAGCGCCACGTCGAGGCCCGTGGCAATCAGATGATCATGGATGGCGTCGAGGCGCTGCGGGCATTCTGGGTGGCCGTGGCCCATGTCGTGCGCATGGCAATCGGGGTGGGTGTAGAGGGCTGTGGACATGAGGCTCGGGCCGAGGGTTTCGGGTATCGTGCTTCACATGAGCTCAAGCCTTGCGTCACAACTCACCCGTTTGACTGATCAGATTAGCACGATCATCGTAGGCAAACGCCCCCAGGTACGCGACTGCGTGGCCTGCCTGCTGGCCGGCGGCCACCTGCTGATCGAAGACGTGCCCGGCGTCGGCAAGACCACGCTGGCGCATGCGCTGGCGGTATCGCTCGGCTTGCGCTTCTCGCGCACCCAGTTCACTGCCGACCTGATGCCCTCCGACCTGATCGGCGTGAGCGTCTACGAGCGCAGCAAGGAGGCGTTTGTCTTCCACCCCGGGCCGGTGTTTGCCCAGGTGCTGCTGGCCGACGAGATCAACCGCGCCGGGCCCAAGACGCAGAGCGCGCTGCTCGAAGCGATGGAAGAACACCAGGTCACGGTCGAGGGCGAAACCCGCGCTCTGCCGCGCCCCTTCTTCGTGATCGCCACGCAGAACCCGACCGACCAGCTGGGCACCTACCCGCTGCCCGAGTCGCAGCTTGACCGATTCTTGATGTGCCTCACGCTTGGCTACCCCGACAAGGCCAGCGAACGCGCCCTGCTTGCAGGCACCGACCGCCGCGAAGCCATTCACAGCCTGCGGGCCGTGATGAGCCCCGAAGAGCTGGTTGCCGCACAACAAGAGGTACTGAAGGTGCACGCCTCCGACGCCCTGCTCGACTACCTGCAGTCGCTGATCGCCGCCACCCGCAGTGGTGCGTGGTTCGTCGACGGCCTGAGCCCGCGTGCCGGCATTGCCGTGCTGCGTGCCGCCAAGGCGCACGCCCTGCTCGACGAGCGCGACTACGTGGCGCCCGACGACGTGCAGGCCATCCTGCCGCAGACGGTGGCGCACCGCCTGGTGCCGGTGGCCGGCGCGGGGCGCGGGGCGCGCGCGCAGGTGCGGGCCATGATGGAAGCGGTGCCGCTGGTCTGAGCAGGCGATGAGCAGCACCTTGCGCCAGTGGACGGCCTGGTGGCCCAACCCGGCGGCCGGGGTGCGCAAGCACTTTCGCGCCTGGTGGCAGTCGCGCCTGCCGCGCACCGACACGCTGCTGCTGACGCAGCGCAATGTGTACATCCTACCCACCCGCGCCGGGCTGATGTTCGGCCTCACGCTGATGGTGCTGCTGGTGGCCTCCATCAACTACCAGCTCAACCTCGGCTATGTGTTGACCTTTCTGCTGGCCGGCAGCGGCATCGTCTCGATGCACGTCACACACAACACCTTGCGTGGCCTCACCCTGCACCTGCGGCCACCGGCTGCCGTGTTCGCGGGCTCGCCGGCCTTGCTCGACATCACGCTCACCAGCCCGGGCAAAGCGCGCTATGGCATCGGCCTGCGCATGGAGTCGACTCCCGCCGCGACCCTGAGCTGGACCGATGTGCCCGAGGGCGGGCAAGCCCATGCGCAAGTGAGCTTCGTGCCTGACATGCGCGGGCGTCACACGGTGCCGGCCATCAGCGCCGAAACACGCTTCCCGCTCGGGCTATTCCGGGCCTGGTCGGTGTGGCGGCCCGAGGCGCAGGTGCTGGTCTACCCCCGACCCGAACAACCGGCCGCCCCGCTGCCGCCGGCCCATGCCACACCGGGTGGCCCCACGGCGCGACGCAGCACCGATGGCGGCGAGATCGAAGGTGTGCGTGGCTACAAACGCGGCGACCCCTTGAAGCTGGTGGTGTGGAAGAAGGCCGCACGCAGCCTGGAAACCGGCGGCGAGCTGGTCAGCCGTGATACCAGTGCATCGGTGCAACAGCAGCTGTGGCTCGATTGGCAACACTGCGCGGGCCTCGCGCCCGAAGACCGCTTGTCGCGACTCGCCGCCTGGGTGCTGGCCGCCGACCGCGCCGGCGCCGACCATGGCCTGCGCCTGCCCGGCACCGAGATCGTGCCGGGTCACGGCGACGCCCAGCGCAAACGCTGCCTGGAGGTGCTCGCGCTATGGCAATGAGCTGGCAGGCCGAGCGCCGGGCCGCCCCCAAGCCAGCCTGCGCCCCCCTGGGGGGCCGCTTGGTGTATTCACCAGGCGAGGGGCACTCATGAACTGGAAACACCTGCCGCGCGACGCGCGCGACACGCTGTTCTTGCTGGCGGTCATCGCCTGGACGGTGTTGCCCCACCTGTCGCACCTGCCGCTGTGGTGCGGCCTGCTCACCGCCGCGGTGTTGCTGTGGCGCGCCCATCTCGCGCTGAACAACGCCGCCCTGCCGGGGCGCTGGGTGCTGGTGGCGGTGCTCACGCTGGCGGCCGGGCTCACCCTGTGGTCGTTCAGGTCGCTGCTGGGCAAGGAGCCCGGGGTCACCCTGGCGGTGGTGCTGATGGCGCTCAAGACCCTGGAGCTGCGCGCCCGGCGTGATGCCTTCGTGGTGTTTTTCCTCGGCTTCTTTCTGGTGCTCACACACTTCCTGTTTTCCCAATCACTGCTGGTGGCTGTGGCCATGCTGGCCTCGGTGTGGGGCCTGTTGACGGCCCTGGTGCTGGCCCACATGCCGGTGGGCCAGCCCAGCCTGCGCCAGGCGAGCCGCCTCGCGCTGCGCACCGCCTTGCTGGGCGCGCCGATCATGGTGATGCTGTTCGTGCTGTTTCCACGCATGGGGCCGCTGTGGGGCGTGCCGCAAGACGGCAGGGCCAAGACCGGCCTGTCCAGCACCATGCAGATGGGCAGCGTGACCGAGCTGGCACTCGACGACACCGTCTCCATGCGAATCAAGTTCGACGGCCCCGCCCCTTTGCCTGAGACCATGTACTTTCGCGGGCCGGTCTTCAGCCGCTTTGATGGCAAGACCTGGAGCCCCAGCTGGGTGTCCATCCCCCAGGCTGCCAACGCACCGCGCCTAGGCAGCCCGGCCCTGCGCTACGAGGTGACCCTGGAGCCGCTGCGCCTGCCCTTGTTGCCGCTGCTCGAAGTCACCACCGAGGTCAGCCCCATCGACGGGCAACAGACCTTCCGGCGCGACGACCTGATGTGGAGCACGAGCCGACCAGTGCTGGAGCGTTTGCGGTTTACGGCGAGCGCCCACACGGGCTTCACCTATGGCCCGCTGCAGCGCGGCCACAGCCTGCGCGAGAACGTCGCCCTGCCGACCGGCTTCAACCCGCGCACGCTGGCCTGGGCGCGCCGGCTGGGCGACGACCCGCGTTACGCCAGTGCCGACGCTCAAACCCTCGCCCAGGCGGTGATGTCGCACATCCGCACCGGTGGCTTCACCTACACGCTGGATGCCGGTGTGTATGGCGTGGCCGACCCGATGGGCGCGATCGACGAGTTCTGGTTCGGCCGCAAAGAGGGCTTTTGCGAACACTTCGCTGCCGCTTTCGTGGTGATCATGCGTGCGCTCGACGTGCCGGCACGGGTGGTCACCGGCTACCAGGGTACCGACGCGCTGCCGGTCGACGGCTACTACATCGTGCGCCAGAGTTACGCCCACGCCTGGGCCGAATACTGGCAAGAGGGCAAGGGTTGGGTACGCGCCGACCCCACCGCGGCGGTCGCGCCAGAGCGCATCGTGCGCAGCCGCAACCTCTCGCCAGCACCAGGGTTCGTGGCGGGCGCGATTGCCGGCGTCAGCCCCGCGTTGCTGGCGCAGATGCGCGAAGCCTGGGAGGCCGTCAACAACCGCTGGAACCAGTGGGTGCTCAGCTACTCGCGCGGTCAGCAGTTCGACCTGATGAAGAAGCTGGGGTTCGATTCCCCGAGCTGGCAAGACATCGCCCTGCTGCTGATCGGCACCTTGAGCGGGCTGGCGCTTGTGGGCGCACTCTGGGCCTGGTGGGATCGCCACCGCCAAGACCCCTGGCAGCGCCAGGCCCAGCAGCTGCGCCAAGCCTTGCGCAAGCTCGGTCTGGCTGCCTTGGCCCATGAGCCTCCGCGCGCACTGGCCGCCCAGGTGCGACAACGCTTCGGGACGCAAGGGCAGGCGCTGGCGGCCTTGCTGCAAACACTGGAACAGCAGCGTTACGGCCACTCGTCGCTCCAGCGGCCTTCGGCCGTCTGGCTGCGCGACCTTCTCCGCGAAGCCCGCCACTTGAGGCGCGTGGCGAAAGCCTCGGCTCGATAATGCGAACCATGCTCCGGTTCACCTCTGTTCTGCGCTTCTTCGCCCTCGCCCTGTTGATCAACTCGGCCCTTGCCCAGGCCGCCAAAGACGACAGCGCCCCCGACCTCATCACCTACGGCCAGCGCGAAGACGTGATGCGCTTCGGTGCCGAGCTGGCCGAGCGCCGCGGCCTTGACCCGGCGTGGGTGAAGTCGCTGCTGGCTGAAGCCCGCTACGTGCCCAGCGTGGCCAAGTTCATCATGCCGCCGACCAACGGCACGGCCAAGAACTGGGCCGCCTACCGTTCGCGCTTTGTCGAACCGCTGCGTATCAGGAGCGGCCTCACCTTCTGGCGCGACAACGAAAAATGGCTGCAACGCGCCGAAGAGATGTACGGCGTGCCGCCCGAGATCATCGTCGGCGTGGTGGGCGTTGAGACGATTTACGGCCGCCAGATGGGCAACTTCCGCGTGATCGATGCGCTGGCCACTCTGTCGTTCGACTTCCCCACCGGCCGCAAGGACCGCAGCGCCTTCTTCCGCGACGAGTTGGAGCAGCTCTTCGTGCTGGCCCGCAGCGAAGGCACCGACCCGCTCAAGCTCAAGGGCAGTTACGCCGGAGCCATGGGCATGGGCCAGTTCATGCCCAGCAGCTGGAACAAGTACGCGGTCGACTTCGACGGCGACGGCCGCGTTGACCTGCACACCAGCGCGGCCGACGTGATCGGCAGCATCGCGCACTACTTCGCCGAGTTCGGCTGGCAGCGCGGCATGCCCACGCGCTTCGACGTGGCCGTGCCGGTCGAAGCCGCCGACCGCGCCGTGCTCCTGGGGCCCGACATCCTGCCCACCTTCACCGCCCAGCAGTTCGCCGAAAAAGGCGCAGGCCTGCCGGCGGCAGCGCGTGAGTTCACCGGCCCACTGGCGCTCGTCGAGCTGCAAAACGGCGATGCGGCGCCGCCGAGCTATGTGGCAGGCACGTCCAACTTCTACGCCATCACCCGCTACAACTGGTCGAGCTACTACGCGATGGCGGTGATCGACCTGGGCGAAGCGATTGCGCTGATCCGCAAGCGGCTCGATCGCTGA
>NZ_JADMJX010000025.1:0-14998 GCF_018780185.1 Rhizobacter sp.
CGCTGCACGATCTCTTCGTCGCTGATCTTGCGGGGAGTGATGCCCTTGCGTGCACGCTCCTTCTCGATCATCTCGACCACCACCTTCGAGGGAATCGCGTCGCGCTTGCCCGGCACGTAGTCGTACCAGCCGGCATTGGTCTTCTGGCCAAAGCGGCCCATCTCGCACAGCAGGTCGGCGGTCTTGCTGTACATCAGGTCGGGCTGGTCGACGGCGCGGCGCTTGCGGATGTACCAGCCGATGTCGTTGCCGGCCAGGTCACCCATGCGGAACGGGCCCATCGCGAAGCCAAAGCGCTCGATGGCCTTGTCGACCTGCTCGGGCGTGGCGCCCTCTTCCAGCAGGAAGCCGGCCTGGCGCGAGTACTGCTCGATCATGCGGTTGCCGATGAAACCGTCGCACACGCCCGAAACCACACAGGTCTTCTTGATCTTCTTGCCGAGCTGCATCACGGTGGCGAGTACGTCTTTCGCCGTCTTCTCGCCACGAATCACTTCCAGCAGGCGCATCACGTTGGCCGGGCTGAAGAAGTGCATGCCGATCACGTCTTGCGGGCGCTTGGTGAAAGCCGCAATCTTGTTGACGTCGAGCGTGGAGGTGTTGCTGGCGAGAATGGCGCCGGGCTTCATCACTTCATCGAGCGACTTGAACACCTTCTCCTTGACCGCCAGGTCTTCGAACACGGCTTCGATCACCATGTCAGCGTCTTTCAGGTCGCCGTAGTTGAGCGTGGTCGTGAGCAAGGCCATGCGCTGGTCGAGCTTGTCTTGCTTGAGCTTGCCCTTCTTGACCTGGGCTTCGTAGTTCTTGCGGATGACGCCCACGCCCTTGTCGAGCGCCTCTTGCTTCATCTCGAGAATCACCACCGGAATGCCGGCGTTGAGGAAGTTCATCGCAATGCCGCCACCCATGGTGCCGGCGCCGATCACGGCCAACTTCTTGATGTCGCGCACGGGGGTGTCGGCCGGCACGTCGGGGATCTTGCTGGCCGCACGCTCGGCCATGAACACATGGCGCAGCGCCCGGCTCTCGGGCGTGAACATCAGCGACTGGAAAGCCGCCAGTTCGAGCCGCATGCCCTCGTCGAATTTCTTGTAGACCGAGTTGGCCACGGCCTCCACGCACTGCAGCGGCGCCGGGTAGTTGCGCGACATGGCACCCACCGTGTTGCGGGCGAACTGGAAGAAGGCGTCGGGGTTGTCGTGCTGGGCCTTGAGGTTGCGCACCAGGGGCAGCGGGCGCTTGTCGGCCACTTCAGCGGCGAACGCCAGGGCAGCGGCCATCAGGTCGCCCTCTTTTTCGACGGACACGAGCTTGTCGAACAGCTTCTGGCCAGGCGCGGCGGCAAGCATCTCGCTCCTCACCGGCTCACCGCTCACGATCATGTTCAGTGCGGTCTCCACACCCAGCACGCGCGGCAGGCGCTGCGTCCCGCCGGCCCCCGGCAGCAGGCCCAGCTTCACTTCGGGCAGAGCCACCTGCGTGCCGGGCGACACCAGGCGGTAGTGGCAACCCAGCGCCAGCTCCAGGCCACCGCCCATGCACACGCTGTGGATCGCGGCAACCACCGGCTTGCTGCTGTTCTCAAGCACCGAGATCACGCTCAGCAGGTTGGGCTCGGCCATGGCCTTGGGTGAACCGAACTCCTTGATGTCGGCACCACCCGAAAACGCCTTGCCGGCGCCGGTGATGACGATGGCCTTCACCGACTTGTCGGCCTGCGCCTTCTCCAGGCCCTGGGTGATGCCGAGGCGGGTATCAAGCCCGAGGCCGTTGACGGGGGGGTTGTTCAGCGTGATGACGGCAATGTTGCCGCGCAATTCATAGGTGGCGCTCATGGCGTGGGCCCTCGGTAAAGCGTCAGAAGAAACGGCGTCAAAAGAGACGGCGTGAAACGAACGATCGTTCGATTCTAAAAAGCAAGAAAGCCGGCCCCTGTCTCTTCAGCGACAAACCACGCGAGGGTGGCAAGTCGTGAGAGGCAGTGCCGGCTTGGCGGCTCAGCGGGAGATGTTAGACCTCCAGCCACTCCTTGCGAATATCCGCGTTGGCACGAAGCTGGGTGGGCGTTCCTTCGAACACCACCTGGCCATGGCCCATCACGTAGCAACGCTCGGAGATCTCGAGCGCGATGGTGAGCTTCTGCTCCACCAGCAGCACCGAGATGCCACGGCGCTTGAGCTCCTTCAGGTACTCGGCCACCTGCTCCACGATCTTGGGCGCGAGGCCCTCGGTGGGCTCGTCGATCATGATCAGATCGGGGTCGCCCATCAGCGTGCGGCACAGCGTGAGCATCTGCTGCTCGCCACCCGACAGCACCCCGGCCTCGGTGTGCTGCCGCTCTTTCAGACGCGGGAACAGCGTGTACATGTCGTCGAACGACCAGCGCGGCTTCTTGTTCTTGCCCTTCTCGCCGAGCATCAGGTTCTGATGCACGGTGAGCTTGGGGAAGATGTCGCGGTTCTCGGGCACGTAGCCAATGCCGGCGTGGGCGATCTGGTAAGCCTTCTGACCGAGGATCTCCTGGTCGCGCCACTTGACCGAGCCGGTGCCATCGACCAGGCCCATCACGGCCTTGACGGTGGTCGAGCGGCCCGAGCCATTGCGGCCCAGAAGGCTCACGATCTCGCCCGGCTTCACGTTGAGAGACACGCCATGCAGCACGTGGCTCTTGCCGTAGTAGGCATGCAGGTCTTGCAAATTCAGCATCGTCATGTCAGGTCTTCCGCCGGGCCGTCCCAAGGGAGGCCTGCGCCCCCTCGGGGGGTAGTGAACAAAGTGAACGTGGGGGCTTCATGTCAGTGCCCCGCAGCTTGCTGATCGGCCAGCACCGAGCCGAGATAGGCCTCTTGCACACGCGGATTGGCGCGCACGGCGTCAGGCGTGTCGAAGGCGATCACTTCGCCGTACACGAGCACGGCGATCTTGTCGGCCAGGCCGAACACCACGCCCATGTCATGCTCCACCGTGAGCAGCGTCTTGCCCACCGTCACCTCGCGGATCAGCTGGATGAAGCGCGAGGTTTCGCTCTTGCTCATGCCGGCGGTGGGCTCGTCGAGCAGCACCACACTGGCGCCGCCGGCAATGGTGACGCCGACTTCGAGCGCCCGCTGTTCGGCGTAGGTGAGGTTGACGGCCGCGATGTCACGCTTCTTGTCGAGCTTGATCATCTTCATGACCTCTTCGGCGCGGTCGTTGGCGTCGTGCAGGTCGGACAGAAACTTCCAGAACACATAGCGGTAGCCCATGGACCACAGCACCGCGCAACGGATGTTCTCGAACACCGACAGCTTGCTGAACAGATTGGACACCTGGAAGCTGCGCGCCAAGCCCTTGCGGCTGATCTCGAAGGGCCGCAGCCCGTCGATGCGATCGCCGTGCAGGCGGATCTGCCCGCTGCTCAAGCCGAAGCGCCCGCTGATCAGGTTGAACAAGGTCGACTTGCCAGCCCCGTTGGGGCCGATGATCGCGACGCGCTCACCTTCCTTGACCTTCAGGTTGGCGCCACGAATGATCTCGGTCTTGCCGAAGCTCTTGCGAACGTCGTCGAGCTCGACCGCCCACTCGCTCTTGCTGGAAACTGAGCCCTGGCTCATACGCTACCTCTGCGGTGAATTTCTTTTTCGATTTCTTCCTGGATGGTGCCCCACTCACGTGCGAACTTGCGCCGCACCACTTCGAAGAGCGCATAGCCGACGACAAAGACGGCCGCCGACCCCAACCAGCTGGTCATGCTCTGGATGTTCAGTACCAGGCCGAAGAAGCGCACATCATTCCCGGAGGCTGCCTCCAGCTGCAGGTGGTAGACCATCTCGACGATGGCCGCCGCACCCAACAGCCACACCACCAGGGTGGCAGCCAAACCAAGGTAGGTCACCCACAAGCGGCGGAATTTGCCGAACGCCGCGACACGCAGGTTCATCATGACCAGGCTGGAGAAGCCGCCGGGCGCGTACATCACCATCACCATGAACAGCAGGCCCAAGTAGATCAGCCAGGCTTTGGTGATCTCGGACAGCAGCACCAGGGCCAGCACCGACATCATGGCGCCGATGATGGGCCCGAAGAAGAACAGCGCGCCGCCCAGGAAGGTGAACAGCAGGTAAGCCCCCGAGCGTGCGGCGTGCACCGACTCGGCCGTCACGATCTCGAAGTTGAGCGCCGTGAGGCCGCCACCGATGCCGGCGAAGAAGCCGGCAATGATGAAGGCGATGTAGCGCACGACCTGGGTGTTGTAGCCGACGAACTCCACGCGCTCGGGGTTGTCGCGCACCGCATTCAGCATGCGACCCAAGGGCGTCTGCGTCAGCGCGAACATCAGCCCGGTGCAGATGAAGCAGTACACGGCAATCAGGTAATAGACCTGGATCTGTGGGCCGAAGGTGATGCCGAAGAACGACTCGCCCACCACGCGGTTGCCGCTGACCCCGCCCTCGCCACCGAAGAACTGGGGGAACATGAGCGACATCGCGAACACCAGTTCGCCCACGCCGAGCGTGATCATGGCGAAGGTGTTGGACGACTTCTTGGTGGAGACCCAGCCCAGCAAGGCCGCGATGGCCGCACCGGCCAGACCACCCACTACCGGCACCAGACTCACCGGTAGAGGCAACTTGCCTGCCGAAATGAGGTTGACCGCATGGATGGCCAGGAACGCGCCGAGGCCGGTGTACACCGCGTGGCCGAAGCTCAGCATGCCGCCCTGACCGAGCAGCACGTTGTAGCTCAGGCAGATGATGATCATGTAGCCTATCTGGGACAACACGGTCAGCGCCAGGCTGCTCTTGAAGACCAGCGGAGCCAGGATCAGCACCAGGGCGAAGCCGCTCCAGACGAGCAGGCGACCCACGTTGAACGGCTTGAATTGAAAGTATTGTGCGTTGCTCATCATCAGCCCTCACGCGTGCCCATGAGGCCCTTCGGGCGGAAGATCAGCATCAGAACCAACAATGCATACGGCAAGATGGGAGCGACCTCGGAAATCTTCAGTTTGAGTACGGCATAGCCGAAGGTCGACGGCGAGACGTTGACGCTCAGGTTTTGCAGCAGCGACAGCATCGACTGGTCCAGTGCCACCGCGAAGGTTTGCAGAACACCGATCAGGAGCGACGCCGCAAACGCACCGGCGAGCGAGCCAAAGCCACCGACCACCACCACCACGAAGATGATCGGGCCAACTGCTGCCGCCATGCCTGGCTCGGTGACGTAGGCATTGCCACCGATCACGCCGGCCAGACCGGCCAGCGCCGAGCCACCACCGAACACCAGCATGAAGATGCGCGGCACGTTGTGGCCGAGCGACTCGGACATCTCGGGGTGCGTCAGCGCCGACTGAATGATGAGACCGATGCGCGTCTTGGACAGCACCAGCCAGATCGACACCAGCATCAACAAGGCGATGAACATCATGAAGCCGCGGTACATCGGGAACTGCGTGCCATACAGCGTGAACAGCGGGCCGTCGAGTTCAGCGGGAACGCGGTAATCCACCGGCAGACGACCCCAGGTGAGCTGCACCAGCTCGAGCATCACGAAGGACAGGCCGAAGGTGATCAACAACTCGGGCACGTGGCCAAACTTGTGGACCGGGCGCAGGCAGAACCGCTCGAAGAGTGCACCGATCAGGCCAGCGGCCAGCGGTGCCAGCACCAGCGCCGGCCAGTAGCCGAAATACTTGCTGATGGTGAAGGCGAAATAAGCGCCGAGCATGTAGAAGCTGGCATGGGCGAAATTGAGCACGCCCATCATGCTGAAGATCAGGGTCAGCCCCGAACTCAGCATGAACAGCAGCAGCCCGTAGCTGATGCCGTTCAACAGCGATATGGTGAAGAACTCCATCGCGTCCTTTGATACATGAAAGAGAAAACAACCCGTGCACGCGAGCGCGAAACCAGGAGGCTTCGCGTGACGTACAAGAGAACAAGGCTTCGCAAATAGCGGGCTAGCGTGTCACCTCAAGGCAAACCTTCAGGCCAGCAACCCAGGCAAGAACGCCGCCGCGATGATGCCGGCGAGCAGCGCTCAACGTAAATCATCTAGGCGACACCCCGCGCTAGGGACTTCCCTGCCGCAACGCACAAAAAGAGGCAAGCCAATCAAGGCTTGCCTCTTTGCTGGAACGTTACGCGTTGCTGCCGAAGGCCAAGCCTTCGGAGCGCGATTCAGCGACTCAGCCGATCAGCTGGGACGCTTCATCTGGCAGGTGGTGGGGGTGCTTGCCACATACGGCTCGAAGACCTTTTCAGCCACCCAGGTGTTGCCGGTGTTCTCGCGAACAATCGGGTTCTTCTTGTCGGCCTTGGCCCAGGTCGCCAGGTACAGCGTCTGCTGCAGCTGGTGGTCGGAGGCACGCATCGTGATCTCACCAGAGAAGCTCTTCACCGACAGGCCTTCCATGGCCTTGGCCACCTTCACCGGGTCGGTCGACTTGGCCTTGGCAATCGCTGCACCCAAGGTCTTGTAGAGGTGGACAGTGGTTGCGGTGCTGAAGTCTTCGCCCTTGAACTTGGCTTCGTATCCCTTCAGGATGTCCATGCTCTCGCCCGGCAGGTTGGGGTAGGAGCCATAGACGTACTTGACCTTGCCAATGCCGTAGTCACCCAGGGCAGCCGGGCCACCAGTGGCGCCAGCGTAGTAGGTGTAGAAGTTGACGACGAGGCCGGCGTCCTTGGCCGCCTTGAACAACAAGGCCATGTCGTTGCCCCAGTTGCCGGTGATCACAGTGTCGGCACCCGACTGCTTGATCTTGGCAACATAGGGAGCGAAATCCTTGACCTGAGCGATGGGGTGCAGGTCTTCGCCGACGATCTGCACGTCGGGGCGCTTGCGGGCCAGAGTTTCCTTGGCGAACTTGGCAACCTGGTGACCGTGAGCGTAGTTCTGGCCAATGATGTAGACCTTCTTGACGCTCTTGTCGTCTTTCATGTAGGTCGTCATGGCTTCCATCTTCATCGACGTGTCGGCGTCGAAGCGGAAGTGCCAGTAGTTGCACTTGCTGTTGGTCAGGTCAGGGTCCACGGCGGCGTAGTTCAGGAACACAAGTTCCTTGCCGGGATTGCGCTCGTTGTGCTTGCTGATGGCGTCGATCAGGGCAGCGGCGGCGCCCGAACCATTGCCTTGCGCGATGTAGCGAATGCCCTGGTCGGTGGCGGCCTTGAGCACGCTCAGGCTTTCTTGCGGCGAGCCCTTGTTGTCGAAGGGAACGATCTCGTACTTGACGCCGGCCGGGTTGGCCTTGCCGCTCTCGCGCTCGGCCAGGTACTGGAAGGTGTGCAAGATGCCGGTGCCGATGTTGGCCATGGGGCCCGACAGCGGGTCGATGAAGGCAATCTTGACCGTTTCGCCGGCTTGGGCGAAGGCCACGCTCGCGTTGAGGGCCAGAACGGCAGCGACCGACATGCCGAACATCTTCTTGGTGAATTTCATCTACTTCTCCTTGGGTACGAAATCAAAATCAAACCGTGCGACCTTAACCGAAGATTGCATCGCGAAGCTTCAAGGAATACCCGGAATCGCACGACAGTGCAAACACGTAGGAACCCTGAGACAACTTAGTACTCGCCCACCTGTCAAGCCGCGGGGAGCTGATGTTCCTTGAACAATTCCCGCAGCTTGAGTTTCTGAATCTTGCCGGTCGCCGTGTGAGGGATTTCGCTAACGAAAGCCACGTCATCCGGGATCTGCCACTTGGCGATGCGCCCCTCGAAAAAGGCCAGCATCTCCTCGCGCGTGAGCTTGGCGTCGGGCTTCTTCACAACCACCAGCAAGGGGCGTTCATCCCATTTCGGATGGCGGCATGCGATTGCAGCGGCTTCGTGCACAGCCGGGTGTGCCATGGCAATGTTTTCGAGGTCGATGGAGCTGATCCATTCACCACCAGACTTGATCACGTCCTTGCTGCGGTCGGTGATCTGCATGAAGCCATCAGCGTCGATGGTCGCGACGTCGCCGGTCGGGAACCAGTCTTGACCATCAACCTTGACCAGCGGTGACTCATCGCGCTGGAAGTAGCTGCTGATGACCCAGGGCCCACGCACCACCAGGTTGCCCGAGGCCTTGCCGTCCCAGGGCAACGGTTTGTCGTCGTCGTCAAGGATCTGCATGTCCACGCCATAGACCACACGCCCTTGCGTGGCCAGCAGGCGCTGCTGCTCCTCTTTGGCCAGCCCGACGTGCTTGCCCTTGAGCTTGGCCAGCGTGCCCAGTGGCGACATCTCGGTCATGCCCCAGGCGTGGATGACTTCCACGCCGAACTCTTCTTGCAGCGTGCGCATCATGGCCGGCGGGCAGGCCGAGCCGCCGATCACCGTGCGCTTGAAGGTGCTGAACTTGAGCTTGTTCTGCAGCGCGTAGTTGATGAGGCCCAGCCAGACGGTGGGCACGCCGGCGCTGAAGGTCACCTTCTCACTCTCGAACAGCTCGTAGAGCGACTTGCCATCGAGGTGCGGCCCGGGCATCACCAGCTTGGCGCCCACCAGCGGGCCAGAGTACGGCAAGCCCCAGGCGTTGACGTGGAACATCGGGACCACCGGCAGGATCACGTCTTTCGCCGAGCAGCCCAGCGAGTCGGGCAAGGCGCTGCCGAAGGCGTGCAACAGCGTCGAGCGATGGCTGTACACGGCACCCTTCGGGTTGCCGGTGGTGCCCGAGGTGTAGCAGATGCTCGAGGCCGTGCCTTCGTCGAACTCGGGCCAGGCGTACTGGCCGTTTTCAGCGTCGATCAGCTCTTCGTAGCACAGCAGTTTGGACAGCGTGCTGTTGGCCGGCATGTGCGCGCGGTCGGTCATCAGCACGAAGTGTTGGACGCTCTTGAGCAAGGGCGCAATCTTCTCGACCAGCGGCAAGAAGGTGAGGTCGAAACACAGCACGCGGTCTTTGGCGTCTTCGGCGATCCAGACGATCTGCTCCGGGAAGAGCCGCGGGTTGATGGTGTGGCACACGAGCGCCGAGCCCGAGGTGCCGTAGTAGATCTCAAGGTGGCGGTAGCCGTTCCAGGCCAGCGTGCCGACACGGTCGCCGGGCTCGCAGCCCAGGCGAGCAAGGGCTTGTGCGAGCTTGCGCGAACGCAACTCGCAGTCTTTGTAGGTGTAGCGGTGAATGTCACCTTCAGCCCGCTTCGACACGATCTCGGTATCGGCCGAGTGCCGCGCCGCGTGCGTGATCAGCGACGAGATCATCAACGGCATTTCCATCATCTGGCCCATCAGGCGTGACATGCTTTTCTCCAAAAAACCATTGCTGCGATGCAACGATGATAGAAAGCCGCTGCCCTGGTGAATTCCTGCTGTTTACCCCTAGAGAAAGTCAGAAACCGCCTACTCGCTAAACTGCCGCGATGGCTGCTGTAATCGATGACGCGAAGGCCCTTGCCTTGCGAGGCAAGCGTTGGCCCAACCGTTTTGCGGCACTGGGCGACACCTTCTTCACCTCACTCCCCACACAAGGTCTGCCCGATCCGCATTGGGTGGCTTGGAGCCCTTCGTGCGCCAAGCTGGTGGGGCTCGCTGACCCGACCGGTGACGAGCACAGCCTTCAGGTTTTCAGTGGCAATGCGCTGGCGCCCGGCATGCATTCGCTGGCCAGCGTCTACAGCGGGCACCAATTCGGTGTGTGGGCCGGCCAGCTGGGTGATGGCCGTGCACATTGGCTCGGCGAGGTCGACACGCCCGAGGGCCCGATGGAGATCCAGCTCAAGGGCGCCGGCCTCACGCCCTATTCGCGCATGGGCGACGGGCGTGCGGTGCTGCGTTCATCCATCCGCGAGTTTCTCGGCTCCGAGGCCATGGCGGGCCTGGGCGTGCCGACCACGCGCGCGCTGTGCATCACCGGCTCGGCCCTGCCGGTGCGCCGCGAAACCGTGGAGACCGCTGCCGTGGTCACGCGGGTCGCGCCGAGCTTCATCCGGTTCGGGCACTTCGAGCACTTCACCCACACGGCCGAGAACACCCCCGCGCTCAAGCAGCTGGCCGACTTCGTGATTGCCGCCTACTACCCCGAGTGTCTCGATTTGCCACAGCCCTACCTGGGGCTGCTCGAAGCGGTGTCGCGCAAGACGGCCGAGCTGGTGGCGCACTGGCAGGCGGTCGGCTTCTGCCATGGTGTGATGAACACCGACAACATGTCGATCCTCGGGTTGACCATCGACTACGGGCCCTTTGGTTTTCTTGACGCCTTCGACCCCGGCCACGTCTGCAACCACTCCGACCACCAGGGCCGCTACGCCTATGCGCGCCAGCCCAACGTGGCGTTCTGGAACCTTCATGCCTTGGCGCAAGGGCTGTTGCCGCTGATCGGGGAGCCCGACGACGCTCTGGAAGCGCTGGAGGTCTACAAGACCGCCTTCCCTCGCGCGCTGGAGCAGAAGATGCGATCCAAGCTGGGCCTCGCGACCGAGCAAGAGAGCGATCGCGACCTGATCGACGGCCTGCTCAAGCGCATGGCCGCCGATCGCAGCGACTTCAGCATCAGCTTTCGCCGGCTCGCACACTTCAGCACCGCGCCGGGTGCGCTCAACGCATCGATGCGCGACCTGTTCATCGACCGCGAGGCCTTTGATGCCTGGGCTGCGCAATACGCTGCGCGGCTGCGCAGCGAAGGCAGCGTCGACGCCGAGCGTGCCGAGCGCATGAACCGCGTCAACCCGAAATACGTGCTTCGCAACCACCTCGCCGAAGTGGCCATCCGCGAAGCGCAGGCAGGCGATTTCGCTGAAACACAGCGTTTGCTGAAAGTTCTGGAACGCCCCTTCGACGAACAACCCGAACACGCGGCGTATGCCGACTTCCCGCCCGAGTGGGCGCAATCGATCGAGGTGTCTTGTTCATCATGAGCAAATACAAAGTTGAAAAGTCCGACGCCGAATGGCGTGCCCAGCTCGACCCGATGCAGTACGAGGTGGCCCGCCACGCCGCCACCGAGCGCGCCTTCACCGGCAAGTACTGGGACCACTTCAAGAACGGCCAGTACAACTGCATCGGCTGCGGCACGCCGCTGTTCAAGTCAGACACCAAGTTCGACGCCGGTTGCGGCTGGCCGAGCTACTGGGAGCCCGTGAACAGCGAAGTCATCGAACGTGTGGTCGACAAGACCCACGGCATGGTGCGGGTGGAGGTGCGCTGCAACAACTGCGGCTCGCACCTGGGCCATGTGTTCGAAGACGGGCCCGAGCCCACCGGCGAGCGCTTTTGCATCAACTCGGCGGCGATAGACTTCAAGCCCTCGCCCTGAGACGCCACCGCCCTTCCCCTGATGAAATTCCTCCTCGACTTCCTGCCGCTGCTGCTGTTCTTCGGCACCTTCAAATTTGCCGAGGCCCACAAGGAATGGGCGGCCGCCTTCGCGACCGACCACCTCGGGTTCATCGTCTCAGGTGGCGCGGTCGGGGTGGAAGAAGCGCCGGTGCTGCTCGCCACCCTGGTGGTGATTGCTGCCACGCTCGTGCAGGTGACCACGCTCAAGCTGATGCGCCGCAAGATCGACCTGATGCTGTGGATCACGCTCGCGCTGGTGGTGGTGCTTGGCGGCGCCACCGTGTGGTTCAACAACGCCACCTTCATCAAGTGGAAGCCCACCGCTGCCTTCTGGGCCATGGGCCTGGCCCTGTGGGTCAGCCAAGTGCTGTTCAAGAAGAACCTGTTGCAGTCGATGATCGGCGGCGAACTTCAATTGCCCGAGGCCGTTTGGTCGCGCCTCAACCTGCTCTGGGTGAGTTTCTTCACCCTGATGGGCGTGATCAACCTCTACGTGGCCTTCAACTTCTCCACCTCGACCTGGGCCACCTTCAAGGTGTTCGGCGTGTACAGCCTGATGATCGTCTTCACCATCGGCCAGGTGATCTACCTGAGCCGCTACATGAAAGACGAGGCCGATGGCGCCAAACCCGCGGCCGAAGAGAAAACCTGAGCCCGCCATGGCCGTGACCGCCCAAGACATCGACACCGCGTTGCGTGAGGCACTGCAGCCGTTGGCGCTTGCCATCACCGACGACAGCGACCAGCACGCCGGCCACGCCGGCGCCCGCGAAGGGCGTCATTTCAGCGTGCAGATCGTCAGCGAACGCTTCAACGATTTGTCACGCGTGAAGCGACATCGCCTCGTATATGATGCCCTCCACCTTTTGATACCGCGCGGCATCCACGCGCTCGCCATCGACGCCCGCGCTCCGGGTGAAAGCTGACACTTCGCAGCCGCTGGCCTGCAGGCTTCCTCGCTGTCATGCCGCCGCGCAGCCCGCATCCCCCCTCTTCCGATTCATTCCGTTGAAAGGCACCAAGCCCATGAAGAAGCTGTCTCTCGCCGCCCGCACCTCGCTGCTGGCGGTCTCCGTTGCGCTGCTGTTCCCGCTGGCCGCACAGGCACAGAACATTGCCATCGTGAACGGCAAGCCGGTGCCCAAGGCGCGCGCTGAAGCGCTGCTGCAGCAGGCCACCAAACAAGGCGGCCAGCCGCGCACGCCCGAGCTCGAAGCGCAGGTCAGAGACGAAGTGGTGCTGCGCGAGATGTTCATGCAAGAAGCCGAGAAGCGCGGCCTGGCACGCTCACCCGAATACAAGGCCCAGATGGAGCTGGCCCGCCAGAGCATCCTGATTCGCGAGCTCTTCAACGACTACACCAAGAAGAACCCGATCGCCGACGCCGACATCCAGGCCGAGTACGACAAGTTCAAGGCGCAATCGAGCGGCACCGAGTACCGCGCCCGCCACATCCTGGTCGAGAAGGAAGACGAGGCCAAGGCGCTGATCGCCCAGATCAAGGGCGGCGCCAAGTTCGACGAGCTGGCCAAGAAGAGCTCGAAGGACCCGGGCTCGGGTGAAAAGGGTGGCGACCTCGATTGGGCCGCTGCCGACTCTTATGTGCCCGAGTTCTCGAAGGCCTTGTCGGCGCTGAAGAAGGGCGAGATGACCGACGCTCCGGTCAAGTCACAATTCGGCTACCACATCATCAAGCTCGAAGACACGCGCGAAGCGCAGTTCCCGGCCCTGGACGAAGTGAAGCCGCAGATCCAGCAGCGCCTGGGCCAGCAGCGGCTCGCGAAGTTCCGCGATGACATCAAGGCGAAAGCCAAGACCGACTACAAGTTCAGTCAGTAAATACGCCCCCCAGTCGCTGGCGCTCCTGCCCCCGAGGGGCGCCTCCCAGCGGCCCGGCAAAGCCGGTTCCGCGGGAGTGGCTTGATGGGGCGGCCTGCTTCGCGGCCGCGATTTGCCAAAGCGCCTTTCGGGGCGCTTTTTGTTGTCAGCTGAGGTCGACTCGGCCGGCTTCGATCTTCAGTTGCCGGTCGCAGCGCGCTGCGATCTCGCGGTCGTGGGTCACCAGCACGAGCGTTGTGCCGGCTTCGCGGTTGAGGTCGAACATCAGCTCCATCACCTTGGCCCCGGTGGCAAAGTCGAGGCTGCCAGTGGGCTCATCGGCCAGCAGCACCGCTGGCTTCACGACAAAGGCGCGGGCGAGCGCCACACGTTGCTGCTCGCCACCCGACAAGACCTTGGGGTAGTGCGACAAACGCTCCCCCAGGCCCACCCGCTGCAGCATCTCGGTGGCCAGGGCGCGTGCGTCGTTGCGGCCTTGCAGTTCCAGCGGCAGCATCACGTTCTCCAGCGCCGTCAGGTTGCCGAGCAACTGAAAGCTCTGGAACACGAAGCCGACCTTGGCCGCGCGCACTGCGGCGCGGGCATCTTCGTCGAGCACGAACAAATCGGTGCCGGCCAGGCGAACTGTTCCGGTGGTCGGTGTGTCCAAGCCCGCGATGATCGACAACAAGGTGCTCTTGCCCGAGCCGCTGGCGCCCACGATGGCGGCCGACTGCCGTGCCGGCAGGGTGAAGTCGATCTCATGGAGAATCGTCAGCAAGCCGCTGGAGTCTTGCACTTGTTTGGTGACACGCTCGACGGCAATGATGGGTTCAGACATGGATCGACTTGAGATGGTGATGACGCGCAGAAAACTGCTGGGGCACTGTACCGTGCTTGCCCTCGCAGGCGCTGGCTTGCCCAGCAAAGCCGCAGGCGCGCAGGTGATCCTGGTGGTGGGCGACAGCCTCTCGGCCGAATACGGGTTGGAGCGCGGCAAAGGCTGGGTATCGCTGCTGGAGCAGCGCCTGAAGGCTGACAAGCTGCCCGCCACCGTCGTCAACGCGAGCATCAGCGGCGACACCACCTCGGGCGGGCGCTCGCGGCTGCCCTTGCTGCTCAAGCAGCACAAGCCCACGCTGGTGGTGCTTGAGCTGGGTGGCAACGACGCGCTGCGCGGTCTGCCGCTCAGCATGACACGCGACAACCTGCTGGCCATGGCCCGCGCGGCGAAGGCGGCCGGTGCCAAGGTGCTGGTGGTGGGCATGCAGGTGCCGCCCAACTACGGGCGGCAATACAGCAACGACTTTGCGGCGCTGTTCCAGAGCGTGGCCAAGACGGAGAAAGCGGCTCTCGTGCCCTTCTTGCTGAAGGGTGTGGCCGATGCACCCGATGCTGAGGCCATGTTTCAGGCCGACCGCATTCACCCGCGCGAGCAGGCCCACCCGATCATGCTGGCCAATGTGTGGGTGGGGCTGAAGCCGCTGCTTCGCTGATCATCAGCGGCGCTCGCCGCTGCGTTCGCCACGTTCAAAACGGTCGTTTGAACGCTCACGGGGTTCACGCTCTTCGCGCACACGCTCTTCACGCACACGCGGTTGACGTACCTCGGGTTGCGGCTGGGCTTCGCGCGGCGGCGGCGCTTGCGGGCGCTCAACCACCGGTGCGGGCGGGCGCACCACCGGCGCAGGCGGCGCCACCTGCACGGGCTGCGGCGCTTGCACCGCACGTGGCGGCGGGCCGGGCATCTCGTGATGGCGTTTGCGCTCATCAGGCGGGGGTGCGAGCGCACGGTCGGGCACGCCCGGGCGCTGTGGCGGGTTGTTGCCCTGGAAGCCGCCTTGTTGCACCGGCGGCGCGGGTTGCACGCGTGGCGGCACAGACTGCCGGGGCGGCTGGCTGTTGCCGCGGCCTTCGTTGTTGCCGCGGCC
>NZ_JADMJX010000025.1:15098-37258 GCF_018780185.1 Rhizobacter sp.
GCACAGACTGCCGGGGCGGCTGGCTGTTGCCGCGGCCTTCGTTGTTGCCGCGGCCGTCATTGTTGCCACGACCCTCGTTGTTGTCGCGTGGCTGCCAGACCGGGGGCCGCGCCTGTGGCGGGTTGCTGGTCGCAGGCGGTTGGGTGTCACGCCCACGGCGATCTCTGTCATCGGGCCGACCCACATTCGGGCCATTGCCCTGCTCGCGCGGCGGCATGCCGGGCTGCTGCACCACCGGCGGTGCCGGCCGGGTAACGACACCTGGCACACCTGGGCGTGCACCCGGGCGCGACACGCGTGGGTCAACCACTTCGCGCGAGCCCGGCGCCCAGCGCGGGGGCGCCGCCACCGGGGCTTCGGCGCGCGGGCGGTCACGCCGTATGTCGCGCAATTCGCGCTCGTTCACCGGGCGGAAGGCCGGCGCCACCGGCTGTCGACGCTCGACCACGCTGGCAGGCACCACGGTCACCGCATTTGGCAGACCACGGTTCACATAGCGTGCACCGGCCATGAACTGCGCCGGGTTGTTGATGATGGTGGTGACGTTGGTGATGTTGGTCACGTGGGTGCCGTTCACGTTGCGCACGTAGCGCGGGCTGACGCGGTAGCCAGGCACGTAGATCTCACGCGGGCCCAAGGGGAACCAGCCGACGGTCGGTGGGCGACCCACGGTGACGGACACGCTCACGTGAGGCCCGCCCACCCAGGCCACCAGGGCCGGCGCGTAGACAGGCCGCGCCACATAGCGCCCTGGCGTCCAGCACCAGCTGTTGCGGTAGTAGACCCAGCGACCGTAGTGGAAGGGAGCAAAGCCCCAGGGTGCATCGTCAACCCAGGTCCAGCCCCAGGGCCTGACCCAGGCCCAATGGCCCATGCGGTACGGCGCCCAGCCGGGGGCCACGGTGACGGGGATCCACAGCGGGCCGTACTCATCGTGTTGCTCCCAGCGGCCGTAACGGTCGAGGTCTTCGACACCGGTCATCTCGGGCGACACGTAGCGCGACGACACGCTGCGCTCTTCGCGCGAATCGCGCGAGGCCACCCAGTCGCCGAAGTCGTCGCGCTGGGGGTTGCTGGTGGCGTACTGGGGCGCTCCGCGCTGCTTCCAGAACTCGACGCGCTGGCCCTGCTGGACCGTCAACGCGGTGCCGTCGCTCTCGTAGCTGACCTGCCCCGTGTAGGCGGTGGCGGCGCTGGTGTCGTCGGTGCGGTCGAAGCGGTAGCTGCCGCTGCGCTCGGCACGAAAGCGCCCTTCTTCGGTGAAGAGGTCAAACTCGTTGGCGGCTTCGCGGGTGCGCAAGCGGGCAGCGACGCTGCCGCTGTGCAGCTGCAGGCTCAGGTGCTCGTCGTCGAGCTCGCGGATTTCCAGCTCGGTGTTGGGGGCCACGCGCAGCACGGTGGAGCCGATGCGCACCTCGGCGCGGCCATCCGCCTCGGTCGAGAGCCGGTCGCCCGAGGTGACCGGGCGGTTGCGCGCGGCGGGAATCCACTCGTTGCTGTCGGTGGCGTAGATCCAGACCTGCCCATGCAGCTCGGCCAGGCGGCCGGCGCGGGAGGGGGGATCGGGCTCGTCGGCTGCGCGGGCCGGCAAAGCCAGCAGGCTCAACAGCAGCAGGCCGAACAGCAGGCCCAGCCATTGAGCGGCGCGGTGGGTACCAAAGGTGCGCGACAGCGGCGCGGCGAGTTGCATGTTTTTCATGGGCGAGTCTCGCTTTCGAGTACGGTGAACCCCGAGGGTTCCACCTACAACGCGCTGTGTGCGGGCTGGGCTGACGACAGAAACGTTTCTTCGCAAAACTCCCGCCCAACCGGGCTCAATCGTCGTCGGCCGGGTCCAGATCGGGGAAAAGCACGCTCGTGAAGCCGAATTGGCTGAAATCGCGCACCCGCATCGGGTAGAGCTTGCCGATGAGGTGGTCGCACTCGTGTTGCACCACCCGGGCATGGAACCCGTCGGCCTCGCGGTCGATCGGGCGGCCCTGCGGGTCGAAGCCGGTGTAACGGATGCGCGCAAAGCGCGGCACCACGCCGCGCAGGCCGGGCACCGACAGGCAGCCCTCCCAGCCGTCTTCTTCGTCATCAGACAGGGGCGTGATCTGCGGGTTGATCAGCACCGTCTCGGGCACCGGCGGGGCATCGGGGTAGCGGTCGTTGCGCTTGAAGCCGAAGATCACCAACGCGAGGTCGACGCCGATCTGCGGCGCCGCCAGGCCCGCGCCGTTGGCCACGTGCATGGTCTCGAACATGTCGTCGATCAAGGCGTGCAGCTCGGGCGTGTTGAACTGCTTCACCGGTTTGGCCACGCGCAACAAGCGCGGGTCGCCCATCTTGAGGATTTCTCGAACAGTCATGGCCCCGATTCTGGTTCAGGAACTGGCGCAGACAAAACTGCCGGCCGAATTCACGTCATCGGAACCCCGGTATCTGGGGAAGCTCGGGTAGCGCCACAAAGGTCTCGGCCGGACGATCTGCCCGATCGTCCGGTCGACCTTGTACACGCTCAGGGTGCGCGACGACGGCCGCTTGTGGTAGCTTCCGCCCTCTCCGTTTCGAGCTGACACGCACCCGTTTCCCGCATGACACGCCTGCACGCCCTTCGCCTGCGCCGCTGGGTGGTTCACCTCACGGTGGCCAGCCTGTTGCTGGCGCAATCGCTTGGCCTGTTGCACCGCGCGGTGCACCAGCCCGCGGGCGGCAACACGCTGGCGGCAGTCACGGCGTCGCACGCCCCGTCTGCGGTGGCCAGCCTGTTTGCGGGCCACACGCTCGACACCGACTGCCGGCTGTTCGACCAGCTGACCCACGCCGACCTGGCCCCGCTGCCGGTGCTGGCCCTGCCCTGCGACTTCAGCACGGCCCCGAACCGGGCCACCGTGCCATGCGGCCACCAACCGGCCCTTGAGCGCAGCTACTGCGCCCGCGCCCCGCCCGCACTGGCCTGACGCACCCGAGCGTCTCGCCCCTTCCCCATCCGACTTCGGCAGCCGCCGCGCGACACACGCGCGTGCTGCCGCATGGAGCCTGCGCTGTGCGCATGGCTCTCAATCCCCCGTCTTCGAGAGATCTCTCATGCAATCGACTCCAAACTTCCGCCGCGCGGCGCTGGCCAGCGCCATCGGCATGGCCATGTCTTACCCCGCCATCGCCCAGACCGCCAGCACCACCCTGGCCCCCGTCGTCGTCACCGGCAACCCGCTCGGCAGCCGCGACATCGCCACCCCGGTGAGCGTGCTGAGCGGCGACGAGCTCACGCTGCGCCGAGGCAGCTCGCTGGGCGACACCTTGAACAGCACGCCGGGCGTCTCGTCCAGCTACTTCGGGCCCAATGCCAACCGGCCGGTGATCCGCGGGCTCGATGGCGACCGTGTTCGCGTGCTCAGCAATGCCGGGGCGTCGCTCGACGCCTCCAGCCTCAGCTTCGACCACGCCGTGCCCATCGACCCGCTGTTCGTCGAGCGGCTCGAAGTGCTGCGCGGGCCGGGTGCGCTCTTGTATGGCGGCAGTGCGGTGGGCGGGGTGGTCAACGCACTCGACAACCGCATCCCCGCGCAACGCGTGCAAGGCGTCTCGGGCGCGGCCGAGCTGCGCCTGGGCGGTGCCCAGAGCGAGCGTGGTGGGGCAGCGCTGGTGGAAGTCGGGAACGACCAGTTCGCCCTGCATGCCGACGCCTTCGGTCGCAAGACCAACGACCTGATCGCCCCCCAACACACGCCACTGGAAGACGGCTCGCCCTTGCCCGAAACGGACCGTGTGCGCAACTCCGCCAGCCGCACACACGGCGGCGCCGTCGGCGGCTCGGTGTTCTTCGACCAGGGCCACGTCGGCCTGTCGGTCGACACCTACGACAGCCGCTACGGCATCGTGGTGGAGCCCGACGTCAGCATCCACATGAAGCGCGACCACCTCGGTGTGGCCGGGGAGCTGAAGTTTGGCGACGCTGCCATTCGCTCACTCAAGGCCCAGCTCAACCACACCCGCTACGAACACCAGGAGATCGAGGGCACCGGCGAGATCGGCACCACCTTCAAGACCCGCGGCCACGAGCTGCGTGTGGAAGCGCAACACGCGCCGCTCGGCCCATTGCGCGGCATGTTCGGCGCGCAAGTCGAAGACTTCGATTTCTCGGCCCTGGGCGAAGAAGCCTTCGTGCCCAGCACCCGCACACGCCGCCAGGCCCTGTTTGGGCTCGAAGAGCTGGCCTGGACCGGTGGCCTGCTCACCGCAGGCCTGCGCCTGGAGCACGCCCGCGTCAGCTCCGAGGGCGACGCTGACCCGCTGGACGCCCAGTTCGGCCCTGCCGCCGAGCGCCGCTTCTCGCTGCGCAGCGCCTCGCTGGCCAATGTGTTCAAGCTGTCGCCGCAGTGGTCGCTCTCCGGTGCACTGAGCTTCAGCGAACGGGCTCCCACCTCGTTCGAGTTGTATGCCAACGGCGTGCACGCCGCCACCAGCGCCTATGAGCGCGGCGACACCACGCTCGCCGCAGAGCGCGGCAACAACCTCGACTTGGCACTCGAATGGAAACACGGTACGAACCAGTTGCGCATCGGCGCCTTCCACGCGCGCTTCTCGCGTTTCATCGCCCTCGAAGCGACCGGCAACGATGTGACTGTCGACGGCGAAGACTTCCCCGAGTACGCCTTCCGCTCAGTGCGCGCGCGCATGAGCGGCATCGAGATCAATGGCAAACATCGCCTGCTCGACAGCCCGCTGGCGTTCGACGTGTCGGGCAAGCTCGACTTCACCCGCGGCGACAACCTCGACACCGGCGAGCCACTGCCACGCGTGGCGCCACTGCGCGCGCTGGTAGGGCTGGAGGCCTCGCATGGCCTGTGGGGCGGGCGCATCGAACTCGACCACGCCGCACGGCAGAACCGCGTGCCGGCCACCGACGTGGCGACCGCCGGCTACACCCTGGTCAACCTCTCACTCACACGCAGCTTCACACTGCACGGCAGCGACGGCTTGTGGTTCGTGCAGCTCGCCAATGCCGGTGATGCGCTGGGCTACAACGCCGCCAGCGTGCAGACAGTGCGCGACCTGTCGCCCTTGCCAGGGCGTGCTTTGAAGACGGGGCTGCGGGTGAGCTTCTAGGCGCTGTGCAACACGCCCTGCGGCGTCAGTTCCTGGGGGCTGACGCCGCCGCGTTGGCCGGTTGCGGCGCAAGGTCGCTGATCTCGACGATCTTGATCTCATCGCCTTCGAGAGCCAACCGGACGAGCTCCAGCGTCTCGACGCTGGAGCCCGCGCGTCGCGTCTGTTCGATGCGCACGACGTTGCGGCACTCCAGCCTCAGGGTTTGCGACAGGGCATCGGGCCGCCCGTCACTGCAACGGCGCTCGCTCTGGTAGCGCTTGGAGGCCTGCACCACACGCGTCAACGATTCCATGTACTCATTGCGACCCAGCTCGTACCGGCCGCGCTTGTCCACCAGCAGGGACCTGAAATCCTTGGACAACAACCTGCCAGCCGCCACCAGGTCGCGATCGTTCACGGCGGCGTCGAAGCGGCGCAGGGTTTCTTGCGCACCTGCGGCGGTGAGATCACGGGACTTGACCGGGGCCCATTTGTCCGACGGCGCCTTGCCTTCGCAGGGCCGATCCTGGAAGGTCTTCTTGCCGGCTTCGTTGGTGCAGGTCCAGGCGGCCTGGGCCCCGTGGGGAAGGCCGGCCATCAGCACGGTCAGCACGATCACCATGAAAGGGGCCACCCGCACAGCGACGTTGGACAACAGGTTCAGGGACTGCATGCTCGGTGGGCTCCTCAAGTCATCAGCGCTTGCACGCCAGGCGCTTGCCTTCACCACGGCTGATCACCAGGCCCTGGGCGGCAAGTTCTTCGACAGTGAACACATTGGACTGCCGGCCATCGTTGAGCGTCAATGCGTTCTGCGCCAGCGTGAAGAAGCCACGCACAGGCTGGCCGTCTGATGTGCCCGAATAGGTGCCGTCCTGAACGAAGCTGAGATTGAGTCCGCTTCCGGTCAGCGGGCCTTGGCAAAGCCAGGTTCCAAGCAGCAGGCTCTCGCGCAGCTTGTCTGGCGACACGCTGGCCACGGCCATGGCGGGCTCGCTCGTCACCACCGCGGCGGCAGGTGCCGCGCTCGCGGCAGCTGCCGCCCGGGGCTTGGCGGCAGGCCGTTGCAGCATCCACCAGCCCGCAAGGAGCAACACCACCAAGCCCAGCACCAGCCACGGCTTCTTGCCATGGCCGGCAGGGGCGTCATCGTCATCGTCCTCGTCCACCACCACGACTTCCACAGGCAGCTCTCGCTGGCGAAGCGAGTGGTCGTACTGGGCGCGCCGCCGCGGGCTCGACAGCACGCTGGCCGCTTCTTTCAGTGCCACCTGCTGGCCCGGGTCAAGGTCGGTGGCTGCGGCGGCTGCGTCATAGGCCGCCTTGATCTCGTCGGGCGTCGCATCCGCTGCCACACCGAGCAGTTCGTACAGCGTCTTCTTGTTCGAAGCACCAGTCGTCGTCATGGCGTGTTCTCGTGTGGCGGGCGATGCGCTGCCCACACCTTCGGTGATGAGAATTCCAGTCTATGGCAGGTCGCCGCCCGCCACGCACCGGCTGGCGGCGATTCAGAGCCTTTCGTCACCCGCGGGCAACAGGGCTCGCAGGCCGGCCTCGTCGATCACCTCGACGCCCAGTTCACGCGCCTTCTCCAGCTTGCTGCCCGCTTCTTCACCCGCCACCACATAGTTCGTCTTCTTCGACACCGAGCCCGAGACCTTGCCGCCAGCGGCTTCGATCATCTCCTTGGCTTCGTCACGGCTGAGCACGGGCAAGGTGCCGGTCAGCACGAAGGTCTTGCCCGCCAGCGGCTTCGGGCTCAGGTCACCTTCACCATCGTGCTCAGGCCAGGTGATGCCGGCGGCGCGCAGCTGTTCGACCACCTCGCGGTTGTGCGGCTGGTCGAAGAAGGTGCGAATGCTTTGCGCCACGATCGGGCCGACGTCGTTGACCTCCAGCAGTTGCTCGATGCTCGCATCCATGATGCGGTCGAGCGAGCCGAAGTGCTTGGCCAGGTCCTTCGCGGTGGTCTCACCGATCTGGCGGATACCGAGTGAGTACAAGAAGCGTGCAAGCGTCGTGCGCTTGCTCTTCTCCAGCCCGGCGAGCAGGTTCTGCGCGCTCTTCTCGCCCATGCGATCGAGGGTGCTGAGGCTGGTCAGCCCGAGTTTGTAGAGGTCGGGCAGGGTGTGCACCACCTGCGCTTCGATCAACTGGTCGACGAGCTTGTCGCCCAGGCCCTCCACGTCCATCGCACGCCGGCCTGCGTAGTGCAGGATGGCCTGCTTGCGTTGCGCGGGGCAGAACAAGCCGCCACTGCAGCGCCAGTCGGCGCCGCCCTCTTCGCGTGCGATGCCGCTGCCGCACACCGGGCATTTGCCGCCCAGCTTTTTGTACAAGTCAAAGGGCTCGCCCACGTCAGCGCCGCGCTTGTCGAGCACCACACTCACCACCTCGGGGATCACATCGCCAGCGCGGCGCACGACCACCGTGTCGCCGATGCGCACGTCCTTGCGGCGGGTCTCGTCTTCGTTGTGCAGCGTGGCATTGCTCACCGTCGTGCCGCCCACGAACACCGGCTCCAGTTTGGCCACCGGCGTGAGCTTGCCGGTGCGCCCGACCTGGATGTCGATGTCGCGCACCACCGTCATCTGCTCTTGCGCCGGGTACTTGTGAGCCACCGCCCAGCGCGGCTCGCGCGACATGAAGCCGAGCTTCTTCTGCAGCTCGCGCGAGTTGACCTTGTAGACGACGCCGTCGATGTCGAAGGGGAAGCTGTCGCGCTTCTCGCCCATGGCCTGGTGGAAGGCCACCAGGCCCTCGGCGCCCTGCGTCACGGTGCGGTCGCTGCACACCGGCAAGCCCATCTGCTCGAGCGCGTCCAGCAGCGCGCTGTGGGTGGGTGGGATGTCCCAGCCCTGCACGTCACCCAGCCCATACGCAAAGAAGCTGAGCGGCCGTTTGGCGGCGATCGCCGGGTCGAGCTGGCGCACGGCGCCGGCCGCGGCATTGCGCGGGTTGACGAAGGTCTTTTCGTTCTTCGCGCCTTGGGCGATCAGCTCGCGCTGGCGCTCGTTGAGCTTCTCGAACTGGTCGCGGCTCATGTAGACCTCGCCGCGCACTTCGAGCACCGGCGCGGTCACGCCACTCAAGCGCAGCGGGATCTGCCCGATCGTGCGGATGTTCTGCGTGACGTCTTCGCCCTTCTCGCCGTCGCCACGCGTGGCGGCCTGCACCAGCACCCCCGCTTCGTAGCGCAAATTGATGGCCAGGCCGTCGAACTTCAGCTCCGCGGCGTATTCGACCGGTGGGTCCTCGGGCGTCAGCCCCAGCTCGCGGCGCACACGCGCATCGAAGGCCAGCGCGCCGCTCGATTCGGTGTCGGTCTCGGTGCGAATGCTCAGCATCGGCACTGCATGCACCACCGGCGCAAACCCGTCGAGCACCTTGCCGAGGACACGCTGCGTGGGCGAGTCGGGCGTCAGCAGCTCGGGGTGGGCGGCCTCGATCGCCTGCAGCTCCTGGAACAACCGGTCGTACTCGGCATCGGGGATCTGCGGCTCGTCGAGCACGTAGTAGCGGTGGGCGTGGTCGTTGAGCTGCGCGCGCAGCTGGGCGGCACGGCGTGCGGTGGCGTCGGCGGTCGATGTCATGCCGCGATTTTGCGGCATGCCCCTGTTGCCGTGCGCCTCAAGAATGGCGCCTGCAACCCAGAGCGAGGGGCTACCTGGGTGCTGATGCCGTGACCGCCGCTGCAACCGGCGCCGCACAAGCCGACGGGCGGATGCTCGGCTCGACGCTCACCCCGGTGTCCTTCGCCGCGTCTTCGCGCACCAGCTCGGTGAAGCAGCGGCCACCGCCGGCCAGGCCGGAGTTGGCGATGTAACTGCGGCCAGCCTCGGGCACGAAACCCAACCAGGCACCGCAGGTGTAGACCACGTTGTAGCCTTCCGAGCGGATGCTCGCCCCGAAGGAGATGCGCTGACCCACCGGCACCTTCACCACATTGCTGTTATCGACGGCGTTGAGGCTGTAGACCTTGCCGTCCTTGCACATCAGCGGGCGGCCCAAGCCCAGAAAGCGTACCGGCGCCATCAGTTCATTGGGCGCCGGCTGATACGGCATCGCACCGCAGCCGCTCAGCAGCGCCACCGCCACCCCCACACCCAGCCATTGTTTGATCGTCATGTGTGGCTCCCGGTCACTTGGCGGCGGGCGCAGCCTTGACCAGCGCGTCGAGTTCATCCAGCACGGCCTGCGTCTGCAGAGAACCGTTGCGCGGCTGATCCAGCGTCAGCATGAAGGCCGAGGCGCTGGGCTTGTTGCCGAGCGCGCCCACGCGCGGGAGCTGCGCGGGCCGGTCGGTCGCGGCGGCGTGCAGGCTTTCGAAGATCACGAAGTGCGGCTTGCCGTTTTGTTTGGCAAGTTCGGCGCAGCGGTAGAGCGCGTATTTCTGCACCGTGTCGGAGGCGATGAACCCGTTGCCATGAAAGTCGACCTTCTGCAGCTTGCCCGGGCCGGCCTGATCGACGTGGCCGCCGGTGAGGCCGGCGCCACCGTATCGCGTGGCGCAGCCCGTCAAGGCGCAGCCCATCGCGACGATTGCGATGATGTGTTTCAAAGTTTTCCCTCCAGGCCTTTTTTGTATCGCTTCAACCAACCCCTGGCCAGAGGGTTGAGCGGCTTCTCAAGATCCTCAGCTGAACAGACGCCGTGCGGCCGGCGAGCCCGCCGCGAGGTCGCGGCCCGCCAGCGCGCCGTACAACTGGTTCAGTTCGTTGCCGATGCTGGCAAAGCCTTGCGGGCTGAGCGGCTGCCCGTTGTCGTCGACGATGCCGGCATCCATGCCCAGCGACAAGGCCTGGGCGCTCGCCTGCCAGGCGATGAAGGGCTCGGCCGCGGGGTCGGTTTGCGGTACGTCGAAGCTCAGCGTCACGTCGCGCACGGCGGCCTGGTTGGGGTCTTCGGCCAGGGCTGCTTGCGAATCGAAGGTGAGCGTGAGCACGGGCGGTGCGCCGTCTTCGGTGGAGGGCAGCACCAGCCGGCCCGGCACCATGCCCGCCACGAAACCATGGCGCGCGGCGTGCTGCTGGATGTAGCCCACGCTCCAGGCGGCCGAGCGGGCCTGCAGGTGCACCGCCAGCTGCGCGTCATGCTGGCTGGCAAAGGCGTCGAGCTCGCGGGCGCGGCTGGCGGCGTCGAGCATGTCCGGAAAGTCGGCCATCGCGCCGATGGCTTCGGCAAACGGCTCGATCTTCTGCACGAACTCGGAGTACTCGATCTCGTTCATTGCACCCGTGCGGTTGGCCAGTTGCACACCGGCCTGGATCTCGCTGTAGTGCTGGCCGGGCAGCGGCGCTTCCCATTCGCCGGTTTCGGTGTTCAGCCCTTCGATCAGAAACGGCTTGCTGCCCGCACGGCGGGTGGGCGGCTGGTGGGCCAGCACCATCTCGCCGCTCACCGGGGCTTCGAGCGTGAGGGTGGCGATGGCATCGATCAGCGCGTCGATGCGCAGGCTCGCGCGGCGAGGCAGCGCCATCGGCAGCGGCGCTTCGGGCGCCTCGGTCGTGCCGGAGCTGGGCTCGATGCGATCGGTCGAGGCGCTCTCGAGCACGGGCTCGCGCTGTTCCGGCGGTGCCGCATCCGGCCGCTTGGGGCCGGCCTTGCGCGCTTGCCAGGCACCGTGCACCACGATGCCCGCCAGCACCACGCCGCCCAGACCCGCCAATGCAATCGTGAGACTGTTCATCGTGCAAGGCCGGGTGGTTGCGTCATGCAGCTTCGGCCAGGCTGACGGCGGCTTCCATGTCGACCGCGACGATGCGCGACACGCCCTGCTCCTGCATGGTCACGCCGATCAGCTGCTCGGCCATCTCCATCGCGATCTTGTTGTGGCTGATGAACAGGAACTGCGTGCCCTTGCTCATCTCTTTCACCAGCTTGGCGTAGCGTTCGGTGTTGGCGTCGTCCAGCGGCGCGTCCACTTCGTCGAGCAAGCAGAACGGTGCGGGGTTCAGCTGGAAGATGGCGAACACCAGCGCGATCGCGGTGAGCGCCTTCTCGCCCCCCGACAGCAGGTGGATCGTGCTGTTCTTCTTGCCCGGCGGCTGGGCCATCACCTGCACGCCAGCATCGAGGATCTCGTCGCCCGTCATCACGAGCTTGGCCTGGCCGCCACCGAAGAGGCTGGGGAACATGCGGCCGAAGTGTTCGTTGACCTGGTTGAAGGTGTTGCCGAGCAGGTCGCGCGTTTCCAGGTCGATCTTGTGGATGGCGCCTTCGAGCGTGGTGATGGCCTCGTTCAGGTCGGCGTTCTGCGCGTCGAGGAAGGTCTTGCGCTCGCGCGAGGCAGTGAGCTCGTCCAGCGCCGCGAGGTTCACCGCGCCCAGCGCGTTGATCTCGCGGTTGATGCGGTCGATCTCGCCTTGCAGGCCATACAGCTTGACGTTGTTGTCGGCGATGTTCTGCGCCAGCGCCTCCAGGTTGACCTCGGCCGCGGTGAGCTGCTCCATGAACTGCGCGCCACCCAGTTGAGCCGCCTGTTCTTCGAGCTGCAGCTTGGTGATGCGGTCGCGCAGCGGCTGCAGGCTTTGTTCGTGCTGCAGGCGCTGCTCGTCGGATCTGCGCAGGCGCATCGTGAGGTCGTCGTACTCGCTGCGCTTGGCCCCGAGTGCGGCTTCGCGGTCGAGCTTCAACGCGAGTGCGGCTTCGAGGCCGACCTGGGCCGACGCATCGGTCAGGCGGGTCAGCTCTTCCTGCAGCTGCACCGCCGACTGCTCGTTGCTCGCCACCTGCTGCAGCGAGGTCTCGATGCTGCGCTGCAGCTCGCTGCGGCGGGCGGCCAGGGCGCGTGACGAGAACTGCGCCTCTTGCGCCTGGCGCTCCAGCGAGCGCAGTTGTTCGCGCGCTTCCGAGAGCTTGCGTTCGGCGGTGATCACCGCTTCGTCGAGCTCGGCGTGGCGCTCTTGCGTCGTGGCGAGCTGCATGTCGAGCTCTTCGAACTTGGCCTCGCCGGTGGCGCGGCGCTCGTCCAGCTCTTCCAGCTGGCCATTCACCTCGGCCAGCTCTTCATCGAGCTGGGCGCGGCGGGTGCTGGTCTGTTCGGCCAGTTGCGACAAGCGCAGCAGCTCCACTTGCAGCTGGTGCGCGCGCGTCTGGGTTTCACCGGCTTCGCGGCGGGCGGAGACGAGGCGCTGCGAGGCCTCGGTATAGGCCGCTTCGGCGCGAATGAGTCCGCTGCGCGACTCTTCGGCGATCAGCGACTGGGCACGCAACTGGCGCTCCAGGTTCTCGATCTCCTGCGCGCGGGCGAGCATGCCGGCCTGTTCGGAGTCGGGCGCGTAGAAGGCGACGGCGAATTGGCTGACCGCATGGCCTTCGCGGGTCATGATCACTTCGCCGTGCGTGAGCTTGCCGCGCGCGGCCAAGGCGTCGTCGATGTTGGCGGCGGTGTAGACACCTTCCAGCCAGTCGTTGAGCAAGGCCTTGAGGCCCGCATCACCCAGGCGCAGCAGGTCGCTCAAACGCGGCAAGGTCTGGTGCGTGTTCGCAATCGCGGCGTGCGGCGGTGTGTAGAACGCGAGCTTGGCCGGTGGTGCATCGGTGGCGAAGGCGCGCACGGTCTCGATGCGGCCCACTTCGAGCGCGTTGATGCGCTCGCGCAGAGCCGATTCGAGCGCCGTTTCCCAGCCGGTCTCGATGTGGATCTTGGTCCACAGGCCTTGCAGGCCTTCAAGGCCGTGCTTGGCCAGCCAGGGCTTGAGCTTGCCTTCGGTCTGCACCTTTTCTTGCAGGGCACGCAAGGCGTCGAGGCGTGCGCTCAGGTCGGCTTGCTTGCCACCATCGGCATTCACCTGCTCTTGCTTGGCACGTCGGTCTTCGTCGAGCGCGGGCACCTGGTCGTTCAACTCATGCAGGCGGGCATCGGCCACACCTTGCGCTTCTTCGGCCACGGCGTACTGCGCTTTCAGCTCGGCCAGGCGGTCCATGTCGGGCGCGGCGAGCTGGCGGCGTTCGCCATCGAGCCGCTCGCGGCGCGCGTTGAACTGGCGGCGCTGGTCGTCAATGTTGCGGCTCTCGGCCGCGAGCACCTGGATCTGCTGCTGCACGCTCGCCACCACCGTGCGCTGCTCGTTGCTGCGGTTCTGCGCGGCACGCACCGCGTCTTCGACCGTCGGCAGGTTGCCGGCCTGCTCTTCGGCTTGCGCGGCCAGCACTTCGCTCTGCTCGTCGGCAGCGGCAATCTGTTCGGCGATCTGATCCAACTCATCTTGCGCTTCGGTCTGGCGCGACAGCCACTGCTCGTTCTGGGCCTTCAGCTCGACCAGGCGTTGCTCGACACGCTGGCGGCCTTCGACCACGTAGCGGATGCGCTCTTCCAGGCGGCTCACTTCGAGTGCGGCTTCGGCCAGCGAGCCTTGCGCGGTGTGCAGCTCGTCGCTGGCCGCGTAGTGCGCCTGGCGAATCGTTTCCAGCTCGGCTTCGCCGTGGCGCAACTCGGCCATGCGTTCTTCGAAGGCGTTGGTCGCGGCCAGCACTTCGCTCTTCACACGCTCTTGTTCGCTCGCGGCATCACGGTGCTTGAGGAACCACAGCTGGTGCAGCTTGAGCGTGCCCGACTCTTGCAGCGCGCGGTACTGGCTGGCCACTTCGGCCTGCTTCTCCAGCTTCTCGAGGTTGCTGTTCAGTTCGCGGAGAATGTCTTCGACGCGGGTCAGGTTCTCGCGTGTGTCCTTCAGCCGGTTTTCGGTCTCGCGGCGGCGCTCCTTGTACTTGGAGACACCCGCGGCCTCTTCGAGGAACAAGCGCAGCTCTTCGGGCTTGCTCTCGATGATGCGGCTGATGGTGCCCTGGCCGATGATGGCGTAGGCGCGTGGGCCGAGGCCGGTGCCGAGAAACACGTCTTGCACGTCACGGCGGCGCACCGGCTGGTTGTTGATGAAGTAGCTGCTGGTGCCGTCGCGTGTCAGCGTGCGTTTCACCGCGATCTCGGTGAACTGGTTCCACTGCCCACCGGCGCGCGCGTCTTCGTTGCTGAACACCAGCTCGACGCTCGCGCGGCTCGCGCCCTTGCGGTTGCCCGAGCCACTGAAGATCACGTCTTGCATCGACTCGCCGCGCAGTTCGCTGGCCTTCGACTCGCCGAGCACCCAGCGCACGGCGTCCATGATGTTGGACTTGCCGCAGCCATTGGGGCCCACCACACCGACCAGTTGGCCCGGCAGCTGGAAATTCGTGGGCTCGGCAAACGACTTGAAGCCCGAGAGCTTGATGGAGTTCAAACGCATGGAGAGAGCGACCCGCGCCGCCGCTCGGCGGGGAGCCGAGCGCATCTAAGTACTTGATTTATTTGAGAAATCTCGTGTTCTGACGAGCTTTCAGCGAGGCGCGATGATACCATCGGCCCCTCGCTCGTCTCCCCGTAAAAACCTCTCGAAACGTGACCGTCATGGCCAAGATGTCCGCCAAACTTGCCCCGCCCAACACCAAGGGCGCCACCGTGCTGAAACAGCGCGAGAAGCCGGCCAAGCCGCCCACCGCACCGAGCAAGCAGCTCGATGTGTTCCCCAACCCCTCGCCGAAGCGCGATTACGTGATCCAGTTCCAGGTGCCCGAGTTCACCTGCAACTGCCCGCTGACCGGCCAGCCCGACTTTGCGCACTTCACCATCGACATGATTGCCGACAAGCTGTGCATCGAGTTGAAGAGCCTGAAGCTCTACTTCTGGAGCTACCGCAACGAAGGCGCGTTTCACGAGAAGGTGACCAACACCATCCTCGACGACATCGTCAAGGCGATCGACCCGCGCTTCGTGCGCATCACCGCCAAGTGGTACGTGCGCGGCGGCATCTACACCAACGTGGTGGCCGAACACCGCCAAAAAGGCTGGAAGCCGCAGCCGGTGATCGACCTGCCATCGCACGAGATGTCGACCGGCCTGCACAGATAATCGTGCCGATGAATCCGCTGCTGGCCAAGCTTCACCCCTACCCCTTCGAGCGGCTGCGCGCCCTCACCGCAGACATCACGCCGAACCCGGCTTACAAGGCCATCAGCCTCGGCATTGGCGAGCCGAAGCACGCCACGCCCGAGTTGGTGCTGAAGGCCATCGTCGACGGTTTCGGCGGCCTGGCCGGCTACCCCGCCACCGCGGGTGAGCCGGCTCTGCGCCAGGCCTGCGCGGCGTGGCTCAAGCGCCGCTACGACGTGACGGTCGACCCGCTCACGCAGGTGCTGTCGGTCAATGGGTCGCGCGAGGCCTTGTTTGCGCTGGCGCAGACCGTGGTCGACCCGACGAAGGCCGGCGCCACCGTCGTCTGCCCCAATCCGTTCTATCAAATCTACGAAGGCGCGGCGCTGCTCGCCGGGGCCGAGCCGTACTACGCCAACAGCGACCCCGCGCGCAACTTCGCGGTCGACTGGGCCTCGGTGCCGGCCGAGGTCTGGGCGCGCACGCAGATGGTCTACGTCTGCTCACCCGGCAACCCCACCGGCGCCGTGATGCCGCTCGCCGAATGGAAGCTGCTGTTCGAGCTGAGCGACCGGCATGGGTTCGTGATCGCCTCCGACGAGTGCTACTCCGAGATCTACTTCCGCGACGAGCCGCCGCTGGGCTCGCTTCAAGCCGCCACCCTGCTCGGGCGCGATTTCAAGAACCTGATCGCGCTAACCAGCCTGTCGAAACGCTCCAACGTGCCCGGAATGCGCTCAGGTTTCGTGGCCGGTGATGCGGCGCTGATGAAGCACTTTCTGCTGTACCGCACCTACCACGGCAGCGCGATGAGCGGCACCTACCAGCACGCCAGCATCGCCGCCTGGAACGACGAGGCCCACGTGGTGGCCAACCGTGACAAGTACCGCCGCAAGTTCGGGGAGGTCACGCCGGTGCTGGCGCAGGTGCTCGACGTGAAGCTGCCCGATGCGAGCTTTTACCTCTGGGCCGGTGTTCCCAAACACGTAGCCGGAGGTAACGACATCGCCTTCGCGCAGCAACTGCTGGCTCAATACAATGTGACGGTGCTGCCGGGCAGCCTGCTGGCCCGCGACGCCCACGGCATCAACCCAGGTGCCGGACGCATCCGACTGGCTCTGGTGGCCGAAGTCGATGAGTGCCTGGAAGCCGCCCACCGCATCGTCTCTTTCGTCACCCATTTCGTTCAATCACGGTAACTCTCCCATGACCCAACAACTGCAAAGCCTGATCGACGCCGCCTGGGAAGACCGTGCGAGCCTCTCCGCGCAAAGTGCCAGCAAGGAAACCCGCGACGCCGTCGAGCACGTCATCAACGACCTCAACAAGGGCCGCATCCGCGTCGCCGAGCGCCAGGGCGTGGGCCAATGGACGGTCAACCAGTGGATGAAGAAGGCCGTGCTGCTGTCGTTTCGCCTCAATGACAACGTGCTGATGCATGCCGGCGAGTTGGCCTTCTTCGACAAGGTCAAGACCAAGTTCTCCCACCTGGACGAGTCGCAAGTGCGCGAAGCCGGCGTGCGCATCGTGCCGCCCGCCGTGGCCCGCCACGGCGCCTTCATCGCCAAGGGCGCCGTGCTGATGCCCAGCTACGTGAACATCGGCGCCTACGTCGATGAAGGCACGATGGTCGACACCTGGTCGACCGTCGGCTCCTGCGCCCAGATCGGCAAGAACGTGCACCTCTCGGGCGGTGTGGGCATCGGCGGCGTGCTGGAGCCGTTGCAGGCCAACCCGACCATCATCGAAGACAACTGCTTCATCGGCGCACGCTCCGAAGTCGCCGAAGGCGTGATCGTCGAAGAAAACTCGGTGATCTCGATGGGCGTCTACCTGGGCCAAAGCACCAAGATCTACGACCGCGCCACAGGCGAAGTGATCTACGGCCGCGTGCCCTCGGGCTCGGTGGTGGTGGCGGGCAACATGCCCAGCAGCGATGGCAGCCACAGCCTGTATTGCGCGGTGATCGTCAAGCGCGTGGACGCCAAGACACGGAGCAAGACCAGCATCAACGAGCTGCTGCGCGCCTGAGCATCCGCCACCCTGCCCGACCGATCTCGATCAAAGGACATCCATGAACACCACGACGAATGGCGCCACCAGCAGCAACACGGCAAGCAGTGGCGGCAACATGGAGCGCGTGCTGCGGCTGATGGCCGAGAAGAGCGCGTCCGACGTCTACCTGTCGGCGGCCACGCCCATCCTGATCAAGATCAACGGGCAGATTCTTCAGCTCTCCGACCAGCCGCTGAGCGCCGCACAGCCGCGCCAGCTGCTGGCCGAGCTGCTCACGCCCAGCCAGCTCGAAGACCTTGAAGACACCGGCGAGCTCAACGTCGGCATCGGCATCACCGGTGTGGGCAGCTTTCGCTTGAGCGCCTTCCGCCAACGTGGCTCGATCGCGGCGGTGTTTCGCTGCATTCCGCACGACATCCCGCAGTTGGGCACGCTCGGCCTGCCGCCCATCCTCAACACCCTGGTGCTGGAGAAGCGCGGCCTGATCCTCCTCGTGGGCGCCACCGGCACCGGCAAGAGCACCACGCTCGCCTCGATGCTGGAGCAGCGCAACCAGCAGATGGCGGGCCACATTCTCACGATCGAAGACCCGATCGAGTTCATGTTCCACAACAAGCGCTCGATGGTGAACCAGCGCGAGGTGGGGCGTGACACGCAATCACTGCAGGTTGCGCTGAAGAACGCGCTGCGCCAGGCGCCCGACTGCATCTACATCGGCGAAATCCGCGACCGCGAAACCATGACGATGGCGATCTCGTATTCGCTGTCGGGCCACCTGGTGGTGTCGACCCTGCACGCCAACAACAGCTACCACGCGCTGGGCCGCATCCTGTCGTTCTACGCGCCCGAGTCGCGGCCCGCCCTGCTGGCCGACCTCTCGGCCGGCCTGCGCGCCATCGTGTCGCAGCGCCTGGTGCGTGCATCGACCGGCGGCCGCCGCCCGGCCGTCGAGGTGATGCTCAACACCAAGCTGGTGTCGGAGCTGATCGAACAAGGCGACTTCAACGGCGTCAAAGAAGCCATGGAAAAGTCGCTGGCCGAAGGCTCGCAAACCTTCGAGGCCGACCTCGCCAAGCTCATCACCGAAGGCGTCATCACCCGCGAAGAAGGCTTGGCCTACGCCGATTCGCCGACCAACCTGATGTGGCGCCTGGCCAATGACATGGAGCCCGTGTCGCGCCTGCAGCCCAAGAAGGAAGAAAGCGACGACCAGCCGACCTTCACCGAGATCCAGCTCGACGTGCCTGGCGACGAAGGCCGCGCCAGCGGTTTCCGCTCCACAAGATTCTGAGGATGGTGCCCCCACGTCGCTTCGCTCCTGCCCCCCGAGGGGGCGCCTCGTCTGAGCCCGGGAAACCCGTGCTCGTCGAGTTGCTTGATGGGCACCTCGCTTCGCTAGTGCAGGCATGAACGCTGCGCTGCAACTCACTGAAGCCTTGATCGGGCGCCGTTCACCCACGCCCGACGATGGGGGCTGCCAGGAGCTTTTGAGCGAGCGCCTGCGCCCTTTGGGTTTCGAGTGCGAAACGCTGAGCTTCGGGCCAGACAACTTCCGCGTGACTAATCTGTGGGCCGTGCGTCGTGGGCGCGCTGGCAGCAAGCTGCTGATGTTCGCCGGCCACACCGACGTGGTGCCCACCGGCCCGCTGAACCAGTGGCGCAGCGACCCTTTCGTGCCCACGCACCGCGATGGCAAGTTGTATGGCCGAGGCGCGGCCGACATGAAGACCTCGATCGCCGCGATGACCGTGGCCATCGAAGAGTTCATCGCGAAACACGGTGAACGCTGCGGCGGCATCGCGCTCCTGATCACCAGCGACGAAGAAGGTCCCTCGGTCGATGGCACCGTCAAGGTCTGCGAGGTGCTGCAGCAGCGTGGCGAACGCATCGACTACTGCATCGTCGGCGAGCCGACCTCGGTCAACCAGCTCGGCGACATGATCAAGAACGGCCGGCGTGGCTCGCTCTCGGGCAAGCTCACCGTCAAAGGCGTGCAAGGCCACATCGCCTACCCGCAACTGGCCAAGAACCCGATCCATCTGGTGGCCTCGGCGCTGGCCGAACTGGTGCGCATCGAGTGGGACTTTGGCAACGAATACTTTCCGCCGACGAGCTGGCAGATGTCGAACATCCACGCCGGCACGGGCGCGGGCAACGTGATCCCCGGCGAGCTGGTGGTCGACTTCAACTTCCGCTTTTCGACCGAGTCCACGCCCGAGTCGCTGAAGTCTCGCGTGCATGCCGAGCTGGATCGGCATGCATTGAACTATGAGCTCGCCTGGACGTTGAGCGGAGAGCCCTTCCTCACGCCGCAGGGGGCGCTGGTCGAGGCGCTGTCCAGTGCCATCCGCAGCGAAACCGGCGTCGCCACCGAGTTGTCGACCACCGGCGGCACCTCCGACGGGCGTTTCATCTCGAAGATCTGCCCGCAGGTGGTCGAGTTCGGCCCACTCAACGAAACCATCCACAAGATCGACGAGCATGTGCTCGTGGCCGACATCGAGCCGCTGAAGAACATCTACCGCAAGACATTGGAAGGCCTGTTGTTATGAAGCTCATCGACTGCATCAACGCGCAAGCCGCCCGCCTCAAACAGGCGGGCGTTTCGTTTGGGCATGGCACGAACAACGCATTCGATGAGGCCGCGTGGCTGGTGCTGTGGTCGCTGGGCATGCCGCTCGACGAGCTGGAACCGCACGCCAAGCGAGAGCTCACGGCCGACGAGCTGGCGAAGATCGAGGCCGTCATCGGTGAACGCATCAACTCGCGCCGGCCTGCCGCCTACATCACCAAGGAAGCCTGGCTGCAGAACGTGCCCTTCTACATTGACGAGCGCAGCATCGTGCCGCGCTCGTTCATTGCCGAGCTGCTGGCCGATGGCGAAGGCGAGGGCACGCTCGACACCTGGCTCTCCGACGAAACCCATCGCGTGCTCGACCTGTGCACCGGCAACGGCAGCCTGGCCGTGATCGCCGCGATGGCCTACCCCGACGTGGTGGTCGACGCCGCCGACATCTCCGATGACGCGCTGGCGGTGGCCCGCATCAACGTCGACAAGCACAAGCTCGCCAAGCGCATCACGCTCGTCAAGTCCGACCTGCTGAACGACGTCAAAGGCCCCTACGACCTGATCGTCTGCAACCCGCCCTACGTCAATGCGCAAAGCATGGCCGAGCTGCCGAAGGAGTACCGGCACGAGCCTGCGTTGGCACTGGCCGGTGGCGACGATGGCATGGACCTGGTGCGCCGCATCTTGAAAGACGCGCCGTCACGCCTCAGCCCCATCGGCGTGCTGGTGCTGGAGATCGGCAACGAGCGTGCGCATTTCGAGCACGCTTTCCGCAAGCTCGAGGTGGTGTGGCTCGACACCAGCGCCGGTGACGACCAGGTGCTGCTGGTCACGCGCGACGCGCTCACCCGCTGGGCGCGCTAGACCTTGCTGAGCGCCTGGGCGAAATCGTCCTGCAGGTCGTCGTAGTCCTCGATCCCGATCGACAGGCGAACCAACGACTCTGAAATACCCATGCGCTGGCGCTTTTCCGGCCCCATCTCCCAAAAGATGGTCTGCGCCACGGGGATGGCCAGCGTGCGGTTGTCGCCCAGGTGGCTTGATTTGATGACGATCTCGAGTGCATCGAGCAGGGCCAGCGTGTCGTGCCCCGGCTTCAGCTCGAAGCTCATCAAGGCGCCGTAGGCGCGGAACCAGCGCTTGGCCTTCTCGTGCTGCGCGTGGCTTTCCAGGCCTGGGTAGTGCACTGCCAGCACGGCTGGCTGCGCAGCCAACCAGGTGGCCAGGCGCAGCGCGTTGTCGCAGGCACGGTCCAGTCGCAGCGCCAGCGTCTCCGCGCCGGTGGCAATGCGATGCGCCGCTTCGGCGCCCAGCGTGGCGCCGAAGTCGCGCAGCCCTTTCTTGCGGATCTGCAGCAGGCCCCAGGTCTTGGGCGCGCCCTTCTTGTAGGAGTCAGCGATGTTGGGGAAGCGCGTCCAGTCGAACAGCCCGGTGTCGGTGATGGCCCCACCCAGCACATTGCCGTGCCCGCTGATCGATTTGCTGAGCGAATTCATCACCAGCCCCGCACCCACCTTGGACGGGCGGAACAGGTGCGGCGTGGTCATCGTGTTGTCGACCACGTAGAGAACACCACGTTCTGCACACAGTTGACCGATGCTTTCGAGGTCTGAAATCTGGGTTCGCGGGTTGGCGACCGTTTCTACGAAGACAATACGGGTTTTGTCGTTGATGGCCTGGGCCACTTGCGAGGCATCGGTGGCATCGACCAGCGACACCGTGCAACCCAGGTTGTCGATGGTCTGCAAGAGGCTGGCGGTGTTGCCGAAGAGGAACTGGCTGGCCACGATGTGGTCGCCCTGTTTCAGCAGGGCAAACAGCATCGAGCCGATGGCCCCCATGCCGGTGGCAAAGCTCACGCTGCCCACACCGCCTTCGAGCAGCGTGATCTTGTTTTCCATCGCCTGCGTGGTGGGGTTGCCCTGGCGGGCGTACACGTGGCCGCTGCGCTCGCCCTGGAACACAGACACCAGTTCGGTGGCCGTGTCGTAGCCAAAGGCGGCCGACAGGTGCAGCGGCTTGTGGGTGGCGCCGTGCTCCACACCGCCCAGGCGGTCGGCGTGCAAGATTTGAGTGGTCAGACCTCGGGTCATGATCTTTGCGTTTTCTGTATTGGTAGATTCGATTTCATCATGATTGTCATCAAGAACGTCACCCTGCGCCGCGGCACCAAGATCGTGCTGCAAGACGCGAGCGTCACCCTGCAGCCGGGTGAAAAGATCGGCCTGATCGGCCGCAATGGCGCGGGCAAGTCGTCGCTGTTTTCGCTGCTGCGGCACCGCCTGCAATCGGATGCGGGCGACGTGTCGATCCCACCGCGCTGGCTGGTGGGTGAAGTGGCGCAGAACATGCCCGAAACCGACCAGGGGGCCACCGAGTACGTGCTCGAAGGCGACACCCGCCTGCAGGCCGCCAACGCCGCGCTGGTCGCTGCCGAAGCCGCCGACGACGGCCACGCCATGGCCGACGCGCACCAGGAGATTGCCGAAGCCGGTGGCTTCGAGGCACGCCCCAGAGCGCAGGCGCTGCTGATGGGCCTGGGCGTTCGAGTCGACCAGCTCGACGACCCGGTGAACAGCTTTTCGGGCGGCT
>NZ_JADMJX010000261.1 GCF_018780185.1 Rhizobacter sp.
GCCACCACGATGTCGGCGCCCAGCATCAGCTCGATGCCCACCGTGAAGCAGATGCCTTTCACCGCGGCGATCACCGGCTTGGTCCGGCGACGGTAGCCGGGCTTGCCGAAGTCGTGCGGCTCGACCATGCCTTCGGGGATCAGCTTCTCGCCGCGCTCCAGGGCGGCCTGCACCGAGGGCATGTCGAGCCCGGCGGTGAAGTGGTCACCCATCGCGTGCAGCACGCCGACGCGCAACTCGGGCTCATCGTCGAGGCGGGTGTAGGCCTCGCCGAGCTGGCGAAACATCTCGGGCGTCCAGCCGTTGCGCTTGGCCGGGCGGTTGATGCCGATCAGCAGCACGTTGCCGACCACCTGCGTGTCGATGCAACCTTCGGGCGGGGGTGGCGTGGTGGCGTGGGGCTGCATAGGGTTTTCGCGTAGGGGTCGGAGGTGGGGGTGGAACGCAGGCCGAATCATCCGCCAGCGCAGGTGAAAACGGTGACCCGCACGCGACTGCGGCGCTCGGTGCTTCGCCCTATCCTGTCGCTCTTGTCCGTTTGCGTCGAAAGGCTTCTGCGATGTCCGCTCCCTTCCCCGACACCCCTGCGCCGGCCCTGTGCGGCCCGCTGCGCAAACCGCGCCAGATGCTGGCCGAGCAGACCTATGGCGGCCACCTGTCGATCCACGACGACAAGACCGCCGAAGACCTGGGCCTGCGGGCCGGCCCGATCGAGGGCCCCACGCACTTCAGCCAGTTCGACCCGCTGCTGTTCAGTCTCTTCGGCCAAGCCTGGTTCGAGAGCGGTTGCATCAGCGCGCACTACCAGAACATGGTGGTCGAAGGCGAAGAGGTGCGTGCCTTCGTGCAGCCGCCCGTCGGCAGCGAAAAGCTCGTGCGCATCTGGGCCGAGAAGAAAGACGGCACCCCGGTGCTCACCGGCACGGCCTCGGTCGGCGACGTGCCCGAAGCGTTGCACGAGATCCCGCAACGCATCGCCAAGCTGCGCCCGGCCACTGCCCTCGTGATCAACCACGACCTGAAGGTCGGCCAGCGCGGTGCTGCCAAGGAAACCATCGCCATGGGCTTCGACCAGCACATGGGCGACTACTACCCGTTCACGCTGGCGAGCAAGCTCAAGGTCATCACCGAGCCCTCGCCCTGGTACACGCCCGAAGGCGGCCCATCGTCACCGTGGGGCCGCGCGATCATCCCGATCGAGATGATCAGCGTGCTGCTGGGCAGCACCTCCAACCTCGCTGGTTTCCGTGGCCGCCAGCCTGCGGTGGGCTTGTTTGCGGGGCAGCAGATCCGTTTGGTGAAGGGGCCGCTGTTCGTGGGCCAGGCCTATGACCTCGAGCGCGAAATCATCGTGCTGAGCGAAAGCGCACGCACCGAGTCGTGCTGGATCCGCACCCAGGTCTATGTGGCCGGCACACGCACGCTGGCAGCCGAGATGATCTTGAACAGCGCGACGCTGAAGGCCTCTTACGCGAACTACGACAAAGACGCCCGCGAGCTGGGCCTCTTGAAGTGAATTGACGTGAACACTGGAGACAAGAGCATGAGCAAGCGCGACACCGGAACCCCCGACCTGCTGGCCGACCTCGACGAAGGCGTGCTGACGCTGACGATGAACCGCCCCGATGCACGCAACGCCTTGTCGCGCCCGATGGTGCTGGCGCTGCAGCAGCAGCTGGTCGAGGCCGAGTTCAACCCCGCCGTGCGCTGCGTGGTGCTCACCGGCGCAGGCAAGGGCTTCTGCGCCGGTGGCGACGTGAAGGGCATGGCCGCGGCCGGCGACGGCACGGTGGGCCAACGCACCATCGACGAAGCCATCCACCAACAGCGCCACAACCAGCGCGAGACGGCCGGGCGGCTCTTCAAGATGCCCAAACCCACCATCGCCGCGATCCCCGGGCCAGCCGCGGGTGCCGGGCTCGCACTCGCACTGGCCTGCGACCTTCGCGTGATGGCCAGCACCGCAATCATGACTACCGCATTCGCGCGGGTGGGCTTCTCGGGCGATTACGGCGGCACCTATTTCATGACGCAACTCGTCGGCGCCGGCAAGGCGCGCGAGTTGTTCCTGTTGAGCGAGCGGGTGTCGGCCGAAGAAGCGCTGCGCATCGGCCTCACCAACTGGGTGTGCCCACCCGAGGCGCTGGCAGATCGTGCACGCGAGATCGCACGCCGCCTGGCGGCAGGGCCGACGGTGGCCTACCGCTACATGAAGGAGAACCTCAACCGCGCGATGGCCGGCGAGGTCGATGAATGCCTGGACCTCGAAGCCACGCACCAGATCCACACCGGCCAGACCGAAGACCACCGCGAGGCCGCGCGCGCCTTCGTCGACAAGCGCGAACCCATCTTCAAGGGCCGCTGATGCAGCCGCTCTTGCAACCGATCACACGCGACGCGGCCATCGCCGCCCTCACCGCCCCCGGCCAACCGGGCGAGCTCGAAGACATCGTCGTGGGGGGCCGCCGCCTGCGCGCCTTCAAGAACGCACCGCCCACGCTGCGCGCCTACTACGAGGCCTACGTCACCGAGCTGCCCTTCCTGGTGTACGAAGACGAGCGCATGACGTTTGCACAAGCCTGGCAACAGGCCTCGCGCATCGGCCACCTGCTGGTGCACGAGTGCGGCGTGAAGCCCGGCGACCGTGTCGCGATCTCGATGCGCAACTACCCCGAGTGGATGCTGGCCTTCAGCGCCATCACGTCCATCGGCGCGGTGGCGGTGGCGATGAACGCACACTGGCAAGCCGACGAGATGGCCTATGGCCTCACCGACTGCGGCGCCAAGGTGCTGTTCGCCGACGCCGAGCGGCTCGATCGCCTGGCACAGCGCCCGCCCATCGCGGGCTTGCATGTGCTGGCGGTGCGAGCCACTCAGCTGCCACCCGGGGCACGCGACCTGAAAACCGCCACACAGGCACTGGGCGACGTGCCGATGCCGCCCGTCGACATCCAGCCCGACGCTCTCGCCATCATGCTGTACACCTCGGGCTCCAGCGGGCGACCCAAGGGTGTGCCATCGACACACCGCATGGTGCTGTCGGCCCTGCTCTCGTGGGAGCTCGACTACGCCATCTTCGACGCGGTGAACGGCGTCGAGCGCCCCGTGCCGACCGAGCAAGGCGGCACGCTGCTCGCAGTGCCGCTGTTCCACGTGACCGGGCTGCATTCGTCATACCTGACCAGCTACCGCCTGCAGCGCCGCATCGTCAGCATGTACCGCTGGGATGCCGACAAGGCCGCCGAGCTGATCGACCGCGAGCGCCTCACCTCGCTCACCGGCCCGGCCGCTGTCACCGGCGACCTGGTGCGGGTGGCGCAATCGGGCCGCTACAGCCTGGCCACGCTCGCCGCACTGGGCGGAGGCGGCGCACCGCGCGCGCCCGAGCAGGTGAAGCAGATCAAGGCAAGCTTCACGCAGGCCGCGCCCAACATCGGCTGGGGCATGACCGAGACGAATGCCATCGGCACCGGCATCGTCGGCGACGACTATGTGGCCCACCCCAGCAGCTCGGGCCGCTGCTCGCAGGTGCTGGAGATTCGCGTCACCGACGAAACCGGCCGCGTGCTGCCCCCCGGCGAGCGCGGCGAGTTGTGGGTGCGCGGCACCTCGGTGTTCACCGGCTACTGGAACAACCCGCAAGCCAATGCGCAGGCCTTCGACGGCGACTGGTTCCGCACCGGTGACGGCGCGGTGATCGACGCCGAAGGCTACCTCCACATCGTCGACCGCATCAAGGACCTGATCATCCGCGGCGGCGAAAACATCGGTTGTGGCGCCGTCGAAGCCGCGCTGTTGATGCACCCCGACGTGCACGAGGCCTCGGTGTATGCCGTGCCCGACGAACGCCTGGGCGAAGAGGTCGGCGCCACAGTCCACGGCAGCGCCACGCTCGACCTCGATGCACTGCGCAGTTTTCTCGAAGGGCACCTCGCCCGCTTCGAGTTGCCGCGCTACATCCTGAAGTCCGATCGCCCGCTGCCACGCACCCCGTCGGGCAAGATCCTCAAGCGCCAGATCCGCGAAATCGCCGTCAAACAACTACTGTCAAAGGACGCTTCATGAAGACACGCATCACCGAACTGTTCGGCATCCAGCACCCCATCATCCAGGGCGGCATGCATTACGTCGGCTTCGCCGAGATGGCCGCCGCGGTGTCGAACGCCGGTGGCCTGGGCCTCATCACCGGCCTCACGCAGCGCAGCCCCGAGCTGCTGGCGAAAGAAATCGCACGCTGCCGCGAGATGACCAACAAGCCCTTCGGCGTGAACCTCACCTTCCTGCCCTCGGTCAACACGCCCGACTACCCCGGCTACGTGAAGGCCATCATCGACGGCGGCGTGAAGGCGGTCGAGACGGCGGGCAACAACCCGCAGAAATGGCTGCCCGCATTGAAGGAAGCCGGCGTCAAGGTGATCCACAAATGCACCTCGGTGCGCCATGCACTGAAGGCCGAGGCCATTGGCTGCGACGCAGTCAGCGTCGACGGCTTCGAGTGCGGCGGCCACCCGGGCGAAGACGACGTGCCCAACTTCATCTTGCTGCCGCGCGCGGCCGAAGAGCTGAAGATTCCGTTCGTCGCTTCCGGCGGCATGGCCGATGGCCGCTCGCTGGTGGCTGCACTCGCGCTCGGCGCCGACGGCATGAACATGGGCACGCGCTTCATCGCGACGAAAGAAGCGCCGGTGCACCAGAATGTGAAGGACGCGATCGTCGCGGCGAGCGAACTCGACACCCGCCTCGTGATGCGCCCGCTGCGCAACACCGAGCGGGTGCTGAAGAACGCGGCCGTCGATCGGCTGCTCGAAAAAGAGCGCACGCTCGGTGCCGCATTGACGTTCGAGGACATCGCCGCCGAGGTGGCCGGCGTCTACCCGCGCATCATGAAAGAGGGCGAGATGGATCTCGGCGCGTGGTCGTGCGGCATGGTGGCGGGATTGATCCATGACGTGCCCACCGTCAAGGAGCTGATCGACCGCATCATGGCCGAGGCCCACTCGATCATCAGCCAGCGTCTGGCACGTTTCGACGCGGCTTAAGCCCCCGCTCCGTTCGGGCTGAGCCTGTCGAAGCCAGCGAGGTACACAGGGCCCTTCGACAAGCTCAGGGCGAACGGGGTGTTCTCTAGCGCCAAAGCCCCGTCGGGCCGTTGCCCTGCGGCTGCGGCTCGCGCCGCGAACGCCCGGCGGGCCGCATCAGGATCGTCGGGAAGCTCACCGGCAGCGTCTGCGGAAAGTCGCGGCTGTAGTGCAGCCCGCGGCTCTCGTGGCGCATCAAGGCTGATCTCACGATCAGCTCGGCGCAATCGACCAGGTTGCGCAGCTCCAGCAGGTCACGCGTGACGCGAAAGCTGCCGTAGTAGTCGTCGATCTCGCTGCGCAGCAGGTGAATACGGTGCAGCGCGCGCTCCAGCCGCTTGGTGGTGCGCACGATGCCCACGTAGTTCCACATCAGCAATCGCAGCTCGTCCCAGTTGTGCGAGATGACGACCTGCTCGTCGGCGTTTTCGACCTTGCT
>NZ_JADMJX010000366.1 GCF_018780185.1 Rhizobacter sp.
TCAAGGTGCAGGCGTTGGTGCCGGGGTCGAAACACTCGACGAGGCGGAAGTCGGTTTCAGAGGCCCGCACCACGTCGCCGATGCGAATGGCCCCGGGCTCTTGCGCCAACCGAAGGCCACCGCCACGCCCCCGCGTGGTCTCGATCAAACCCTGCCGCGCCAGGTCGTTCACCACCTTCATCAGGTGGCCCTTCGACAGACCGTGTTGCTCGGCCAATTCGTTGATCGTCACCAGGCGCTGTCGATTCCGTGCGCAGTACATCAGCACGCGCAGGGTGTAGTCGGTGTATTCGGATAGCCGCATTCATCACCTTAAAGATGCATTCAGTGTATTGCTTTAAAAAGCGTTCGTCTTTAACATTCATCAAACTTCGATGTTTATTCCGGTCCGGGTCTGACGTCGGACCCCCGCGCTCACCATGACGACTTCGCTCCCACTCCTCACGGCCACTGCGCCGGCCTGTGCTGCGGCTGATCTGCCAGGGGCCCGGCCATGACCTTCGTCGTCACCGAGGCGTGCATACGCTGCAAGTACACCGACTGCGTCGACGTCTGTCCGGTCGACGCCTTTCGTGAAGGCCCGAACTTCCTCGTGATCGACCCCGCCGAGTGCATCGACTGCGCCGTGTGCGTGCCCGAGTGCCCTGTCAACGCGATCTTTGCCGAGGAAGATGTGCCCGCCAATCAGCAGCACTTCACGGCCTTGAACGCCGAGCTGGCGCGCGAATGGAAACCCATCACCCGAACCAAGCTGGCACTGCCAGATGCCGAGGCGTGGAGCCACATCGAATCGAAGTTCGTTGAGCTGAAACGATGAGACACCCACCGTGACCAAAAGAACACCCGCTCGCTCCATCATTCCCATACGGCTGGCGACCACCAGCGGCGAGCCCGACGATGGCACGCAGTTCGTGTCGATGTACCAGAAGCAGCCGGACATCTACCCCCGCGCTGTCAAGGGATGGTTCGCCGCATGGCGCTGGACCTTCGTCTGGCTCACGCAGCTGCTGTTCTACGGGCTGCCCTGGTTGCAGTGGGGCGGTCGTCAGGCCTTGCTGTTCGACCTGGAGGCGCAACGCTTCTACATCCTCGGGCTGGTGCTGTATCCGCAAGACCTGATCTTCCTGGCGGCCTTGCTGGTGCTCTCGGCACTGGCCCTGTTTTTCTTTACCGCAGTGGCGGGGCGCCTGTGGTGCGGCTACACCTGCCCGCAGACCGTCTACACCGAAATATTCATGTGGGTCGAGCGCAAGTTCGAAGGGGATCGCATCGCCCGCATGCGCCTGGACCAGGCGCCGTGGTCGGCCGAAAAGCTCGCCCGAAAAGGCGCCACGCAGCTGGCCTGGGTGGCCATCGGCTTGTTCACGGGGTTCAGCTTCGTCGGCTACTTCACGCCCATTCGCGAGTTGAGCCAGGCGGTGCTGGCGCTGGCCGTGTCGCCCTGGAACGGCTTCTGGATCCTGTTCTACGGCGCTGCCACCTATGGCAACGCGGGCTACCTGCGCGAGCAGATGTGCAAGTACATGTGCCCGTACGCCCGCTTCCAGAGTGCGCTGATCGACAAGGACTCGTTGATCATCACCTACGACAGCGCCCGCGGCGACCCGCGCGGCTCACGCTCGCGCAAGCAAAGCGCCGCAGCCCAGGGCTTGGGCGACTGTATCGACTGCACGCTTTGTGTGCAGGTCTGCCCGACCGGCATCGACATCCGCAACGGCCTGCAGAACGAGTGCATCGGCTGTGCCGCCTGCATCGACGTCTGCAACGACGTGATGGACAAGATGGACTACCCGAAGGGCCTGATCCGCTACTCCACGGAGAACGGCGTGGTCAACGGCTGGTCGAGGCTGCAGATGTTCAGGCGCGCCTTGCGCCCACGCGTGCTGATCTATGGCGGCTTGCTGTTGGTCGCCAGCGTGGCCTTTGCCGCGAGCGTGGCCATGCGCAGCCCGTTCCAGGTCGATGTGGTGAAGGACCGCGGCGCCCTGGCCAGGGTCGTCGAAGAGGGTGCCATCGAAAACGTCTACCGCCTGCAGATCATGAACCGCACCGAGGTGCAGCAGACCTATCGCATCGGCGCCGAAGGCATCCCCGGCCTGCAGGTGCATGCAGAGCAGGTCAGTGCGCCACCGGCAGGCATCCGCTCAGTGGTCGTCAGGCTGCGCCTGCCGTTCAGCGCCGCGCAACCCCTGCTGGGACAATCGGCACCCGTGCACTTCGAGGTGAGCTTGCTCGACGACACGCGAGCCGCCCCTGCCGTGCAGCGCGAGAAGTCGACATTCTTCGTCCCGCGTTGAGTCGCCCGGCCGCTCAGGCCTGTGACGACTTGCCTTTGCCTTGCCGCCCCTCCCACGGCAGCATCAAGGTCAACAGCGTGAGCTTGTCGAACTCGGCCACGAACTGGTCGATCACGGCCTGCGGCTCGGCGCACAAGGCCTCGTCGGTGCGCAGGCCGAACTGCACGGCTCCGGCGTACGACATGATGCTCACGCCCAGGCCGATGTCGCCCGCCGTCGGCACCCAGAACACCACCTCGTACACCTCGGCGCCGCACAGCCGCAGCGGCGTGTCGGGGCCGCGCACATTGGTGACGATGGCGGTGGTCTTGGCCTGGAACAAACCCATCAACGCGTCTTGCCCCGGCTTGATCAACAGGCCGGCGAGGGCCAGCACGCCGTAGGCCAGCAAGGGCTGGTAGTTGTCTTTGAGCTCGGCCATGCGGCGGCGCACTTCGTACACACGCTCCACCGGGTTGTCGATGCCGATGGGCATGAGCAGCGGCGCCAGCCCGAAGCGGTTGCCGAGCTCCCACGGCGGCTGGTCGAGCGGGCGCAGGTTCACCGGGACCATCGCGCGGATGTCCTTGCCGGTCGGGTCGTCGCCCTGGTCTTGCAAATAGCGGCCAATCGCGCCGGCCACGCACGCCACCAACACGTCGTTCACCGAGCAGCCGAGCGCGTAGCCCACGGCCTTGACGCGGTCCAGTGCCAGCGGCTCGCACCAGGCCACCCGCTTCAGGCCAGCGGAACGGCCCTTCAAGCGCGTGGGCGAGTCGTCGGGCATGAGGGCCAGGGCGGCGGCGTCGCTCACCGCCTGCTGGCCTTTTTTCAGCAGGCCTGCCGCGTCGGACAGCAGTTGCCCCGGGTGCTGCAGTTGCGCGAGCGACTTCGCACCCCATTCGGCCACCGTCTGCAGCGAGGCGAGCGAGAGCCAGTCGGTTGAGGGGCTTGCCGTGCCACGCGGGTGCTCAGGCGGGGTGGGGCCGTCGTCGGTGATCGACATCATCACCGTGCTCAGCGCCACACCGTCGCCAATGCAATGGTGCACACGGCACAGCAGCGCACTGCCGCCGTCGCAATGTTCGACCAGGTGAAACTGCCACAGCGGGTGCGCGTGGTCAAAGGGCGCCGAGGCCAACTCGCTGGCGCGCTCTTGCAGCGCCTGGCGATCGGTCTGGCCGCGGCGGCGCTTGAGCTTCTCGACCACCACGTGGCGGTGGATGTCGAAGCCGGGGTCGATCTCCCAGTCGCTCGACAGCGTGCCTTGCACCACGCGCTGGCGAAAGCGCTTGTACTTGAGCAGCTTGTCGCTCAGGCGCTGGCACAGCACGGCGTGGCTGATGCGGGGGCGCAGCATCCACACGCCCAGGATCACCATCTGGTTGACGGCGTTGTCGGTGCGAAGCCAGGCGGTGTCGACCACGTCCATGGCTTCGGCGGTGGCCGACGCCATCATCACTTCTGCGTCCCGCTGCCGTTGCGCAACTCGCGTCGCAGGGTCTTGCCGATGTTGCTCTTGGGCAGCGGCTCGGTGCGGAACTCGATGAACCTGGGCACCTTGTAGCCGGTGAGGTTCTTGCGACAGTAGTCGAGCAGCTGTGCCTCCGTCAGCGAGTCGTCTCTGCGCACGACGAAGACCTTGACCACCTCGCCCGATTTGTCGTCTTGCACTCCGATGGCCGCCACCTCGCGCACGCCGGGGTGGGCCGAGATCACGTCTTCGATCTCGTTGGGGAAGACCTTGAAGCCCGAGACGATGATCATGTCTTTCTTGCGGTCGGTGATCTTGAAGTAACCGCGCTCGTCCATGAACCCCATGTCGCCGGTGCGCAGCCAGCCGTCTTCGGTGAACACATGGCTGGTTTCGTCGGGGCGGTTCCAGTAGCCCTTCATCACCTGCGGGCCGCGGATGCAGATCTCGCCCACGTCGCCCAGCGCCACCGGCTCGCCTTCGTCGTCGAGGATCGTGGCTTCGGTCGAGGGGATCGGCACGCCGATGGTGCCCGTCCAGTCCTTGATGTCGAGCGGGTTGGCAATCACCACGGGCGATGTTTCGGTGAGGCCGTAGCCTTCGATGATGGGCGTGCCGGTGAGGGCCTTCCACTTCTCGGCCACCACGCGCTGCACCGCCATGCCGCCGGCCGAGGTCATCTTCAGGTGGCGCACGTCCACGTCGGCGAAGGCCGGCGTGTCGAGCAGGGCGGCATACAAGGTGTTGACGGCAATGATCCCGGTGAACGGCAGTTTTTTCAGCTCACCGATGAAGGCCGGCAGGTCACGTGGGTTGGTGATCAGCACCACGTGCGCGCCGATCTTCATGAACACCAGGTTCGCGAGCAGCGCATACACGTGGTAGAGCGGCAGCGGGATGACGCAGATCTCCTTGCCGTCGGCCAGGTCGCGGCCCACCCACAGCGCCATCTGCTGCACGTTGGCCACCATGTTGCCGTGCGTCAGCATCACGCCCTTGGCCACGCCGGTGGTGCCGCCGGTGTACTGCAGGAAGGCGATGTCGTCGTGCGTGAGCGTCACGTCATCCAGCGTCAGCGCGTGACCTTCGCGCAGCGTGGCGTTGAACTCGATCGCCCCGGCAATGCGCCACTCGGGCACCATCTTCTTCACGTATTTGACCACCGCGTTGGTGATGATCTCCTTGAGCAAGGGCAGCAGATCGCCCACCTCGGTGGTGATGACCGTCATCTTGAGCGTCTTGTTCTTCTCCAGCACCTCTTGCAGCGTGTGGGCGAAGTTTTCCAGCACCACGATCACCTCGGCGCCCGAGTCGGTGAGCTGGTGCTCCAGCTCCCGTGCGGTGTACTGCGGGTTGACGTTGACCACCGTGTAGCCGGCGCGCAGGGCGCCGAACAAGGCCACCGGGTATTGCAACAGGTTGGGCAGCATGATGGCCACCCGCGTGCCCCGGGGCAGCTTGAGCGACTTCTGCAGGTAGGCGCCGAAATGGCGGCTCGCTTCGTCAAGCTGTTCGTAGGTGAGCTGCCCACCCATGTTGCTGTAGGCGGTGAGCGGGCCGAAGCGGCTCACGCTGGTCTCCAGCACGTGCTTGAGCGAGCTGAATTCGTCGAGGTTCGCCTCAGGGGGGATGCCCTTCGGGTATTGCTTGAGCCAGACTTTTTCCATGATGTCTCCAGTCGTCAGGGGCCGCGCTCGGGGTCGTTTCCGGCGCATGCTCAGGCTCCATGGGACACCTATGACGCCAA
>NZ_JADMJX010000381.1 GCF_018780185.1 Rhizobacter sp.
TGGCTGCGCATCAACCCCGGCTTCGGCCACGGCCACAGCAACAAGACCAACACCGGCGGCGAGCACAGCAAGCACGGCATCTGGCACAGCGACCTGGCCGCAGCGCTGGCGGCCATCCGCCAACATGGGCTCACGCTGGTGGGCCTGCACATGCACATCGGCTCGGGCGTCGACTACTCGCACTTGAAAGAGGTCTGCAGCGCGATGGTCGACCTGGTGAGCCGGGTCGACCTGCCGATCGAAGCCATCTCGGCCGGCGGTGGCCTGTCGATCCCCTACCGGGCGGGCGAGCCGACCATCGACACCGCGCACTACTTCAGCCTGTGGGACGCGGCCCGCCGCCAGATCGAGCAGGAGCGCGGCTGCAAGATCCACCTGGAGATCGAACCCGGCCGCTACCTGGTGGCCGAGTCGGGCGTGCTGGTGGCCGAGGTGCGCGCCACCAAGCAGATGGGCAAGAACCACTTCGTGCTGGTCGATGCCGGCTTCAGCGAGCTGATGCGCCCGTCGATGTATGGCAGCTACCACGCGATCGAGCTGCTGCCGTGTGACGACACCCCGCGTGCGCTGCAAGCGAGCGTGGTGGCCGGGCCGCTGTGTGAGTCGGGCGACGTGTTCACCCAAGGTGAAGGTGGCGTGGTGCTCACTCGCGAGTTGCCGCAGGCGCGGGTGGGCGACCTGCTCGTGTTCCACGACGCCGGTGCCTACGGGGCCTCAATGTCATCCAACTACAACACGCGGCCTCACATTGCCGAGGTGCTGGTCGATGGGGGCGTGGTGCGCCTGATCCGCCGCCGCCAGACCCTGGACGAACTGCTGGCGCTGGAGCGCGTGTAGCCAGGGGGCCCGTCACTGGCGCGTCATGCCGGGTGGCAACACTGGGTGGTTTCGAAACACCACCCACAAGGAACATGCATGACACCCGCCGCCCACCCGAATCGCCGCGACTTCATCCGCACCGTGGCCGCCGGCACGCTCGCCGTCGGCTCGGCCACCGTGCTGTCAGGCTGCGAAGGCGGCCTGTTCGACTTCTTGCATGGCGTGGCCAGCGGCGACCCGCTGCAAGACCGCGTGATGCTGTGGACGCGCGTCACGCCTGACGCCGCCATGCTCGACGCCATCGCCAAGCTGGAGCGCGAAGCCGGCTCCAGCGCCGAAGCGCGCAAGCAGCTGGTGCAGGTCAAGCGTGTGCCGCTGCTGTGGGAAGTGGCGCGTGACCGCGACTTCCACCACGTTGTAGCGCGCGGCACGGCACAGGCCCTGGCCGAACGCGACTACACGCTGAAGATCGACGCCGACGGTCTGCGCGCCGGCACCACCTACTGGTACCGCTTCCGCTGCATGGGTGTGGCCTCGCCCACGGGTCGCACCCGCACGCTGCCGCGCGGCAGCGTCGAGCAGGTGAAGCTCGCGGTGTTCTCCTGCTCCAACTACCCGGCCGGCTACTTCAACGTTTATGGTGCGGCCGCCAAGCTCGAAGGCGTGGACGCCGCCCTGCACCTGGGCGACTACATCTACGAATACGCCAAGGACGGCTACGCCTCGTCAAACGCCGAACAGCTCGGCCGCGTGAGCGAGCCCGCCGGTGAGCTGCTCACACTGGCGCACTACCGCCAGCGCTATGCGCAATACCGCGAAGACGCCGACCTGCAGGCGGTGCACGCCGCCCTGCCCTTCATCGCCGTGTGGGACGACCACGAGATCGCCAACGACGCCTGGCGCGAAGGCGCCGAGAACCACAACCCCGCCACCGAAGGCGTGTGGGCCACACGCCGCGCCGCCGCGCTGCAGGCCTACCACGAGTGGATGCCCACGCGCTTGCCCGATGCCAAGCGGCCCGAGCGCATCTTCCGCAGCTTCGACTTTGGCGACCTGGTGTCGCTGCACATGCTCGACACCCGCGTCATCGGCCGCGACCGCCAGATGGAGCTGAGCGACTACGTGGGCGCCACCGGCTTCGACGGCGCCCGCTTCGCCACCGACCTGGCCGACCCGACCCGCCAACTTCTGGGCGGCGAACAAAGCGCGTGGCTCACCAACCAGATGGCCCGCTCGACGGCGCTGTGGCAGGTGCTCGGCCAGCAGGTGCTGATGGGCCGCATGAACGTGCCCGCGCCGCTGCTGCTGGGGCAGATCACCGTGTCGGGTTATGCGGCGCTGGCTGCCAAGGCGCAAACCAACCCGGCCTCACTGACACCGCAGGAGCTCGCGATTCTTCAAGCGCCGTCTGTCCCCTACAACCTCGATGCCTGGGACGGCTACGCGGTCGCGCGCGAAACGCTGCTCGGCACGGCCCGCAGCCTCGACAAGAACCTGGTCGTGCTGGCTGGCGACACGCACAACGCCTGGGCCAGCGACCTCGCCGACCTGCAAGGCAACGCGGTGGGCGTGGAGTTCGCCACCTCGTCGGTGAGCTCGCCGGGCTTCGAAGCCATCTTCCCGAACGAGAACCCGCAGGTGCTGGCCGGCGCACTGCAACAGCTCATCGGCCCGCTGGTCTACACCGACACGAGCCGGCGCGGCTACATGCTGATCACGGCCACACGCAACGACCTGCAGGCGCAATGGACCTATGTGGACACCGTGACCAGCCACCGCTACCAGACCGCACAAGGCCCGACACTGCGCACGCTGCCGGGCGCCAGCGGACGCCGCATCGTCGACGCCGCTCCGATGTAAGCAAATACTGCAGAAGCGTGCGGTGACAATGCGGCGGTCAACGCCACCCGAGTGGGTGGCGTTGACCTTCCGTCCGCCACTCCCGGAGCCGCACGATGCGCATGCTGATCACCCTCATGTTGTCCGCCTTGCTTGCTGGCTGCGGGGGCAAGTCGGACGATGCGCCCACCGGCCCTCAGTGCTCGGGCTTCAGCTCGGGCACGGTGCCCACGCTGGCCACCAACCAGTTGCTGTTCGACTCTGACCGCGCGAACAGCCGGCACGAGATCTACGTGATGCGGACCGACGGCAACTGCGTCACGCGACTGACCAACAACGCGGCGTATGAAAACTGGTGGCCACGGGCCTCGCCCGACCGCACCAAGATCCTGTTCTATCGCTCGCCGGTCGGCGACCCCGAGAACTACTTCAACGCCAGCCTGTGGGTGATGAATGCCGACGGCAGCAACCCGACGCAACTGATCGGAGCCACCTCGGCGACCCGTCCTAACAACTGGGTGGCCCACGGCCACGGCGAGTGGTCACCCGACGGCACCAAGATCGCGATGTTCGGCGCGCTCACCAACACGAACGCCGAGATCTATGTTGCCGATGCCAATGGCCAGAACCTGGTGGCCTACACCAGCCGAGGCGGTTGGAACACCGATGTGTCGTGGTCACCCAATGGCAACACGCTCTTGTTCAACGGGTGCGCCAACCCCACCATCTGCGCGCCCGCGAACTACGAGATCTTCGCAATGGCTGCGACGCCGCTGGCCACCGCCACGCAGATCACCTACGACAGCCTGGCCGACTACGACGCCTACTACTCGCCAGACGGCACCAAGATCGCGTGGCTGGTCAACGTGAACCCGGCAGCCAACGGCGGCATCGGCCGATGGTCCATCAAGATTGCCACCATCGGCCAGACAGCCACCTACCTGATCGACGACGGCAACATCAACAGCAAGCCCGCCTGGAGCCTGGACAGCCAGACGGTCTTCTTCCACCGCATGGTCCCAGCCGATGGCTACCGCTTCCGGGTGTTCAGCATCCGACCCAACGGTACCGGCCTCACCGAGCTCACCCCAGGCGCCACCGGCAACAGTGAACACCCGTCGAACTAGGCGGTCTGAAGCAGGCGGATCAGCATGTCGATCACGTCGCGCCCGTTGGGCGACTTCATCCGGCTCTGACGCAGCGAGCGCGCCAGGTCGGCCCGCGCCAGCATCTTGTAGTCGGAGCGGATCAGGATGCCGGCGATCGCGCGCTGCACCTCGAGCGAGCGCGCCCGCGGGAACAGGCCTGCGATCTCCTGCAGGCTCTGCGGGTCGGCCAGGCGTTGCCGGGCCAGCGCCTCCAGCGCACGCACCTGGGCGCCTGCGCCGGTCATGCGGCCGATGCCCGAGGTGACGGCGCGCACTTCGCTCACATCGGCCAGCGGCCGGTGGCGCAGGTAGACCTGCGCGATCTCCACGTCTTCGTCGTTCGCGCTCGTCAAGGCGCGCACGGTGCGCTCGTGTGCCGGGGCGTTGCCCAGGCAGGCCAGCACGGCCGCGTGCGACACCTTGTCGGGCCGCGCGGCGCCGGTGGCGAGCAGTTGCGGCGCCAGAGCAGGCTCCCCGCGCGGGTGGGTGGAGCAGACGAGATCGACCTCGTGCTTGCCCAGGCGGTCGCGGGCCATGCGGTCGGCGACCATGTGCAGAAACTCTTCCTGCTCTTGCGCTGGCGAGAGCCAGCCGAGCTGGCGGGCCAGGGTCATCATGCGGGCCTGCACCGGGGCCTGGTCGGCGTCACGCGCGAACACGAGGAATCGGTCGCGCGCACGCTTGTCGCGCTCGATGACGGCGAGCGCGGCCGCCACCTCGGGCACGCTTCGCTGCGCCGGGCCGAGCGACGCGGTGTAGCGCTCCAGGTGCTCGAGGAACATGCGCACGTCGGTGATGTCTCGCTGCAGCACCTGGTGCAAGAAGGCGAGCTTCTGCGCGTCCGAGGGACGATCGTCTGCAAAGCCGCACATGTCGCCGCGGAAGCTCGCGTTCGGGTCGGCATCGGTCAAGCCCGGCACAGCGACCATCGAGGTCGGCCCAAACAGGTTCAGCAGGGTCTGGCTCGGGCGGCCGCTTGCCACCTCACCTGCAGGGGCCGTCTGGAAGTAGCGTTCGAGCAGGGGCCCGGCCACCCGGCCGAGCGGTGCTTTCGACGAGAAGCCGTAGAGCACCGGCACATCCTTGAAGATGTGGCGCAGCCGCTCGCGGTTGCTCTGGCCATAGCGGGCGCTCAACGAGGCAGCGATGCGTTCGGCGTCGCTCTGGGACTGGCCCGCCCGGGTGAGGCTGCGCAAGATCTCGGACGACGCGACGTAGCGCGGCTCCGACTTCAGCGTGTTGCACCCGAAGAGGTAAACCTCTTTGAGCTGCGAGAACAGCCCGTTACAAGATGAGCTGCACGAAGCGTGCTGCATTTCATGAACGGCCAAAAACTCGCGGTCGTCGAAGCGGTCGGTGTAGAACTCGGTGCCGTCGTCGAAGTGGCCCGAGATGACGAGCGCATCGCACTTCACGCCGCGCTGGCAGGCCTGGGCAAACCAATCGGGCTTGCCGTGCTGAACCAGTTCGACAAACTGGTAGTCGCCGGGCGGCAGGTGGCGCTTGAAGGTGTCTCGCTCGTCGGGCGAGTTGATGGTGACGGTGCAGACCGTCTTCGGGGCAGCGCTGGCACCCATCGACCACACCGCGGCCAGGCAGGCCAGCATGGCGGCCGACGTGCGCAACAGGCCACG
>NZ_JADMJX010000016.1:0-2917 GCF_018780185.1 Rhizobacter sp.
CGCGTCTTCGCGGGTGGCCAGGCTCAGGTGCATGTCGTGCATTTGTCAGTCTCTGTGGGGTGTCGCGAAGTGCGCACGATAACCGCAGGGCGCGCACCGTTCGAGTGGGTCAGCGCTTTTGTCCCGGCATGCCGAAGTCGCGTGCCAAGGCGCTGGCTTCGGGCATCAAGGCTTGTGCGCCCTCGGCGTCACCCTGGGCCTTGAGCGCATGGATCAGGTTCCACAGCGCGACGCACAAGGTCGATGGCGAGCGCTGCGCGCGCAGTAGTGCCACCAGCGCCCGCCCGCGCTGCACGGCCTCGTCGACCTCGCCCAGGGCCAGGGCGAGATCGGCCAGGTGCGACATCGCGCGCAGCCGCCCGCGCTCGTCTCCCGCGGCCATGCGCAGCACCAACTCGGCCTCACGTGCCTCGCGGCTGTCGCTCAAGCGGCCTTCGGCCCGCGCCACATCGGCGCGCGCACGCTGGCCCCAGGCGCGCTCGCGTGCAGGCCAGTCGGGCTTTTCCAGTGCGAGGGCTTCTTCGAGCGCCGCGCGCGCTTGTGCATTGGGCTCGCTCCACATGCCGGCCAGGCCGGCCAGCTCGGCATACAGGCCGTGCACGTCACCCAGCTCGCGGTAGAGCCGGTGCGCTTGTTCGGCCGCGGCGCGTGCGCGCTCAGGCGCCATCTCGGACCAGGCCCATTGCGCTGCGCGCCACCATTGGGCGGCCAGCGGTTTGGGCGTGGAGGCGTCGAGCATCGACTCGCTCAGGTCATGCCATTGCCGGGCTTCGCCGTGCAGCGACAGGTGGTGCCACAAGGGGGCCGCCGAGCCGACGAGTGCCACCACGGTCTGGCCGTCGCCTTGCGCGTTGGCCCAACCGAGCGCCGCGCGCAGGTTGTCAAGCTCAGGTTCGTAGCAGGCCAGCCAGTCGACGTCGCTCATCTGCAGCCAGTCGCTGGGCGAGGCTTCGAAAAAGTGGCGCAACGCGGCGGCATGGCGCGTGCGCAGCGTGTCGTGTTCGGTGCCGGACTGCAGTTGCGCCAAGGCATAGGCCCTTGCCGTTTCGCTCAAGGCATACCGCGGTGGGTCGCTGGCGCTCACGCTGAGCAGCGAGTGTTCGGTGAGTGTGGCCAGCGCATCGATCAAGGCCCATTCGTCGAGCTCAAGCGATGCGAGCACGGCGCTGGCCAGGCTCAGCGTGAAGCCACCCGCAAACACACCGAGCTGCTGGAACACACCGCGCTCGGCCTCGGGCAGCAGCGCCAGGCTCCACTCCAGCGCGGCTTGCAGGGTCTGGTGGCGCGAGGGCGCGGAGCGGCTGCCACCGGCGAGCAGCTTGAAACGGTCGTCGAGCCGCTCGGCCACGCCGCGCACGCCCAGCAGGGGCACGCGGGCGGCGGCGAGCTCCAGTGCCAGCGGCAGGCCATCGAGACGCTGGCAGATCTCGATCACGTCGCGCACGTTGCTGTCGGTCAGCGCAAAGCGGCGGTCGGCCGCGCGGGCACGTTCGGTGAAGAGGGCGACGGCGCCGTGCTGCGCGGCGCCGAGCGCGTTGCTTCCGGCTTCGGGCACGGCCAGCGCGTCGAGGCGCAGCACCTGCTCACCCTGCAGGCGCAGCGGCACCTGGCTGGTGACGAGCAGGCGCACGCCGGGCGTGCCTTGCAGCAGGGCCTGCACCATCACCGCCAGGTCGTCGAGCAGGTGTTCTGCGTTGTCGATCACCAGCAGCAGCTGCATCGGCTTGAGCGCGGTCACCAGCGCCGTCAGCGCATCACCGCCGGAGGCGAGTTGCAGCGAGAGCGCCTGCGCCACGGTGCCGGCGATCAGGCGCGGGTCGGTGAGCGAGGCCAGCTCGACCCAGGCCACGCCGTCGGATCGGGCCGCGCCATGGGCTTGGGCCGCACAGCGGGCGAGGGTGGTCTTGCCGATGCCCCCGGGCCCGACCAGGGTGACGAGCGCGTGTTGCTCCAGCAGCGCCAGCAGGCTGGCCAGCTCGGCGTCGCGGCCCAGCAGCGGCAGGCTGCGCTCGGGCAGGGCCAGGGTGCGCGGGGGTGAGGGCGGGGCGGCAGGCGGTTCGTCGCTCGCCAGCGTGAAGCGGTAGCCGCGCCCGGGGATGGTGGCGATCGCCTGCGGCCCCAGCAGCTTGCGCAGGGCCGAGACATGCACCTGCAGGTTGTTTTCTTCGACCACCAGGCCGGGCCAGACGAAGTCGAGCAGCTCGTTTTTCGACACCAGCCGGTCGCGGTTTTCCACCAGGGCGAGCAGCAGGTCGAAGGCGCGGGCGCCCAGCACGGCGGGCTGGCCGTCGATGAGCAGCTGGCGCTGCGCCGGTCGCAGCGCGACACGGCCAAAAAGATATTGATCAGGCACGAGGCCCCTCCTGGTCCGCAATTTACGCGATGGATTGGTTTTCAGAACGATTCAGGTCGCTCAAGGACGCGGCGGGGGCTCGCGCCAAACACTGCAATCACCGACTGCACCGCGTACCCGGCTCTCAAAAGGGGCGCGCTGCGGCACCTGCCAAGGAGCGAACATGAACATCTCTCTGCATTTGCCGACTTCTTCTCCACTTGCCACGACGGGCCTGCGCCGGCTCGCGGGCCTTTTCATGCGGCCGCACCAAAAAGCTGCACCGTTGAACAACTCGCTCAGCACGGCCTCGCCCGAGGAGGTGAGCTTCCCGTCGCGCGACGGCCGCGCCCGTGTCGAAGCCAGCCTGCTGCGTGCGCCCAAGGCCGGTGCGGCGGTGGTGCTGGTGGTGGGTCAGGTCGGCTGCTGGGGCAGCGATGCCCGTATCGAGGGGCGCAGCCTGCATGTGCGCACCATGGCGCAGGCACTGCGTGCGCGGGGCATCACGGTGTTGGTGACTCGTTTGCGTGGGCATGGCGAATCGGAGCGGCACGATGTGCTCGGCGCCATCGACCACCTGCTCGC
>NZ_JADMJX010000016.1:3017-36811 GCF_018780185.1 Rhizobacter sp.
CGGCCTTGCGCGACCGCTCGGTGCTGATCATCCAGGGCCGTGGCGACAAGGTGGTGACACCTGCCACCGCGCAAGCCCTGGCCAAGGCCTGTGGCGGCCGCTTGTGGCTCACCGCCAGCCAGTCGCACGCCGGCACCTTGCACGAGGCCTTGCCGCTCTACATCACGCGGGTGGTCGACTATTTCTGCCAGCACCTGCAGCCGCAGCGCAACGAATCGGTGATGGTGCCGGGCCTCGCGCCGGCCTGGCAGGCCGCGTCGGCGTGACCTGAGCGCGTTCAAGGTTGCGGGCTGCGAGAATGTACGCATGCCCTCACATCCCACGACCGATTCACCCGAGAGTGCCTCCCCGCCGGCCGTGATGCTGCGCCCGGCGGAGCTGCGCGACGTGCAGCCCATCGTGGCGCTGATCCGCGAGCTGGCCGAGTTCGAGAAGCTGACCCACCTGCTGCAGATCACCCCCGAGAAGCTGCGTCCGCACCTGTTTGGCGAAAAGCCCGTGGCCGAGGCCATGGTGGCCGAGGTGGGCGGTGAGGTGGCGGCCTTTGCGCTGTACTTCACCAATTTCTCCACCTTCCTGGCCCAGCCAGGCCTCTACCTCGAAGACCTTTACGTGCAGCCCGCCCACCGCGGCAAGGGCCTGGGCGAGGCGCTGCTCACGCGCCTGGGCAAGCTCGCCGCCGAGCGCGGCTACGGCCGCTTCGAGTGGAGCGTGCTCGACTGGAACGAGAACGCGATCCGCTTCTACCAGCGCATGGGCGCGACCGTGATGCCCGACTGGCGCATCTGCCGCATTGCCGGCGATTCGCTGGCAGCGTTCGCCACCCGCTGACCCCCTCATTCGCGGGGGTGGCGAGCCGAGCCCGCCACGCGGCGAGCCGGTGCGTGAATTCCTACGGTATCGGTGCGTAAAACACCCGTGACAGTCACGCATCCAAGCGCTTCAATGGGTGCGAAGCAAAAGGCGCCAGGTGGCCACGTGAGTGTTCTGACAAAAAAACTGAGCCGATGGCTGGGGTCGGGTCCCGACCCGGCCGAGCTTGAGCGCTGGCAGCAACTGGCTGCCGACACCGGTGCGACCAGTCAAGCCGAGTGGCACTTGTCGGGGCAGCGGGGTGCGGTGGCCTGGAGCCTGCCCAGCCTGTTTGCCGACGGCGAAGCCAACCCGCGAGAAGAATATCTGCGCTGGCAGGCCACCGGCCTGCCCAAATCCATCGCGTGCGAGATCGTGCCGCGGGCGCAGTACGAAGACTGGTCGGCCCGATCGTCAGCGGGGGCCGATGCGGCCAACGCCCCGACCGAGGCCTCGCTCGCACGGGCGCTCTCGGCCTTTGCCGCCGAGACGCTGGGTTTCGAAGCGTCGCGCTTTGCGCCGTGGCAACCGGCGACGGACGGCAACAGCGTCGTCGACCCCGGCGACCAGTCGCTCGAAGAGTTCGCCATCAATTGGGTGGTGCTGGCCAGCGACCCGGCGGTGGCGAGCCGCCTGATGTCGCGCCGTTTCCAGGAAAGCTGGGTGGTGGCCAGCCAGTTGCTCACCGATGCCAAGGGCCGCCCGGCGACCGACCTGCGCCTGCGCGTGGCCAATGGCACTGCGCAGCTGCACACCACACGTGCCCACCGCAACATGCCGCTGGAGGCGGTGCAGTCGCTGGTCGACCTGGGGCTGGTGTTGCTCGACACGCTTGAGGGGCGCGAGGCGCAGTAGCCGCCCCCTCTCCGTTCGGGCGGAGCCTGTCGAAGCCGGCGCGGTGCACTGCGCACCCTTCGACCGGCTCAGGGCGAACGGAAATGCAGGCTCAGCCCGAACCAAGCGCGGCCGCGCGCTGCTCCTCTTGCAGCCGCAACAGCTTGCGCTGCACCTTGCCGGTGGTCGTCATCGGCAGCGCGTCGATGAATTCGATCTCTTTCGGGTACTCGTAGGGAGCGAGCTTGCCGCGCACGTGCTGCTGCAGCGCTTCTACCAACTGCGGTGTGCCTTCGTGGCCGGCAGCCAGCACCACATAGGCCTTGACCACCGCACCGCGCTCGGCGTCGGGCTTGGGCACCACGGCCGCGTTGGCCACCGCCGGGTGCTTGACCAGGCAGTTCTCGATCTCGCTCGGGCCGATGCGGTAGCCCGCGGCCTTGAACACATCGTCGCTGCGGCCCTGGTACCAGAGGTAGCCGTCTTCATCCATCACCGCGGTGTCGCCTGTGCGGCACCACGAGTCATCGGGATCACCGGTGAACTTGGCCCGGGTGGCGTCGTTGTTCTTCCAGTAGCCCAGGAAGAAGATCGGGTCGGGCTGGCCATGCACGTCGCGGCGGTGCACGGCCACGTCGCCGGGCGTGCCGCGCGGGCACTCGCTGCCCTCGTCGTCGATCACCGCGATGCGGTGGCCGGGGTAGGGGCGGCCCATGCTGCCGGGGCGCGCGGGCCAGGCCTCGTGCGCGGTGCCGGTGGTGTCGACGTACTGCCCGCAGTTGCCCACCACGTAGTTGATCTCGGTCTGGCCGAACATCTCGTTGACCGTGACGCCGAGCTTGCTCTGGCAATAGTCGAACACCGCATCGCCCACCGCCTCGCCGGCGCTCATGATGGCGCGCAGCTTGAGCGGGTAGCGCTCGCGCGGCGCCGGCACGGCTTTCATCATCGCCTTGAGCGCAGTCGGAAAGAGGAAGGTGTTGGTCACGCCATGGCGCGCCATCAGCTCGAAGGCCTTGTCGGGCGCGAAGCGGCCTTGGTAGGCGACGATCGGGTGGCCGAAGTAGAGCGTGGGCAGCAGCGCATCCATCAGCCCGCCGGTCCAGGCCCAGTCGGCGGGTGACCAGAACACGTCGCCGCGTTGCGGAAACCAGTTCTGGCTGCACACGAAGCCGCTCAGGTTGCCGATGAGCGCGCGGTGCGGGATCAGCGCGCCCTTGGGTGGGCCGGTGGTGCCGCTGGTGTAGATGAGCACGGCCGCTTCGTCGGCATGGGTGGCGAGCGCGGTGAAGCTCGCGGGCTCGCGCGCCAGCAGGGTTGCCCAGTCGGCATCGCCTTGGCCTTGTGCCGCCCCCACGGCCACGATCGTTTGCAGTGAAGGGCACTCGGCGCGCGCCGCCAGCAGGTTGCCGATGGCGCTCTCGTCGACCAGCGCCAGCCGGGCCTCGCTGTGCTGCAAGCGGTAGGCGAGGGCGTCGGGGCCGAACAGCATCGACAAGGGCATGGCCACGGCGCCCAGCTGGTAGATCGCGATGTGCGCCACGGCGGTCTCGATGCGCTGTGGCATCACGATCGCCACCCGGTCGCCGCGCGCCACGCCCAGGCGTTGCAAGGCATGGCTCAGGCGGTTGGCCAGGGTTTGCAGCTCGCCGTAGCTGCAGCGTTGGCTCTGGCCGTTTTCGTGTTCGTAGAGCACGGCCGTGGCCTCGGGCGTTTCGCCGGCCCAACGGGTGCAGCACACATCGGCGATGTTGAAACGCCGCGGCAGCTTCCAGTGAAAGCCGTGGTGCAGCATGTCGTAGGCCGAATTGGCAGCTTGCTTCATGGTGGTGTCTCCTGCTCCGCGTGTGTTGGGCGAGTTGCCGGCTCGGAGCGCATCGTAGGCCCGAGCGGCTTGGCCGGGGCGCCGATCAGCCGCAGGCGCTCTCGCTCGTATTGGTCATGGTCGGGCAGGCGCGTGGTTTGTGGCACCGCACGGCCGCCGGGCTGGCGGGCGGCGTTGTCGGCGCCTTGGCGCATGCCTTCGTAGAAGCTGCGCTCCCAGTGGGTGCCAGCACAGGCGGTGAGGCCCAGGCAGAGCAGCGAGGCGGCCGCAAGGTGGTCAAGGCGTGTCATCGGTTGAACCTTCGGAGGAGGGTGTTTCGCCGGGGCGGTATTCCAGCAGATCGCCGGGCTGGCACTGCAGCACTTCGCAGATGCGGGCGAGCGTATCGAAGCGCACGCCGCGCACCTTGCCTGACTTGAGGAGCGAGATGTTCTGCTCGGTGATGCCCACTCGCTCGGCCAGCTCGCGCGAGCGGATCTTGCGGCGGGCGAGCATCACGTCGAGGTGCACGGTGATGGGCATGGGGTGGTGCTTCAGACGAACTCGGCGTTTTCCTGTGCCAGCCGTGCCGCCTCTCGCATCACGAGCGCAATGGCCAGCAGCACCGCGCCCGAGAGCAGCGAAACGTAATCGTCGCTGGACAGGCCGAGCGTCAGCGTGCGCTGGCCAGGCGGGTTGTGCCAGCTGAGGATGACCGACATGACCGCACCAGTGAGCGGCTTCACCAGGCAGACCAGCATCAAGACGATGCCGACCCGGCGCAAGCGCATCGCGGCGATCTCGGTGAAGACCTCGCCGTGCGCGTAGCCACCGAACAGCTTCCACAGCTGCTGCAGCCCGAACAGGGCCATCGCCATGAGAGGCAGCAAGGCCCCCACGGCGTACAGCCGAGTGGTGGGGGTGAGCGTTGCCACCCGGGGCTTGGGCATCGCACTCAGGGCGTGGGCAAACGTCGCGGGTTCAAGCCAGAAGGCCAGGGGCAGGGACATCAGCACCACGCCTGCCAGCAAGGTGAGTGCCCGAACCCACCAGGCGATGCGCCGGACGGCGGCCAGGGCCGGGCTGGTGTTGGGCAGCGAGGGAAGGGCGTGGTCCATGGGTTGATGATGCAAAACAATAAAAACTTACTGTAAAACAGTAAATTGTGACCGTCAAGCCAGGCTGTCGGGCGTCAGCCGATTTGGAGCGCTTGCGGCACACTCGCGGCTTCTCCTTCACCTGTGCAACCCGCCACCATGCAGCACGTCACCCTCGGCCGCAGCGACCTGCGCGTCACCTCCATCTGCCTCGGCACCATGACCTTCGGGCAGCAGGTCGGCGAAGACCTGGCCCACTCGCTGCTCGACCAGGCGCTTGCGAGCGGCATCAACTTCATCGATACCGCCGAGATGTATTCGGTGCCCGCGCGGCGCGAAACCTACGGCGCCACCGAGCGCATCATCGGCAACTGGTTTGCCGCCCGGCCCGGCGTGCGCGACAAGGTGGTGCTGGCCACCAAGGTGGCGGGCCCGTCGCGCAACATGGACTGGATCCGCAACGGCAGCGCGAACCTCACCGCGGCCGACATCGTGCAAGCCTGCGACGACAGCCTCGTGCGCCTGCGCACCGACCACATCGACCTGTACCAGATCCACTGGCCCAACCGCAATGCGCCGGCTTTCGGTGCGGTGTACTTCGACCCCAAGTACGACAAGGAGTACACCTCGATCCGCGAACAGCTCGACGCCTTCGCGGGCCTGGTGAAGGCGGGCAAGGTGCGCTACATCGGGCTCTCCAACGAAACCCCGTGGGGCGTGAGCGAGTTCGTGCACCTGGCCGAGCAGCACGGCCTGCCGCGTGTGGTGAGCGTGCAAAACCCGTATGCACTCAACAGCCGCGCGCTCGACAACGGGCTCGATGAGACGCTGTACCGGCTGGGCGTGTCGCTGCTCGCCTACTCGCCGCTGGCCTTCGGGGCGCTCACCGGCAAGTACGACGCCACCGGTTTCAACGGGCCTGAAACACTGGGCCGCCTGGCCGCCTTCGAGTCCACACGCAAGCAGCGCTGGGGCCGACCCGAGGCGCTCGAAGCGGCGCGCGCCTACAACGCGCTGGCACGCCAGCACGGCCTCACACCCACGCAGCTGGCGCTGGCGTTTTGCTACACCTCGTGGCGCGTGGCGAGCACGATCATTGGCGTGACGAACCAAGCGCAGCTTGATGAAAACCTGGCGGCGGCCAGCGTGAAACTCTCACCCGAGTTGTTGAGCGAAATCGACGCGATCCGCTGGAAACACCGCGACCCTGCAATGTGAGCTGATCCACGATGGCGAAGAAAGACCACGTCTCCGAAACCCCCGCCACGCAGATGCTCAAGTCGCGTGGCGTGCCCTACACCGAACACGTCTACGACTACGTCGAACACGGCGGCACCACCGAATCGGCGCGCCAGCTGGGTGTTGACGAGCACCACGTCGTCAAGACCCTGGTGATGGAAGACGACGCCGCCAAGCCGCTGATCGTGCTGATGCATGGCGACCGCCAGGTGAGCACCAAGAACCTCGCGCGCCAGATCGCGACCAAGAAAGTGGCCCCCTGCAAACCCGAGGTGGCGCAGCGCCACAGCGGCTACATGGTGGGTGGCACCTCGCCCTTCGGCACCAAGAAGGCCATGCCGGTGTACGTGGAGCAGAGTGTGCTGGAGCTGCCTCGCATCTACATCAACGGCGGGCGGCGTGGCTACCTCGTGGGCATTGCGCCACAGGTGCTGGTGGAGCTGCTGAATGCGAAGCCGGTGCAATGTGCCGGTGCAGAATAGCCGCACAACCACAAACACCCGCCCCTGACTGATGGAGACCTTCTACCCTGCCGCTGCCGCACTGGTGGCGTATCTGATCGGCTCGCTGTCGTTCGCCGTGATCGTCAGCCGAGTGATGGGCCTGTCAGACCCGCGCAGCTACGGCTCGGGCAACCCCGGTGCCACCAACGTGCTGCGCTCGGGCAACAAGACGGCGGCCGTTCTCACGCTGCTGTTCGACGCCTTGAAGGGTTATGTGCCGGTGCTGCTGGTCGACCTGTATGGCGAGCCCTACGGGCTGCGCACGGGCACCATCGCACTCGTCGGGCTGGCGGCCTTCCTCGGCCATTTGTGGCCGGTGTTCTTTCGCTTCCAGGGCGGCAAGGGCGTGGCCACGGCGGCCGGCGTGCTGTTCGCCTTCAACCCCTGGCTGGGTCTGGCCACGCTGCTCACCTGGGTGATCATCGTGGCCTTCTTTCGCTACTCGTCGCTGGGGTCCATCGTGGCCGCGGTGTTCGCGCCGTTCTACCAGCTGCTGATCTGGGGCGGCGGGCCGATCGCCCTGGTGACGGTTGTGATGGGCCTGCTGCTGGTCTGGCGCCACAGCGCCAACATCCAGAAGCTCATCGCCGGCACCGAAAGCAAGCTCGGCCAGAAGGCCGCGGCCCCGACACCACACAAAGGGAAGAAGTCATGACCCACGCAGTACGCCGTTTTCATGTGGGTGACCGCTTGTCGGAGATGGCCATTCACCACGGCACCGTCTACCTCGCCGGCCAGGTGCCCGACGACACCACGCAAGACATCCGAGGCCAGACGCGCCAGGTGCTGGCCATGGTCGACAAGCTGCTCGCCGAGGCCCACACCGACAACGCGCACATCCTGATGGCGCAGATCTTTCTCGCCGACATGGCCGATTTTTCCGGCATGAACGAGGTATGGGACGACTGGGTCGCCCCCGGTGACGCACCACCGCGAGCCACGGTGCAGGCGAAGCTTGCCAAGCCGGAGTGGAAGATCGAGATCGTGGTGACGGCGGCGCTGAAGGCCTGAGGCCTACGCCGCCACCAAGCCCAGACGCGCCGGGTCACCCCGGCCCACCCGCCCGAGCAGCGGCAGCTCACCCGTGAGGTCGACCACTGTGGTCGGCTGCGCCGGGCAGGCGCCGGCGTCGACCACCGCCTGCACCTGGCCCGCAAAACGCTCGCGGATTTCATCGGGGTCGTTCATCGGCTCGGTCTCGCCGGGCGCGATCAAGGTGGTCGACAGCAGCGGCTGGCCAAAGATGTCGAGCAGCTCTTGCAGCATCTTGTGATCCGGCACCCGCAGGCCGATGGTGCGGCGCGATGGGTGCGACACCCGGCGTGGCACTTCCTTGGTGGCTTCCAGGATGAAGGTGAACGGCCCTGGTGTGCCGAGTTTCAGCAGGCGGTATTGCTTGTTGTCGACACGCGCGTAGCTTGCGAGCTCGGAGAGGTCGCGGCACAGGAGCGTGAGGTGGTGTTTGTCGTCGACCTCGCGGATGCGGCGCAGCTTCTCGGCTGCCGCCTTGTCGTCGAGGTGGCATACCAGCGCGTAGCTCGAATCGGTGGGCACCGCCGCGATGCCGCCGTCGTGCAGGATCTGCGCGGCCTGCTTGAGCAGCCGCGCCTGCGGGTTCTCGGGGTGGACTTCAATGACCTTGGGCATGGCTCAGTCCGCTGTCAAAGCCGATTCACTTGGTGCGATGCGCTGCGCTGCTGCGCTCTCGCGCAGGTTGAGCCACACCGAGCCCGCGCCGCAGGCTGCCACCACCGCCATGCCAACGAAGGCCCAGCCATCGGGCACGTGCTTGAACACCAGCCAGCCGGTGAAGCTGGCGAATGCAATCTGCATGTAGGTGAAGGGCATCAGCACCGGCATCGGCGCGACACCCAGCGCGAGGATCAGGCATAGGTGGCCGGCCGTGCCGGCACAGCCCGCCAGCACCAGCAGCGCCCAGATCGAAGGCGGCGCGGTCTGCAGCGCGGCCCAGGCCTGCGTCGGCTGGAATGCCAGCGCCACGATGCCGACGATCACCGTGCCCACGAGGCCGGTGTAGAAGTGCGTGGTCAGCGGGTGCTCCAGGTGCGAGAGCCGGCGCGTCAGCAGCTGAAACCCCGCGTAGATGAGCGCCATCGCCAGCGGAATGGCTGCCACCCATCCGAATAACCCGCTGCCTGGGCGCACCACGATCAGCGCGCCGATGAAGCCGCCGACCACCAGCGCCGCACGCAGCACAGACACATGCTCGTGCAAGAAGGTCGCAGCCAGCACCGTCACCAGCACCGGCGTGAGCATGCCCACCGAGGTGAACTCGGCCACCGGCATGTACTGGATGCCGAAGAACAACAGCGCGCTGGTGGCCAACAGCAGTGAGCCCCGCAGGGTCTGGAACTTCGGGTGCTCGCTGCGAAACAGGTTGCCACCGCCGCGTGCCCAGCGCACCGCCAGCCACACGCCCATGATCAACGCTTGCAGCGCATAGCGAGCAAACAGGCCCACGATCACCGGCAACACCTGGCCGAGGTATTTGGCTGTGGTGTCGAGGGTGGCGAAGCACATGCCCATCGTGAGGATGAGACCGATGCCCAGCAGAGGCCGGGCCTTGGCGCCGCCTGGCAGTGACGGCGCCCGGCTCACGGGTGCTGCACCCGCTCGCTCAAGGCTTCCCACACGGGGGTGAGCTTCTTGGGCAGCGCCGGCAGGGTGCCGAGGTCGATGTGGCTCTCGGCGGGGCTGTGAAAGTCGGAGCCGCGCGAGGCCAGCAGGCCGAACTCGAGCGCGGTGTCGGCGTACTTGGCGTACTCCGCCGTGGTGTGGCTGCCCGTCACCACCTCGACGCCCTGGCCGCCATGGGTCTTGAACTCGCTGAACAAGGCGTATTCCTCGTTCGGGGTGAACTTGTAGCGGCCCGGGTGTGCAATGACGGCGATGCCGCCGGCCTGCGTGATCCAGCGCACCGAATCGCCGAGCGAAGCCCAGCGGTGTGGCACATAGCCGGGCTTGCCTTCCACCAGGTACTTGCGAAACACCTCGTAGGTGTCTTGGCAGATGCCACTCTCGACCAGGTGGCGCGCAAAGTGCGTGCGCGAGATCAGCTCGGGGTTGCTCACGTACTTGAGCGCACCTTCGAATGCGCCGTGGATGCCGACCCGTGCCAGGCCCGCGGCCATGTCGCGTGCACGCGCTTCACGACCGCCTCGTGTGGCCAGCAGGCCCGCCTGCAGCGCCACGTCGTCGGGGTCGAAGCCCAGGCCGACGATGTGCACCGTGGTGTCGGCAAAGGTGATCGAGATCTCGGTGCCGGTGAGGTAGGCCATGCCGTGCACACGCGCGGCCTCGCGGGCACGGTGCTGGCCGCCCACTTCATCGTGGTCGGTCAGGGCCCACAGGTCGACCCCATTGGCACGTGCGCGTGCCGCCAGGGCTTCGGGTTCGAGCGTGCCATCGGAAACAACGGAATGGCAATGCAGGTCGGCGTTGAGAATGCTCACGCCGGGATTGTAGGCAGGCAGTCCTTCCGACGATGTCAGCAGGGCGACTGTCTGCCCCGGCTCAGCGATCGACCCTGTACAGCCGCCCGCTGTCGGTCAGGAAGTAGAGCCAGCCATCCGGACCTTGTTTCACGCAGCGGATGCGTTGGCCCAACGAGGCGAACAACCGTTCGCGTGAGACCTCCACATTGCCGTTGAGCACCACGCGCCACAAGGCCGTGCCGGCCAATGCACCCAGGAACACATTGCCCTGCCATTCCGGGAAGCCGCTGCCGGTGTAGAAGGTGAGGCCACTGGGGGCGATCGACGAATAAGGTGTGGGCGTGCCCGGCGCGGGCCAGCGGCTCACCGGCTCGGTGTATTGCGGCGCATGCACGCCGCCACCGATCTCGCAGCCGGGGGTGGTGGCGCCGTAGTTGCAGCCGTAGCTCACGTTGGGCCAGCCGTAGTTCTGGCCCGCGCGGGCGATGTTGAGTTCGTCGCCGCCTTGCGGGCCGTGTTCCAGCTCCCACAACTCGCCGGTGGCGGGGTGGATGGCGGCACCTTGAGGGTTGCGTATGCCGTAGCTCCAGATGCCCGGCGAGGCCCCAGCACCCATGTTCGGGTTATCGGTAGGGATGCTGCCATCTCGGTTGATGCGCACCACCTTGCCCAGGTGGCTGGTGAGGCTCTGTGCCGGGCTGCCTTGCTGGCGCTCACCGAGCGTGATGAACAGCGTCTTGTCGGCCCGGAAAGCGAGCCGCGAGCCGAAATGGCCGTCGCCACCGACCTTGGGCAACTGCTGGAAGAGGGGCGTGAGCGGGACGTCGAGCAGCTGCCCGCTGGCCAGGTCGAGCCGGCCCCGGTTGACTGCGGTGCCGCTGCCGCCGGTGCCTGCTTCGGAGTAAGCGAAGTAGACCCAGTTGGAGCCGGGCGTGGCGAAGTCGGGGTCGAGCACCACGTCGAGCAGGCCACCCTGGCCCGACGACACCACGGCGGGCACACCGGACAGCGGGTTCGACTTGGTCGTGCCATCGGCACTCAACACCACCATGCTGCCGCCTTTTTGTGTGACCAGGATGCGGCCATCGGGCAGGAAGGCCATGCCCCAGGGGTTGGCCAAGGTGCTGTTGATGACCGTGGCGCGGGCCGGCGTCGATGGCGGCGGCGGCGCGGATGGCGGTGGCGGCGGGCTGTCATCACCCGACCCACAACTGGCCAAGGGGGCCACCGCGATGGCAGCCCACAGCGCCCCCAGGCGGGCGAGGCCGGCGCGTCGCTTGAGGTCTGGGTGACCCGGGCGGCCGTTGTTGGATTTGCTCATGGTGGTGATGCCTTCAGGTGGGGTCAGACGGGTCCGATGCAGGCTGCAGTAGATCAGCCAGGGGTCAAGTGACCGAAACCGATTGCAACGGCCAATACGGCGGCCGAAGGCCTTCGCACGATCACCTGCTTGGTGACGTAACTCACGAACAAAGTTCGGTGGGTTCAATAAATCCCCTGGCCGGCCGATACACCTGAGGGGTCATCTCGTTCCCGGGTGCCGTGCCCGGAGGGTGACCCGTTTGCCTGGCGCCCTGTGTTTCGAGGCACCCGCTGACCGTTCTGGAGACCATGGTGAAGCAAGCAAGCGACAAGACGCAACGCGGCGCAGCGCGATGGCGAGGGCATGCCGTGGCCGTGGCCTTCGGAGCGATGGCAGGCGCTTCCTTCGCGCAAGACCTGGCCTCGGTGCCGCTGGATCAGCTGCTCGATCTTGAAGTCACGGCCGCCTCGAAGTTTGCGCTGCGGCTGAGCGAGTCGGCCTCGTCGGCGACCGTGATCGGGGCCGACGAAATACGTGCGCTGGGTTACCGCACGCTCGGCGACGCGCTGCAATCGGTGCGCGGCCTGGTGGTGTCGTCGGACCGCACTTATTCCTATCTGGGGGTGCGTGGCTACGCCACCGCGGGCGACTACAACACGCGCATTTTGTTGCTCATTGACGGAAATCGTGTCAATGACACGGTGTTCGACCAGGCCTTCCTGGGCACCGAGTTCCCGCTCGACATCGACCTGGTCGAACGCATCGAATTCATTCCCGGTCAAGGTTCTGCCGTGCACGGCGGCAATGCGCTGTTCGGTGTCGTCAACGTGGTGACACGCCGTGCCGGGGCTCGCTCGGGCGGCGATGTGTCGGTGATCGCCGGCAGCGGCACGTGGCGCCAGTTGCGCATGTCGGCCACCCAGCCCATCGGTGAGCAGGGTCTGCTGTTGGCGTCGGCCAACAAGCGCCGGGCCGGCGGGAGCGACGTGACGTATTCGTCGCTCGACTCTGACCCCAATGGCGGCACCAGCCAACGAACCGACCACGAACGCGGCGAGCAGCTCTACCTCAAGTACCAGCAAGCCGAAGTGACGGCGACGCTGGTGCACGCCGACCGCATCAAGGGCGCGACGGCGGTGCCCGGGGCGGTGTTCGGTGACACAAGCAACGTCTACCGCGACGCGATCACGCTGGCCGATGCCACGCTGGCGCACCGCATCGACGCCGCCAACCTCTGGAAGCTCAGGGTCTACGCCGGGCGTTACCGGTTTGATGGCGACTACATGGTGGACTACCCGCCACTCACCCTCAACCGCGACTGGGCTGCGTCGCGCTGGTGGGGCCTGGAGACGAATCTGTACACCCAGCAGTTCGCTGACCACAAGCTGGTCGTGGGGCTGGATCTGCAGAATTCGCCCCGCAGTGACCAGGGCAACGTCGACGTGGACCCGGACCCGGCGGTCTACCTCGACGATCACCGCAGCAGCTCGCGCCGGTCGGTGTTTGCAGAAGACCAATGGGCCCTGTCGCCGCGCCTGTCCATCACCGCAGGCCTGCGCTACGACCGCATCTCGGATGGCGCGACGTCGTCCGAATTCAGCCCCCGCCTGGCACTGATCTCGCGCCCGCACGATGACGTGGTGCTCAAGCTGATCCACGGCCGGGCTTTCCGCGCCCCCAATGCCTACGAGCGCTACTACGCCATCGAGGGAACGGTCCCCTACAAGGGCAACGCCAACCTGGAGAACGAGCGCGTGAGTGGCACCGAGGCGGTGCTGGAGTACCGGCCGTCGACTTCGAGCCGCTGGCTGGTGTCGGCCTACGGCAACCGTGCCGAAAAGCTGCTGGCGCAAACCGTCGACCCGGCCGACGGCGCGCTCGTTTTCAACAACCTTGCCTCGATGCGCACGCGCGGCCTGGAGCTGGAGTTCGAGCGCGTGTGGTCGACAGGCGCACGCCTGCGCAGCAACTACAGCGTGCAAAGCGCGCGCAACCAGTCCGATGACAGCGAGGCGAACCGTTCCGTGCTGCGCCTGGGCAAGCTGGCACTCGTGCTGCCTGTGGCAAGCGGCTGGACCGCCGGCACACAAACCCTGCTGGTCAGCCGGCGCGGCGACGTGGCGGGGTACGGCGTGACCCATCTCACCCTGTCGCGGGCCTGGGCTGGCGATCGCAGCCATGTCTCATTCAGCCTGTACGACGTGTTCGATCGCCGGCCCGACGACCCCGGCGGCGACTCCGTGCTGCAACCCGTCACGCCGCAGGACGGGCGGAGCTGGCGCGTCGAGCTGAAGCTGGCGTTCTAGAGCGTGTTCATGTCCGTATTTGCACGCCGCTGGACCCGAGGGCTGGCCTTGCTGGCTGCGCTGGGCGCATCGCCGGCGTGGGCGGTAGAAGAGCAGGAGCTGAAGGCGGCCATCGTCTTCAACCTGCTGCTGTTCGTGGAGTGGCCCGTCGATGCGGTGGCAGCGAGTACCGTCAGCATGGTCTTGTGCGTGAGCCCGTCGAATGCCCTGAATGCGCCGCTCAAGGCCCTGCAGGGGAGGCCGGTTCGCAGCCAGTTGCTCGACGTTCGGGATCTCCCCGCCGGCGCCTCCCGCGCGGCCTGCCACGCGGTCTACCTGGATGCCGCCGACAGCGCGCGCCTGGCCGCGGCCAAGCCGGACCAGGTGTCGATGGCGTTGGTGATCAGCGATGACGTCGATTCCCCATTGCCCCAGGCCGCCATTGTTCTGCGGCATGTTGGCGGGCGCATCGGCTTCGACGTGAATCTGGAGGCGGCGCGTCAGGCGCGGCTGCAGTTCAGCTCCAAGCTCTTGCGGCTCGCGCGCCGGGTGAACGACCGATGAACCCCGAGCGCCGCAAAGACCCGTTTCGAACGCCCACCGGCCCGCAGCTCGGGCGGCGCCTGACGCGCGCGGTGGTGGTGAGCGTGTGCACCGCCTTGCTCGTGTCCGGCCTGATCTTCGACGTGTTCGTCTATGTCTCGCAACGCTCGGCGCTGGTCGATGACGTGACCGCGCAGGCCCGCATCGCGGCCGAAAACAGCTCGGCAGCGATTTTGTTCAACGATGTCGCCGCGGCGGCGCAGACGCTGGCGGGCCTCGGGTCCTCGGCGGCCATCGAGCGCGCCGACCTGCACGACGCTCAAGGCCACACCGTGGCGAGCTATGTGGCTCCCGGCGTCCCGACCGGTGACAAGGCCGCCTCGGCCAGGGTGCCGCGAGAGGGTCATGTGTTCGAAGACGGGCGCTTGCACGTGAAGGCCTTGGTGCGCGAAGGCACGCGCGAGGTCGGCAGCGTCCACTTGCGCGTCAGCCTGCGGCCGCTGCACGACCGTGTGGCCACCTATGTGGCCATCACCCTGCTGGCGAGCGTGCTGGCGTTCGGGTTGGCCTTCGCGCTGGTGTTCGGCATTCGGCGTGAGCTCGATGCCACCGAGCAGCGGCTCGACTACCTGGCCTACTACGACCCGATCACCGGCCTGCGAAACCGCCATGCCGCCAACGAGCAGATCCAGCGCCTGATCGAGACCGTGGGCCGCACGAGCGATGGTTTTGCGCTGCTGTTGCTCGACCTCGATGATTTCAAGGTCGTCAACGACACATTGGGGCACAGCGTGGGTGACGAGCTCTTGCGCGCCCTGGCGTCGCGCTTGACGCAGTTCATGCGGCCGTCCGACGTGGCGTTCCGCTTCGGTGGCGACGAGTTCGTGATCCTGTCGCCTCGTGTCGCCGATGCCACCCACATGCAGTTTCTCGGGCAGGCCGCCATGCTGGCCTTCGACGAGCCCTTGAAGGTGGGCGTGCACGAGCTGCGCGTGCGCGGCAGCGTGGGCGTGGCCCAGTTCCCGGGCGATGCCGACAGCGCCGCAGGCCTGATCCGTGCCGCCGACAGCGCCATGTACGAAGCCAAGAGCATGGGCAAGAACACCTATGCGCTGTTCCACGCCGACATGCACCGCGGCGCAGACAAGCGCATGCGCATGGAAGCCGACTTGCGCGAGGCCATCTCGCGCAACGAGCTGCGCCTGGTGTACCAACCCATCGTCGACCTGCGCACCGAGCGCCTGATCGGCGTGGAGGCCCTGCTGCGCTGGGTGCACCCGCAGCTGGGGGTGATCTCGCCGGTGGAGTTCATCCCGGTGGCCGAGTACAGCGGGATCATTGTCGACATCGGGCAATGGGTGCTGCACACCGCCTGCCAGCAGATGAACGCCTGGAGCGCGGCCGGCCATGACGGCTTTTTTGTCGCCGTGAACGTCTCGGCCCGTCAGATTCGACGCGGGCTCAAGGCGCAGATCGACCTCGCGCTCGCGGCCTCCGGCATCGACCCCCGCCGGCTCGAGATCGAGATCACCGAGCACTCGATGGTGGAAGACATCGAAAGCAACGTGGCCCAGCTGGCCGCGCTGCGCGAGCTGGGCATCCAGGTGGCGGTCGACGATTTCGGCACGGGCTTGTCGTCACTCGCCTACCTCAAGCGCCTGCCCATCGGCAAGCTGAAGATCGACCGAACCTTCGTCAAGGACCTGCCCGAGAGTGCCGACGACGCAGCGATCACCTCGGCCATCATCTCGATGGCGCGCAGCCTCTCGCTCACCGTGGTGGCCGAGGGCGTCGAGACCGTGGCGCAGCGCGACTACCTGAACTCGCTGGGGTGTGACTGTGCGCAGGGCTACCTCTTCAGCCGACCGGTGACGGCCGAGGCCATCGTCGACCTGCTGATGCTGCGCGCCAAGGTGGCCGCTGCCGAGGCCGACCCGTTGAGCGCCGCCTGATGCGCGGCGGCGGCAGCGCTCAGCGCGCCGCCTCCACGATCATCTGCAGCCGTTGCTGGCCGTTGTATTCGTCCACGCGCAGCTGGTAGGCCAGTGTCACCTTGTCGGCCACCGGCTCGCTGTGGCCGAACCAGATGGCGTCGCGCACCGCGCCGGCGTGGCGCACCGCGAGCTTGAGGTGCTTCTCGCCCACCAGCCGTTGTGAGACCACCTCCACCTCGTCGCTGAACACCGGCGCCTCGAAGGCCTGGCCCCACACCTGCGCGTCGAGCGAGCGCACGGTCTCGAGGTTGAAATACTGCGCGGGCAGCGGGCCATCGCTCATCAGCGTGCGCGAGAGGGTGGCGGAGTCCAGCCACTCGCTCGCCACCTGCTGGAAGGCGGCGTCGAAGGTGTCGAAATCTTCTTCGGCCAGGGTGCAACCGGCCGCCATGGCGTGGCCGCCGAACTTTTTCAACACACCGGGGTGGCGTTTGCTCACCAAATCGAGCGCATCGCGCAGGTGAAAGCCCAAGATCGAGCGGCCCGAGCCTTTCAGGAAACCGTCTTGCCCCAGCGCAAACACGAAGGTGGGGCGGTGCACGCGGTCTTTCAGGCGTGAAGCCACGATGCCCACCACCCCTTCGTGGAACTCGGGGTCGTAGATGGCCAGTGCGGGCGGGGCTTCGCCTTCGGGCATCAGCGTCTCCAGCATGGCCTCGGCCTGCTCGCGCATGCCGCTCTCCACGTCGCGCCGCTCGCGGTTGATGCCGTCGAGCATCTGCGCGAGCTCGCTGGCGCGTGCCGGGTCGTCGGTGAGCAGGCACTCGATGCCGAGCGACATGTCAGACAAACGACCTGCGGCGTTGATGCGCGGCCCGAGCGCAAAGCCGAAGTCGAAGCCGCTGGCGCGCGTGAAGTCGCGGCCCGCGGCGGTGAACAGCGCCGCCACACCGGGTTGCATCTTGCCGCTGCGAATGCGCTTGAGGCCTTGCGCCACCAGGCGGCGGTTGTTGGCGTCGAGCTTCACCACGTCGGCCACGGTGCCGAGCGCCACCAGGTCGAGCAGCGCATCGAGGCGCGGCTGGCTCTCGGGTGTGAACACACCACGCTCGCGCAGCTCGGTGCGCAGTGCGAGCAGCACGTAGAACATCACGCCGACACCGGCGAGGTTCTTGCTCGCGAAGCCGCAGCCGGGCTGGTTGGGGTTCACGATCACCGTGGCGTCGGGCAGCACGATCACGTCGTCTTCCTTGGCCGGCAGGTGGTGGTCGGTCACCACCACGGCCAGGCCGAGTGCACGTGCGTGGGCCACGCCGGCGAGGCTCGCAATGCCGTTGTCGACGGTCAGCAGCACGTCGGGCTTCTTCTGCATGGCCAGGTCGACGATGGCCGGCGTGAGGCCGTAGCCGTGCACCGTGCGGTCAGGTACCACGTAGTGCAGCGTGTCGGCACGTGCACCGAGCAGCTTCAGGCCGCGCAGTGCCACGGTGCAGGCGGTCGCGCCGTCGCAGTCGTAGTCGGCCACCACGCACAGGCGCTGATGGGCGGCGATGGCGTCGGCCAGAAACCGCGCCGCCGCTTGCGTGCCGAGCAGCTCGGTCGGTGGCAGCAGGCGGGCGAGGCCGTCATCGAGCTCGTCGGGGCTGCGCACGCCGCGTGCGGCGAACAGGCGCGCGAGCAGCGGGTGCACGCCGGCTTGTTCGAGCGCCCACACAGTGCGGGGCGGCACCTCGCGCAGGGTGATCTTGGGCGTGCTCACAGGGCTTCCAGTACAGGCGACAAGGGCGGTGGCGAGATGCGCTTGCCCAGGCGCGACCACAGGGGCTGCGACGTCAGCTCGAAGCGCTGGGCGAAGCGCTCGCCGCACAGCGTGAGCGTGACGGGCTCACCTTGTCGTGCGAGCTTCAGCGCTTGTTGCACCTCAGCGGCGTCGAGCGCGCGCCAGGCCTCGGCCCAGGCCGTCCAGTCCGAGCTCAGCACGGGGCCACGCAGGCTGTCGGTCTGCACCAGGCCGGCGGGCGTGGGGCTCGGTTGCGCGCGGCCGCAGCCGCTGAGCCAGAACGAATTGACCGGCAGTGCGCCCTGGCCCACACGCGCGTCGTTCAAGGGCTGTTGGTAGAGCAGCATCTGCACTTCGTTCTGCAAGCGGCGGATCAGGCGGGCCTGGGGTGTCGTGGGCATCCACAGGTCGATGTTGCGGCCGATCACGCGGTCGATCGAGGCGCTGGCCAGGCCGTCGAGCGAGTCGTGTGCGGCATACCAGCGCGTGGGGGCGCCCCAGGCCATGACCCAGCCTTCGCTTTCGAACAGCGGGCGCACGGCTTCGAACAAGGTGTGCGACTCCTGCGCGCTCAGGTGCAGGGCTTGCGGGTCGGGCAGGCTCACCTGCTCTGCGCCCACGTGCCAGTGCACGGGGGTGAGCTGGCCCCAGGCCTGGCTGCCGATGTCGACACCATCTTGCGCTGCGTTGCGTGCAGCCCATGGCAGGGTGCCGTCGTCGCCCGTCCAACCGAGGGCGTGGGCCAGAGCACGTTCGTGCGGTGGGGTGAGGCTGTATTCGTCGGTGCCGAGGGTCTCGGTCGGGGTCAGGAGGGCCAACAACCGGGTCAGGTGCGGGAGATTCAGCCTGCGCATGGTGTGCGTGCCGCGCTCGGAGAGGGCCGAGGCGAAGGGGATCAGCAGGTGCATGAGCGGGATTATCGGGTGCACGAAACGTCACCGCCCCTTCACGGCCCCGTCACATCGGTGGACGACCATGCCATTCCATGCAAAGAGAAGCCGCCTTCCTGAACGCATGGACCACCGCTCCCAACGCCGGAGGCGATGACGACGCGCCGAAGGAAAACAAGCGCCACTACCGCAGCCTGTGGATCTCCGACCTGCACCTGGGCACCCCCGGCTGCCAGGCGAAGGCACTGCTCGACTTCTTGAAGCACACCGAGTGCGAGCACCTGTTCCTCGTCGGCGACATCATCGATGGCTGGCAGCTGCGCCGCAGCTGGTACTGGCCGCAGGCGCACAACGACGTGGTGCAAAAGCTGTTGCGCAAGGCGCGCAAGGGCACGCGCGTGATCTTCATCCCCGGCAATCACGACGAGTTCGCGCGCCGTTATGTCGGGCACAACTTCGGCGGCATCGACGTGGCCGAAGAGTGGACACACCAGACCGCTGACGGCCGCAAGCTCTGGGTCACCCATGGCGACTATTTCGACGGCGTGATCCAGTGCGCCAAATGGCTGGCCCACGTGGGCGACTCGCTGTATGAGTTCACGCTCAAGCTCAACCGCCACCTCAACTCGCTGCGCGCGCGCATGGGGCTGCCGTACTGGAGCTTGTCGAAGTACCTCAAGCTCAAGGTCAAGCGCGCGGTCAATTTCATCGGCGACTTCGAGGCCGCGGTGGCCAAGGAAGCGCGGCGCCGCGGCGCGCAAGGGGTCGTCTGCGGTCACATCCACCACGCCGAGCTGCGCGAGATCGACGGCATCGTCTACGCCAACGATGGTGATTGGGTCGAAAGCCTCACCGCACTGGCCGAGCACACCGACGGCCGGCTGGAGATCGTCGACTGGGCGGCGGTGATGCGCGAGCGGCGAATGGTGGCCGTGGCCGCGCTGGAGGTGCTCGCATGAAGATCGCCCTCGTCACCGACGCCTGGGCGCCGCAGGTCAATGGCGTGGTGACCACGCTGGTCGAGCTGCAGCAGGGTTTGATCGCGATGGGCCACGAGGTGGTGCTGATCGAACCCTCGGGGTTCAAGCGCTTCCCCTGCCCGGGCTACCGCGAGATCGAGCTGGCCTGGCGCCCTGGGCGCAAGGTGCGCGAGCTGCTCGACGCGGCAGAGCCCGATGCCATCCACATCGCCACCGAAGGCCCGCTCGGCGCGGCCGCGCGGAGCCATTGCCTGCGCCGCGGCTGGGCCTTCACGACGGCCTTTCACACCCGCTTCCCCGACATCCTGGCGCGTGCGCTGCACATCCCCGAGCGCTGGGGCTATGCCTGGTTTCGGCGCTTTCACGCCAAGTCGAGCGGCATCATGGTGCCGAGCGTGGGCATGTTCGACCTCTTGAAAGGCCACGGGTTTGCGCCGCTGAAGCAGTGGTCGCACGGGGTCGACCTGAGTCTCTTCAAGCCCGAAGCGGGCGCCGACCTGGGCCTGCCGCGGCCGGTGTTCTTGTATGTGGGTCGGGTGAGCTACGAAAAGAACCTCGAAGCCTTCCTGAAGCTCGACCTGCCCGGCTCCAAGGTGGTCTACGGCGTGGGCCCGCTCGAGCAGCGTTTGCAGCGCGACTACCCGCAGGTGCACTGGCGCGGCGTGGTGCCTCGCCCCGAGCTGGTTCATATCTACAGCGCAGCCGATGCGTTCGTCTTCCCCAGTTGTTCGGAGACCTTCGGCCTGGTGATGCTGGAGGCCATGGCCTGCGGCACGCCGGTGGCGGCCTACCCCGTGCCGGGCCCGCTGGACGTGGTGGCGCCACAGCACAACGCCGACGATGGTGGCGTGTTGCACGACGATCTGCGCATTGCGGCCTTGCGCGCGCTCGACATCCCGCGCAGCGCCGCGCGCCGGCGTGCCCTGCAGTTCGACTGGGGCGAGGTCTGCCGCCAGTTCGTCGACCACCTGGTGCCGGCCTGTCACAAAGAGCCGGCGAGCGTCACAAAACCGTCGCAAAAGATTCATAAACTGGTTTCATGACTCAGGCTCCCCGCAAACCCGCGCTGCTCAACCGCGAAAGCTCGATCCTGGAGTTCAACCGCCGTGTGCTGGCGCAAGCGCGGCGAGATGACGTGCCGTTGTTGGAGCGGCTGCGCTACATCTGCATCGTCTCGTCGAACATGGACGAGTTCTTCGAGGTGCGTTTTGCCGACTACATCGAAGCCGCCCGCCAGCCGGGCGCCGGTGTTTCGCTGCGCGACCTGGAAACGGTGGCCGCCGACGCGCACACCCTGATCGACGACCAGTACCGGGCCTTCAACGACGAGGTGATGCCTGCCTTGCAGCGCGAAGGCATCCACATCCTGAACCACGCCGACCGCAACGACGCGCAGCGCCGCTGGGTCGACCAGTTCTTCCAGCGCCAGGTGCGCCCGCTGCTGGTGCCGGTGGGGCTCGACCCATCGCACCCGTTTCCGCAGGTGGCCAACAAGTCGCTCAACTTCATTGCGCGCCTGAGTGGGCAAGACGCCTTCGGCCGCGAGAACACCATCGCCATCGTCAAGGTGCCGCGGGTGCTGCCGCGGGTGATCCGCCTGCCTGACCACCTGGCCAATGGCGGGCAGGCCTTCGTGTTGCTGACCAGCGTGATCCGCGCGCACCTGGCCGAGCTGTTCCCGGGCCGCGAGGTCGAGGCGTTTTCGCAATTCCGCCTGACGCGTGACTCCGACCTCGCGGTCGACGAAGAAGACGTGGTCAACCTGCGCCAGGCGCTGCGCTCGGGGTTGACCACGCGGCACTTCGGCCAGGCCATCCGGCTGGAGGTGGTCAACACCTGCCCGCCAGAGCTGTCGGAGTTCTTGCTGACGCAGTTTGCGTTGCCCGCCGCCGCGCTGTACCACGTCAACGGCCCGGTGAACCTGGTGCGCCTGAACGCGCTGATCGACACCGCCAATGCGCCGCACCTGCGCTTCAAGCCCTATGACGCGCCGTGGCCGGCCGGCCTGTCGCGCGATGAATCGATCTTCGAGCGGCTGCGGGCGGGTGATGTGCTGATGCACCACCCGTTCGAGTCGTTCGAGCCGGTGGTGCAGTTCCTGCGCGAAGCGGTCGAAGACCCCGACGTGCTCGCCATCAAGCAGACCATCTACCGCACCGGCAGCGAGTCGCCGCTGATGGACCTGCTGATCGAAGCCGCGCGCCGCGGCAAGGAAGTGATGGCCGTGGTCGAGCTGAAAGCCCGCTTCGACGAAGAGGCCAACATCAACTGGGCCGAGCGGCTGGAGGCCGTGGGCGCGCAGGTGGTGTACGGCATCGTGGGCCTGAAGACGCATGCCAAGCTGCTGCTGGTGACGCGCCGCGAAGAAGGGCGCCTTCGCCGCTACGCTCACCTCTCCACAGGCAACTACAACCCCAAGACCGCGCGGCTCTACACCGACGTGGGTTACCTCACCGCCGACCCCGACCTGACCTCGGACGCCGACGCCGTGTTCCAGCAGCTCGCCAGCCTGGGCAAGACCCGCGCGCTGCGCCAGCTGCTGCAAGCGCCGTTCACCTTGCACAAGCAGATGCTCAAGCATGTGGAGCTGGTGACGCAGGCGGCACGCGAGGGCAAACCGGCACGCATCGTGGCCAAGGTCAATGCGTTGACCGACATCCCGCTGATCGATGCGCTCATCACCGCCGGCCAGGCGGGGGCCGACATCGACCTCATCGTGCGCGGTGCCTGCATGCTGCCGCCTGGCATCGCCGGGCTCACCGACCGCATCCGCGTGCGCTCGGTGGTGGGGCGCTTGCTCGAACACTCGCGCGTGCTGTACTTCCGCTGGGGCCCGAGCGAAGACGATGAAGCGCTGTTCCTGTCGAGCGCCGACTGGATGAGCCGCAACATGTTCCGCCGCATCGAGGTGGCCTGGCCGGTGCGCGATGCCGCGCTGCGCCAGCGTGTGATCGATGAATGCCTGGTGCCCTATCTGCATGACAGGCAAGACGCCTGGGAGCTGCAGGCCGACGGCAGCTACGTGCGAGTGGGCACCGAAGGCCCGAGCGCTCAACAAGCGCTGATGCAGCGCTACATCGCATGAGAACGGTTTGATGGACCTGATCCTGTGGCGCCATGCCGAAGCCCATGTGCTGCGCGAGGGCCAGACCGACCTCGAACGTGCGCTCACGCCCAAGGGCGAGCGGCAGGCTCAGCGCATGGCCGAGTGGCTGAACCAGCGCCTCGCGCATTCAACCCGCATCCTGGTGAGCCCGGCGCTGCGCACGCAGCAGACGGCCAAGGCGCTCGATCGGCACTTCAAGACCGTGCAATTGCTCGGGCCAGAAGCCTCGGTCACCGCCTTGCTCAGCGTGACCCGCTGGCCCGAGGCCAACGAGCCGGTGCTGGTGGTCGGGCATCAGCCCACGCTGGGCCAGGTGGCGGCCCTGCTGCTGGGCCAGGTGGCGCAAGACTGGGTGATCAAGAAAGGCGCCGTCTGGTGGCTGCGCAGCCGCGAGCGCGAAGCGGGCAACCAGGTCGTGCTGCAGGCCGTGCAGTCACCCGACTGCCTCTGATCGTTTCACCTGAGAGGCTCAGGCCTCGGTCTTGACCGTGGTGCAGGGCCCATGGGTCTTGACGGACGCGATGCCGTTGTCGCGGCCAGCTGCAGACTGGTACATCTGGCTGGTCCCGACGATCTGGTGATTGGCGGCCTTGAGGTTGAAGTAGAAACGCCCGTCCGATGCGTCCTTGCGCTCGTACCGATCGTCGAGGCCACTGTTCTTTTGCACCGAAGCGATGCCGCTCTCGGCGGATGCCTTGCTCTCATACTGCTCACTGCGAAGAATCACCTCGCTGTTAGCTGCCTTGAGTACGAAGGAGTACTGTCCCTTGGCGTTCTTTGAAAGTTCATACCAACCGGCCATATGACCTCCGTGATGTGAAGAAGAGAGGGAGTCGATACTACTTGGCGGCCGAGCGGCGAACAACAGACGAAACGAGGCACTGGGTGCGCGTCTGCGCGAGCGGGCCCTAGACTCCCGGTTGGTCAGACACCTGGGCAAGGCTCCGTGAAATTCACTCCCACACCCCTCCATGCTGCGGCGGCAGGAGCCTTTGCCGGTGTCGTGATGCCGATGCTCTGGTCTCGGTTCGAGAACGAGAGCACGATCCTGGTGGTGGCCTTCCTGCTGGTCGTCGCGCTTCCGGCGCATGCCTTCGTGGTGGGCTTCAGTCGCAGCCCGGCGGCCCACGCAAGAGCACTGGACACTGCATTGCTCAAGCGTGTCGCTGCCTGGTTGGGCGCCGCGGTGGTCACCATGGCCATTGCGCAGGCCATTCGTGGGTAGCACCAGCAGGCGCTTTGCGGAGGTCTTAGGCGATGAACCCAATTCAAGTGTCGGACACGTGGGAACGCGGCAGCCCTTATGAGCAGTACATCGGCCGCTGGAGTCGCAGGATCGCCCCGCTTTTCCTGGCGTGGCTCGACCAGCCTGCCGGCAGACGGTGGCTCGATGTCGGCTGTGGCACGGGTGCACTGGCTGCAGCCATCCTCGATCGGTGCAACCCGAGCAGCGTGGTGGGTGTCGAACCCTCGGAGGGCTTCCTCGCCTTGGCGGCCCAGCACCTCGGCGGCAAAGCGCGCCTTCTTGCCGGGAGCGCGGCGGCGCTCCCGCTGGAGGCCGATTCATGTGACGTGGTCGTCTCGGGGCTGGTGCTGAACTTCTTGCCGGCGCTGCCCGCCGCCCTCTCGGAGATGCGGCGAGTGACGGCCGCCGGCGGAACCATCGCGGCCTATGTCTGGGATTACGCCGACGGCATGGAGATCGTCAAGCACTTCTGGGATGCGGCCGCGGCGCTCGACCCCGCGGCCGCTGCGCTCCACGAGGGAGCCCGCTTCCCGCTGTGCCACCCATCCGCGCTGAAATCGGCATTCGAGGAACAGGGGCTTGCCGAGGTCGAGACCACGCCGCTGGAGGTGATCGCCGAGTTCGCCGACTTCGAAGACTACTGGCGACCGTTTCTCGGCGGGCAAGGGCCCGCACCGGCCTACGCCATGTCACTTCCTGAAGAACGGCGTGCCGCCCTCAAAGCCGGGCTGAAGGCGGCATTGCCCACTGCAGCCGGCGGAGCCATCGCGCTGAGGGCGAGGGCCTGGGCCGTTCGGGGTCTCAGGGCTTGAGTTGCAGGCGCAGCACACCGCTGCGCTCCCAGGCCGCCACTTCTTCGTTCAACAAGAACATCGTGCGTGGGTGAGCGTCGGCCCAGGCGACGGGGAAAGACAGTTGGGCCTGCTGGCCTTGCCGGCGCAGACGCAAGACCTGCGCGTCCACGTCACTGCGCGCATGGCATTTGATGATGGCCATGCGCAGGCACAGCGCCTGCCAGGCGAAGGTCTCTTGCGCGAGCTGGGCCTCCATCTTGCGCAGGCCACCGCGCTGCGCGAGCACCAGGTCGGCCAGGCGGCGCTGCTGCGATTGGGAGAAGCCGGCGGCGTCCACATGGCCCAGCAGGTAGGCGCTGTGGCGGTGGTGGTCATGGTGCGAGACCATCATGCCGATCTCGTGCAGCGCGGCAGCCCAGCCCAGCTCGCGCACCAGCACGGCGTCGGCCTCGGGTGCCACGCTCGCATACAAGGCCTCGGCCACCGAGGCCACGCGCCGCGCCTGGGCGACGTCGACCTCGAAGCGGCGTTGCAGCTCGGCCACCGAGGCATCGCGCACATCATGGGCGTGTGCGCCGTCATGGGCCTCGGCGTTCAGGCGTTCGTCAAGATCGAAGATCACACCCTGGCGCAGCGCGCCGCGTGCGGGCTGCAAGGCTTCAATGCCGAAGTGCGTGGCCAGCGTGTAGAGGATGGACAGGCCGCCGCCGATCACGGCGCGGCGGTCGTCTTTCAGCCCCGGCAGGTTGAGCCGGTCGACACGGCCTGCGCGCAGGCACTGGTCCATGCACCAGCGCAGGCCGTCGGGGGTGATCTCGCCATCGCTGATGTGGCTGGCCGCCAGCAGCTGCGACACCGCACCGGCCGTGCCAGATGAGCCCAGCGCCTCGCGCCAGTGCCGGGCGGCAAAAGGGGCGAGCGCTTCTTCGAGCTCGGCACCCGCGGCCACCTGGGCGGCGCGGAAGGCACTTTCGGTGAAGCGGCCGTCGCCGAAGTAGCGCATCGACAGGCTCACGCTGCCGACCTGGAACGACTCCGCACGCAGCGGTGTGCGGCCCTGGCCGAGGATCATCTCGGTCGAGCGCCCGCCGATGTCGACCACCAGGCGCAGCTCGTCCGAGGGCTGCAGCCGGGCCACACCCGCGAAGATGAGGCGCGCTTCTTCGCGGCCGGAGATCACCTCGATCGGGTGGCCGAGCACGGTCTGGGCGCGTTCGAGAAAGGCGTTGCGGTTTTGCGCTTCGCGCAGCGTCTGGGTGGCGACCGCGCGCACCTGCATCGGTGCGTAGCCTTCAAGGCGCTGCGCAAAGCGGCGCAGGCAGGCCAGACCGCGCTGCATGGCGTCTTCGGTCAGCAGGCCCTGGGCATCGAGCCCGGCGCCCAGGCGCACGGTTTCTTTCAGGTAGTCGATGCGCTTGTAGCGGCCCGGGCTCAGCTGGCCGATCTCGAGCCGGAAGCTGTTGGAGCCCATGTCGATGGCGGCCAGGTGGTCGGGCCAGCGCAGGGTGTCGGGAGAGAGGGGCATCGCACTGATTGTCCGGGCTTTTTGTGACCCGCCCTTGATGCCGGTGGGGTCTGTGCAAGAAAAGCGGGGCCTTCCTAGAATGCCGAGCGCTTTCACCCCCAGCCCTCTAGGAGACGCCGACATGCTTCGCAATGACGTGGACAGCCTAACCCCCAGCCGCGACTTCAGTCGCCGTGCGTTTGTGCAAACCGCGGTGGGCAGCGGGTTCGCCGCCGCCGTGCTGCCGGTGAGTGCCCAGACTGTTCGGACCGACGCCTCGGGCCTCACTGCGGGTGAAGTCACCATCCAGGTCGGCGACTTCAAGATGCCGGCTTATCGCGCAGCGCCCGCCGGCAAGACCGGGCTGCCGGTGGTGCTGGTGATCTCGGAAATTTTCGGGGTGCACGAACACATTGCCGATGTGGCGCGGCGCTTTGCCAAGCTCGGCTACCTGGCGATTGCGCCGGAGCTCTTTGTCCGCCAGGGCGACGCCCAGTCTTATGGCGAGATCGCCAAGCTGATGAGCGAGGTGATTGCCAAGGTGCCCGACGAGCAGGTGATGCGCGACCTCGATGCCTCCGTGGCCTGGGCCAAGGGCAACGGCGGCGACACGTCCAAGCTGGGCATCACCGGCTTCTGCTGGGGCGGGCGCATCACCTGGCTTTACACCGCCCACAACCCCGCGGTGAAGGCGGGTGTGGCCTGGTACGGTCGCCTGGTGGGCAACAGCACGCCGCTCACGCCGGCTCACCCGGTGGATGTGGCGGCCAAGCTCGGCGGCCCGGTGCTCGGCCTGTATGGCGGCGCCGACAGTGGCATCCCGCTGGACACCGTCGACAAGATGAAAGCCGCCCTGAGCAGCGGCAGCGCAGCGGCCAAGAAGTCGGAGTTCGTGGTCTACCCCGACACGCCGCACGCCTTCCATGCCGACTACCGACCCAGCTACCGCAAAGAGGCGGCCGAAGACGGGTGGAAGCGCGCCGTCGCCTGGTTCAAGGCCAACGGGGTGGCTTGACGACGCGCTAAGCTTCGGCTCTTGTCGGCCTTTGTAGGAAAGAAGCCGCGCGCATTGCGCGGCTTTTTTACGCCCTTGTTCCCATGACCCTTCTGTACATCCTCGTGGCCACCTTTGCCGGCGGGTTGCTGTCGGTGCTGATCGCCGCCAGCCTCACCGTCAAGGTGCTCGGCCGGGTGGTGCACCACCTGGTGAGCCTGTCGGCCGGTGTGCTGCTGGCCACCGCCTTGCTTAACGTGCTGCCCGAGGCCTTCGAGAGCAAGGCCAGCCCGCAGGCGCTCTTTGCCACGTTGCTGGCGGGGCTGATCTTCTTCTTTTTGCTGGAAAAGGCCGAGCTCTACCGCCACAGCCACCACCACCAGGGCGATGGCCACCACCACGATCACCACTTCGACCAGCAACAGGCCGGGCGCGGCGGTTGGAGCGTGCTGATGGGCGACAGCATTCACAACTTCTGCGACGGCGTGATCATCGCCGCCGCCTTCCTGACCGATGTGCAGCTGGGGGTGGTGACCTCGGTGGCCATCATTGCCCACGAGATCCCGCAAGAGGTGGGCGACTACATCGTGCTGCTCAACGCCGGCTTGTCACGCCGCAAGGCGCTTCTGTACAACGCGATGTCGGGCCTGTCGGCGGTGGTGGGGGGCGTGCTGGGCTACTTCGTCGTCGGGCCGTGGGAGCAGCTGTTCCCCTACCTGCTGGTGGTGGCGGCCAGCAGCTTCATCTACGTGGCCGTGGCCGACCTGATCCCGCAGCTGCAACACCGCCTGTCGCTGAAAGACACGCTGGCGCAGCTCGCCTGGCTGGCCGTGGGCATGCTGATCATCGTGATCGTGATTCGGATCGGGCACGCCCACTGAAGGCTGTTGATTCGTCAGCGGACCACCAGCACCGGCACCTTGGTGTGGGTCAGCACTTTCTGGGTTTCGCTGCCCAGCAGCAGGGCCGTGACGCCACGGCGGCCGTGCGAGGCCATGACGATCAGGTCGCACTCGTGGCGGCCGGCGTGTTCGATCACCGCCTCCCAGGGGTGCAGCGCCTCGACCGTGTGGGCCTCGCACTGCAGGCCCATGCGCTCGGCCGTTTCACGCACCTCTTTCACCCGGGCGGCGGCGATGCGCTCTTGCGCATCAAAGAACTCCTGCGGCGGCGTGGGCTGCATTTCGGAGATGGCGCTGTAGGGGAAGGGCTCCTTCACGCTCAGCGTGTAGAGCTTGGCGTTGACCGATTTGGCGAGGTTGACGGCGGTGTCGACGGCTTTCTTGGTGATGTCTGAGCCATCGGTCGGAACCAGGATGCGCTTGAACATGGTCATCTCCGAGTCGAACAAGAGCGTTCAGCGCGAACTTAAGCCCGCCGAGGGGGCGCGGTCAACCGCAGTCGCCCCCACCGTGATGCAGGTCAATTCAAGCGGCTTGCCCGCGAACCATCGGGCGACTGGGTTCGCTCGACCATTCGCTCCAGGAGCCGGGGTAGAGGCTGCCGGGGCCCAGGCCCGCCACCTCCATGGCCAGCAGGTTGTGGCAGGCGGTCACACCCGAGCCGCACTGGTGCACGACCGGGCGGCCGTCGAGCAGCGGGGCGAATTCGGCACGCAGCTGATCGGCCGGCTTGAAGCGGCCGTCGGTCTGCAGGTTGTCTTTGAAGCAGCGGTTGAGCGCGCCCGGGATATGGCCAGCCACCGCGTCGAGCGGCTCCACCTCGCCACGGTAGCGCTCGGGCGCGCGGGCGTCGATCACCCGCACTTCGGCCAGGCGGGCCTGCAGTTGGTCGGCGTTGAGGGTGGGCAGGGCGGCCGGTTGCAGCGGATAGGCGGGCAGCTCGGTGATGCGGGGCAGGTCGGAGCTCAAGGCGCCGCCGGCTGCTTGCCACGCGGGCAGGCCGCCGTCGAGGACGGCCACGTCGGCGTGGCCCATCCAGCGCAGCACCCACCAGGCGCGCACGGCCAGCATGCTGCCCTGGCGGTCGTAGGCCACGACCGGCGTGCCCGGGGCGATGCCGACTGCGCCCATCCACTGGGCGTAGTCGCTGCGCTCACGCAGCGGGTGGCGGCCGTTGCGGCCAGTCTTCGGGCCGGACAGGTCGCGATCGAGGTGCACGTAGATGGCGCCCGGCAGGTGACCCTCGCGGTAGCTGCGCTCGCCGGCCGAGGGGTCCGCCAGGTCGAAACTGCAGTCGAGCAGCACGGGCTGGGGGCGGCGGGCCAGCAGCTCGCTGGCGCTGATCAAGGGGTGCATGGTGTCAACTTTCGGTGGGGGAGCTGGTGTCGACAAAGGCCGTCTTGCTGCGCAACAGCGTGGCGGCCAGGCCCGAGCAGACGATGAAGAGCATGCCCAGCAGCGCCATCCAGGTGATCTTGTCGTTGAACAGCAGCACGCCGTAGACGAATGAGAACGCGATGCCCAGGTACTGCAGGCTGGCGTTGACCAGCATCTTGCCGGTGCTGTAGGCGCGCGTCATCATCATCTGCGCTGCGGTGGCGAGCACGCCCACCGCCAGCAGCAATGCGGCGCCGCGCCAGGTGTGGCCGTGAAAGCCCGTCCAGATCGTGCTCAAGGCACCGAGCAACATGCCGCCGAGCGAGAAGTAGAAGACGATGCGGTAGACCGGCTCGCCCGCGCGGCCGAGGGCGGTGACCTGCAGGTAGGCGGTGGCGGCGATCATTCCAGACAGCAAGCCGATCAGGCCGTGCCAGAGCTGGTTTTCCTCGATGGTCGGCCGCAGGATCAAGCCGACGCCGACGAAACCGAGCAGCACGGTGGCGATGAGTCGACCGTCCACACGCGAGGTGCCCAGCATCACCGCGCCGCCGATCAGGAACAGCGCCATCCACACCGACGACATGTAGTTCAAGGTCATCGCCGTGGCCAGCGGCAGGTTGCCGATGGCATAGAACCACAGGCCCAGCGCCAGCACGCCACTCAGGCTGCGCCAGAAATGCATGGACGGCACGGGGGTCCGCAAGGTGCCGCCCTGGCGCCAGGTGAGCAGGGCCAGCGTGAGCGCCCCCACCATGCCGCGGTAGAACACGATCTCGCCGGTGGCGTAAAGCTCGGAGGCGAGCTTCACGCACACGCTCATGGTGGCGAAGAGAAACGACGCCAGGATCATCAAGACTGGCGCTGACATGCTCCCTAGCCTTTGTAGTTCATCGTGCGGCGGTACCACGCATGAAACTCTTCCATGCCGTCTTCCATCGGCGACTGGTACGGCCCGGCTTCGTTGTCGCCACGTTCGTACAGCGCCTTGCGGCCGGCGTCCATGCGCAGCGCGATCTCGTCGTCTTCGATGCAGGTTTCCAGGTAGGCGGCCTGCTGGGCTTCGACGAACTCGCGCTCGAAGGCGGTGATCTCTTCGGGGTAGAAGAACTCCACCACGTTGAGCGTCTTCTGCGGGCCCTTGGGGTAGAGCGTGGACACCACCAGCACGTGTGGGTACCACTCGACCATGATGTGCGGGTAGTAGGTGAGCCAGATCGCACCCTGCTTGGGCGGCTGGCCGTCGCGGAACTTGAGCACCGCCTCGTGCCACTTCAGGTAGACGTCGGAGCCGGCCTTGGCCAGCGCCTTGTTGGCGCCCACCGTCTGCACCGAGTGGTGCCGTCCGAACTCCCAGGCCAGGTCGTCGCAGGTGACGAACTGGCTCAGGCCCGGGTGGAACGGGCCGACGTGGTAGTCCTCCAGATAGACCTCGATGAAGGTCTTCCAGTTGTAGTCGCACTCGTGCAGGTGCACCTTGTCGAGCACATAGCCGCTGAAGTCGAGGTCGGCACGCGGGCCGATGGTCGACAGCTCGGCCGCCACGTCGCGGCCGTTGTCTTCGAAGATCAGGCCGTTCCAGCTGCGCGTCTTGTAGCGGTTGAGGTGCAGGCAGGGGTCTTGGTCGAAGTGCGGCGCACCGATCAACTGGCCCTTCAGGTCATACGTCCAGCGGTGCAGCGGGCAGACGATGTTCGACCCCGTGTTGCCGCGCCCACGCAGCATCACCGCCTGCCGGTGGCGGCAGACGTTGGAGATGAGTTCGATGCCATTGGCCGTGCGCACCAGGGCACGGCCTTCGCCCTCTTGCGGCAAGGCGTAGTGGTCGCCGATCTCGGGCACCGCCAGTTCGTGCCCCAGGTAGCGGGGCCCGTGCTGGAAGATGAGCTCCATCTCGCGGCGATGCAGATCGCTGTCGAAATAGGCTGAGACCGGGAGTTGAGGGTGGGGGTGCTCTAGAGCAGACCCAAGAGCGGGGAGAGCGAGGCTCAGGTCAGACATGATCCCGAGGATTCCTTACAACCGATGTGAACGTGCCACCCGAATGACGCTCGCGGGTGGGATGTTTTCGCTGCGCACGGCGCGGACCGGGGGAACCCCAGTCAGTCAGCGAGGGCGGGATTGTAACCACCGGGGGAGAACCCGTCCCCCTCGTGTGTGCACTTTGGGCATCTGGCCCCATCTGGTGCACACCGGGGGCCCCCGCGCAGTGCCGGCTGACTACAATCTTGGCTTTGCCCGCGCACGATGGCCAAAACACCCCCCGCCCCGTCTTCCAGCCAGCCCGCCAACTACGAACAGGCCCTGGCCGAACTGGAAGCCCTGGTGGCCGCCATGGAAGGTGGGCAACTGCCCCTCGATGGGCTGCTGCAAAGCTACCGCCGAGGCGCTGACCTTCTGAACTACTGCCGCGAGCGCCTGGCCGCGGTGGAGTCGCAGGTCAAGCTGCTCGAAGAGGGCCAATTGAAGCCTTGGAAAACCGAATGACCCTGGTCGTCGATTTCGATTCCTGGTCACGCACCCAGCTCGACACCGTCGAGTCGGCGCTGTCAGCCTGGGTACCCGGTGTGGCGCCTGCGGGCTTGGGCCAAGCCATGCGCTATGGCGTGCTCGACGGCGGCAAGCGACTGCGCCCGCTGCTGGTGCTGGCTGCTGCCCAGGCGGTGAATGGCCCCTGCGAAGCCGCGCTGCGCGCAGCCTGTGCGGTGGAGCTGATCCACGCCTACTCGCTGGTGCACGACGACATGCCCTGCATGGACAACGACGTGCTGCGCCGGGGCAAGCCCACGGTGCACGTGCAGTTCGGCGAAGCGCAGGCCATGCTGGCCGGTGACGCCATGCAGGCGCTGGCCTTCGAGGTGCTGACACCCGAACAAGGCGTGCCGCCTGCACTGCAGGCCAGGCTGTGCGCCCTTTTGGCCCGCGCGGCCGGCCACGCCGGCATGGCGGGTGGCCAGGCGATCGACCTGGCCAGCATCGGCATGACGCTCGACGAACAATCGCTGCGTGACATGCACCACCGCAAGACCGGCGCGTTGCTCCAAGCCAGCGTGCTGATGGGCGCGGCCTGTGGCGACTGCAGCCCGGTGGCCTGGCAGGCGCTTTCCGACTACGGCGACGCCATGGGCCTGGCGTTCCAGGTGGTCGACGACATCCTCGACGTGACCCAGGCTTCTGAGACCCTCGGCAAGACCGCCGGCAAGGACATCCACAACAACAAACCCACCTACGTGACGGTGCTGGGGCTGGACGCCGCGCGGCGCCACGCCCGGGAGCTGCGCGAAAAAGCGCAAGCAGCACTGGCCCGCAGCGGCCTGGTCGACGTGACCTGGCTGACCCAGCTGGCCGACAAGGTGGTCGAGAGGGATTGCTGAACATGACATACAAGCTGCTCAACACCATTCAAACGCCCGCTGACCTGCGTGGCCTGTCGCGCCCCGAGCTGAAACAACTGGCGGTCGAGCTGCGCGAGTACGTGCTGCAAAGCGTGTCGCAGACCGGCGGGCATTTGTCGTCGAACCTCGGCACGGTGGAGCTCACGATTGCGCTGCACCACGTCTTCAACACGCCGCACGACCGCATCGTCTGGGACGTGGGCCACCAGACCTACCCGCACAAGATCCTCACCGGCCGGCGCGAACGCATGGCCACGCTGCGCCAGCTGGGTGGCTTGTCGGGCTTCCCGCGCCGCGATGAAAGCGAATACGACACCTTCGGCACCGCTCATTCGTCGACCTCGATCTCGGCCGCGCTCGGCATGGCCATCGCCGCCAAGATCAAGGGCGAGGAGCGCCGCTCGGTGGCCGTGATCGGCGACGGCGCCATGACGGCCGGCATGGCTTTCGAGGCGCTCAACAACGGCGGCGTGTCGGGCACCAACATGCTGGTGGTGCTGAACGACAACGACATGTCGATCTCGCCGCCAGTGGGTGCGCTCAACCGCTACCTCGCGCGCCTGATGAGCGGCAAGTTCTACGCCGCCGCGCGCGACACCGCCAAGACGGTGCTGAAGAACGCGCCGCCGCTGTTCGAGCTGGCGCGGCGCTTCGAAGAGCATGCCAAGGGCATGGTTGTGCCGGGCACCATCTTCGAAGAGTTCGGCTTCACCTACTTCGGCCCGATCGACGGCCACGACCTCGACTCGCTGATCCCCACGCTCGAAAACCTGCGTGACATGAAGGGCCCGCTCTTCCTGCACGTGGTCACCAAGAAGGGCATGGGCTACAAGCTTGCCGAGGCCGACCCGGTCAACTATCACGGGCCGGGCAAGTTCGATCCCAAGGTCGGTTTGCAAAAGCCGGCCACGCCGTCCAAGAAGACCTTCACCCAGGTCTTCGGCCAGTGGCTGTGCGACATGGCCGCCGCCGACGAA
>NZ_JADMJX010000231.1:0-25031 GCF_018780185.1 Rhizobacter sp.
CGAAATGGGCATCCTGGACCCGACCAAGGTGACCCGCACCGCGCTGCAGAACGCAGCATCGGTGTCGTCACTGATGCTGACGACCGAAGCCATGGTCGCTGAGTCCCCCAAGGACGAAGCTCCCTCGGCCGGTGGCGGCATGGGTGGCATGGGCGGGATGGGCGGCATGGGCATGGACATGTAAGTCCAAGCCGCTGTGGGCCACATTGGCCTTCCGCGAAAGGGCTGCTTCGGCAGCCCTTTTTCTTTGGGTTTCGATTTGATCCTTACTGCCGGCCGGCTCGGGCACAGCCGCACGATTCACCTGCGCACGCGTCGCCGGCACACACAAGTCAATGCGACGCAGGTTGGCCACGTTGTCGTACGGCGCGCTCTCGAAGCGCACCCGCAAGCCGGTGCCCAGCACCTGCACGATCAGGTCGGGCCGCTGCTCGACGGCCGACCCGCCCTCGGCCACATGCTGAAAGCGGAACAGGTAGTTGCCCTGTTCGTCTGTCATCGCCTGGCCCAGGTGCTCGCGCACTCCGGCGCCGGTGTAGGGCGCGCCGTCATGGCGTTCGGCCGGCGAGCGTGCGTAGCGCTGGAAGCGCAGCAACAAGCCCGGCGCCGGCTCCACTTGGTAACGCTGGCGCACCGCCATGTCGCGGATGTTGGCGATCGCCGCCAGCTCGGTGTGCGCCAGCCGCCCGATGCCCGCCTGCATCGGCAAGGCCTTGAACGGCACCCGCTTCACCGTGGTCTGCAGGGCTTCCACCGCATCGTCTTGTGATGGCATGGCGTCTATCTCGGCCACGCTCAGCGCGCGTGACTCGAACACCAGGCCCACCGCGACATTGGGCAAGCCACTGGGAATCACCAGCGGCGTGAGCTCGGCCGGTGCGTCGAGCCGCGCGCGCAGCCGCTCGGGGTACAGCTTTTCAACCACCTTGAGCAGCTGTGGGCACCGCGTGCAGACCGCCACCAGGTCGAAAGGCGGGTCGACCACGAGGTAGTCATCGCGGCCGGGGTTGAAGAGGCAGGCGCCGGTGTAGGTCTTGACGTTGCCGTAGACCACATGGTCGGCCTGGCTGGCCGGCAGCGAGCAGGCAATCACCAGGTCGTCGAAATGATCGTCGAGGCCACCGTCGTTCGAGGCGATCTCGGCGCGCAGCAACCCGTCGGCCACCGAAGGCAGGCCGATGTGTTGCGCCGAGTCGCGCCAAGCTTGGCGGGTCGGCTGGTGCTGCACCTGCAGCGACCACTGCGAGCCGGTGACCACGACCGTGAGGCCCACGATGCCGTCGTACACACCGTTGCCCGTGGCCGCTCCGCTGACGATGAAGCGCTGTGCATACGCGGCGTTGCGGCTCTTGACGCGCAGCGTCCAGCTTCCCTGCATGGTGATGGCCATGATCGACTCTCCTGAAGATGCCTGGGCTCGACGCTCGATGACAAAGCGAGAGCCCCTGTCACTGCAGTGTTGCCGTGTGCCCGGGAGCCGTCCTTGAGCGGCCTGAAAGGTTCTGAAACCGGCCGGTTTGACAAGACCCCGGCTCGCCTCAAAATAGGGCATGCCGATTGCCCCGCTGCTCCAGCGCTTCGTCGACGACGAGCTCAATCGCTCGGCCGACCTCATCTCCCGCACCCTGGTCAGCACATTGGAGCAACTGCGCCAACCGCGCGACCACCTGCTTACCGCCAGCGAACGCAAGCACTACTTCGACCTGGTGCAGGTGCTGCAGCAACACCAGGCGCTGTACCAACGCAGCTTCACCGACGCCTTGCGCAAGCTGGTGCAGGCCGAGCTGGCGCCGCAGGCGCAGGTGCCGGCCCAGCCGCTCGCCGGCACCTTGAGCCTGGGCGGGTTGGAGCTGATGGACGAGAACCGGGTCGAGTCCGACATCGAGATCTCGCGCGCCATCCAGCTGATCGACACCGGCGCCGAATGGGAGCTGCGCGAGCTGCAGACCTTCACCTCCACGCTGCGCGGCCAAGCCCACGTGACAGCCGAGTCCAACCCGCTGCGGCCGCAGTCGTATGCGCGGGCCTTGTGGCAGGCCGCCGCCGCGCTGCCGGCGGCCCCTGCGCAACAGGTGATCTTGCTGCGCGCGTCAGCTGCGGTGATGGCGGGCCTGTTGCGCATGGCATTCGCCGCGGCCAGCACACGGCTCGAGTCCATGGGCGTGACCCCCGGCATCTACCGCACCGTGGTCATCGCCCCCGGCGCTGGGCGCGCGGAAGCGCCACCCGAGATGGACGTCACGCGCCCGGGCGCACTCGACGGCCTGATGCGCAGCATGCCCGGCGGCGACACCGGCTTGGGCGGCGGCACCGACAGCAAACGCCGCGCCCTGCCCACTGCCAGCCCGGCACTTGAGCAGGCCCTGGTGCGCGTCGAAGAGTTGCTGCGCCGCATGCCGGCCGGCGCCATCGCAGGCACGAGCCCCGAAGCGCCGCGCCTCGCCCAGCACCGCGCCGCGCTGATGGCCACCACCGGTGAAACGGTGGACCGCCAGATCATCGAGCTGTTGTCGCGTTTGTTCGAAACCATCTTGTCCGACCGCGCCCTGCCCACCGGCCTGCACGCGGTGATCGCCCGGCTGCAGGTGTCGGCACTGCGCATCGCCTTGCTCGACCCGAGCATGCTCGACGCCTACGACCACCCGGTGTGGGTGCTGATGGACCACATCGTCACCGCCACCACCACCTACCCGCACGCGAGCGACCCGCGCCTCGCTGCGCTGCTTCAGTTCTGCGAAACGCTGGTGAGTGACATGGCCGCCGAGGCCACACAAGACAGCGCGCTCTATCGGCGCGCCATCACCCGCCTCGACGCGTTTCTCGCCGAGCAGCTCAAGCAGCAGCGGCATGGGGCGCAAGCCACCATCGACGCCCTGATGCAAGCCGAGCAGGCCGAGCTGATGCAACGCAACCTGTCGGCCCGGCTGATCGAGCAGCTTGTCAACATCCAAGTCAGCAGCGTGATCCGCCGTTTTGTCACCGTGGGCTGGGCGCGTGTGCTGACCGAATCGGTGCTGCGCTTTGGCGACCAGAGCCCACAGACCGCCGGTTTCCTGAAGACCGTCGACGACCTGCTGTGGAGCCTGAAGCCGCCCAGCCACCCGCAAAGCCGCCAGCGCCTGGTCGCGCTGCTGCCCCCACTGCTGCAACGCCTGCGCGACGGCATGGCCTTGATCGACATGCCCGCGACCGAGCAGCAACAGGTGCTCGACGACCTGATGAAGCTGCACTCCGAGGCCTTGCGCCCGGGCTCGGCCAATGCCCCTGCGGCGTCTGAAGAAAACCTCTCGCCCGAAGAGATCGTGCGGCGCATGCGCGAAGAAGTCGCAACCGAGCCCGAGCCGCTTGATGGACCCGGCTTCAGCGACTCGCTGATCGACCTGGCCTCGATGGAAACCGTGCCCGCCGAACTGATGAACGCGCAAGCCACCGAGCAGGGCAGCGACCCGCTCGCCTGGGTCAAGCACATGGCCGTGGGCGAGCGCTACCGCGTGTTCTTGCATGGCGCGTGGACGCAGGCGCAGCTGTTGTGGCGCAGCGAGCACGAGCAGTTCTACCTCTTCGCCGGCGAAACGCCACAGCGCACCCACTCGGTCAGCCGGCGCGCGCTGGAGCGTCTGCGCGCGGCCGAGCTGCTGGGCCCTTTGCATGCGCATTCGCTGATCCAGCGTGCGGTCGACGGCATGCTGCGCAACCTGGCGCGGCCGGTCTGACGCGGGCCCGCGGTGTGGTTCGTGGCAGATGTCACGCCCCGCCGTTCAGGGCCCGACGGCAAAGCAACACGCGCGGCACGAGCCAAACACGGGTGGCGTGAACTCATTCACGCGCCCCTCGATTTGGCAGGCCAAGGTCGGGTATTGATCACAGACAAGCGGCCCGCGCACTCACATACTCCGCCTCATTGCATCGCCGTGCAGCTTGCTGCCACGACGCGCTCAGCGGAGACAACCATGAACCGAGACACCACCTCAACACCCACCACCACTGCACGCGTGATCGATGCCCTGTTGCGCGCCCTGGCTCCCGGTGAAGAGCTGAGTGTCGAGGCTCAGATGCAACAGCACTTCCCGTTCGCGCGCCTGGGCCAGGACACCCCGTCGCAAGCCAATTTGCGCATGCCGACCACGGCGCCAGGGTCACTCTAAGTTCCCCCGAGGCGGCGCCCAGCCGCCCAGAGCCGGCCCTCGTGGCCACACACATCCGCCTGACCAGCGCTCCCCTCAGATCCCCGCCCTGACCGCTGTTTCTGACGCCCGCCCGGCGCGTCGAAACAGCTTTTTGCACGGTCATACAGGCTGTCACGAAACGCGTGGGATACTCGCCGAAATTTCGCCAGCCAACCCGGCCGGTGAAGTCACATCGCCGCAACACCTACCCTGAGCGCGGCCCGGTGATGGCACCATTCCTGCGGTTCTTTCTTATGATCGAACCCGAGGGAATATGGCTTACCTGACGCGGAAAATACCAATATAGATGGAAACCCTTATATTGTTGGTGACCGGCGCACTGTCCGGGTTGATAGCAGGGTTGGTCGGCTTGGCTGGGGGTATCGTCGTGGTACCTGTCCTGACATGGCTGTATGGCAGCGCAGCGTTGCACGACGCGATTGTCATTTCCTGGTTTGCCGTGCTTTTCAATTCCATCGGCGCGGCAGCCAAACAGTATCGAATCCGCACCCCCGAAGAGCGCAGCGAGATCATCAACAATTCGCGCTTTTACGTACTGGGCGCGGTGATCGTGACCCCCCTGGTGGCCTTGACCCTCAACGGCGCGCGGCATCTCGTCACCCCTACGCTGGTGGCCGTGCTCCAGCTGGGCCTGGCCGCGGTGATGCTCTGGCCCGTGGCCGAATCCACCGGCGAGCGAGCTTCCAACAAGGTGCTCGATCTGTGCTTCGGCGGTCTGATCGGTGGAGTTTCCACACTGATTGGCGTCGGAGGGGGCACTTACACCATCGCCTATTTTGTCTACGCCGCCAAGCGCAAATTCCAGGACGCCATTGCGACCGCCAACATGACCGGCCTGATCATTGGCGCCTTGTCGGTCCTGGGCTATCTGATTTCACTGGCCTTTGTCGACGCCACGACCGCCACAAACCAGCCCAGCCCGATTTCCACGGTGGGCATGGTGATATTGATCGTCAGCGGAGTGATATTTTCTTCACTCGGCGTTCGTTTATCCAGAAAGCTGCCAACCAAGGTCTTGAGAAAGATTCTCGTGGTGGCACTGATGATTTCGGCAATCCGCCTGCTGATGAGCTGAGGTGGGTTGGCCTGGAGGGTTTTTCACGCCCTCTGGGAATATCGGAATCCATCACCTGGAAAGTGCCGATTCAATCTCCGCTGCCACCAATTGCGGGCGTTCATGCACGATCCAGTGCGTGGCGCCAGGAACCCGGGTTAATGTCATGTGCGGCACAAAAGCCTGCAAACCGTCCAGCAGGCTTGCCGGCAGAGCGACATCCCCTTCGCCCCAAATCACATGCGTCGGCACCCGCACGGTCACAAATTCGGGCGGGAAACTCAGACTCATCACCGGCGAATCGGGCGCCGTGGGGGGGCGCAGCGGTGACGCACGGTAATAGTTGAGCGCACCGGTGAGGCCCGCCCGCCAGACCGCGCGGTACTGGTCTTTCACCGCCTCGGTGAGCCAGGTGGCGCTGCCCATCCTGTCCAGCAGCGCCCACATGCGCGCAAAGTCGTTCTCGCTGAGCTGGGCTTCGGCATCGGGGCGGCACAGGAAGTTCATGTAGGCACTCGCGGCCTGCTGCTCCGGGCTCGTCTGCAACGCACGCAAGAAGATTGCTGGGTGCGGCGAGTTGATGATCACCAGGCGCTTCATCGCTTCGGGGTGCTGGACGGCCAGGTTCCAGGCCACCGCACCACCCCAGTCGTGGGCGATCAGGGCTTCGAGCGGGCCACCACCGGCCTGCTGCGCTATCAAGGCCATCAAGTCGGCCATCAGGTGCTTGACGCGGTAGGCCGCCACCTCGGCGGGGGCCGACGACTGCTCGAAGCCGCGCAGGTTGGGCGCGATGCAACGGTAGCGGTCGCCGAAATGCGCAAGCATCTCGTCCCACACGAACGCGGCCTCCGGGAAGCCATGCAAGAACATCAGCGCCGGTGCCCCCTTCGGGCCGGCCACGCGGCAATGCAGGGTGATGCCATGCGGCAACTCGGCAAAGATGGTTTCGGTCATTTTTTGTGCACCCAGTCATGCAGCACGCAGGCTGCGTCACCCACACCCGACTTCTTGAGCGCCGAAAACAAGGAGATGCTCACGTCGGCTTCATCGGTGGTCACCTCGCCCAGCACCGCCTGGGCAGTGGCCAGCGCTTCATTGGCTTCGCTGCGGTTGAGCTTGTCGGCCTTGGTCAGCAGCACCAGCAATTTGACCGCACCATTGCCCACACGCGGCGCCACAAAGTCGAGCAAGCGGCGGTCGAGGTCGGTGAAACCGAGGCGCGAATCGACCATCAGCACCACGCCGCTCAGGCCGCGGCGCACCTCCAGGTAATCGGCCATCACCTTCTGCCAGCGCAGCTTGGCGCCCTTGGCCACGGCGGCGTAGCCATAACCGGGCAGGTCGGCAAACAAGGCGTCGGGAGCCAGCTTGGGGCCGAGCTCGAAGAGGTTGATGTGCTGGGTGCGCCCCGGCGTCTTGGACGCGAATGCCAGGCGCTTTTGCTGCGTCAGCGTGTTGATGGCGGTGGACTTGCCGGCGTTGGAGCGGCCGACAAAGGCAATTTCGGGCAGCTCGGTCTGGGGCACCTGGTCGAGCTGGCTGGCGGTCGTGAGGAAGCGGGCGGTGTGGGTCCAGGCGAGCGCGGTTTTCTCGGCATCGCGGGGCGTGGGGGCCGGAAGATTGGAATTGTTTTGCTCGGTCATGCAGGCGCCCAAAGCTGGCATTGTAAAATCGCCGGGTTTTGCACCAAAAAATCACCCCAAAGCCCATGAAGTCCTTTGCTCACCTGATGTCGAGTCTGATGCTGGTCGCCACCGCGATCGCGCCGGCCACTGCCGCCGAACCAGCCGCCAAACCCGATCTGGCCAAGGGCCAAACGATTTCCACCAACGTGTGCGGCGCCTGCCACACCGCCGATGGCTCGCGTGGCAGCCCCGCCAACCCCATCATCCAGGGCCAGCACCCTGAATACCTGGTCAAGCAACTCGCTGAGTTCAAGGCTGGCAAGCGCGCCAACGCCATCATGCAAGGCATGGCCGCCACGCTGAGCGACGCCGACATGAAGAACGTGGCCGCGTTCTACGCGTCCAAACAAGCCAAGCCCGGCTTTGCCAAGAGCAAGGACACCGTGACCCTGGGCGAGAAGATCTACCGCGGTGGCATTGCCGACCGCAGCGTGCCGGCTTGTGCAGGCTGCCACGGCCCCACCGGCGCCGGCATCCCGTCGCAGTACCCGCAACTGCGCGGCCAGCACGCCGACTACACCGAAGCGCAGCTGAAGGCCTTCCGCGACGGCATCCGCAAAAACAACCTCCAGATGACGGGCGTGGTCGCCAAGATGAACGACAAGGAACTGAAGGCCGTCGCCGACTACATCGCCGGCTTGCGCTGATTTCCCTCGCGCACGCACACCAAGGCCGGTTTCACACCGGCCTTTTTTCATGGCGCGGCCCGTTGCCTCGGCCTATAGTGTCGCCACACCCACTCTCGCCGACGCCATGCCCTACGTCCGCCGCGGCCCCGATGGATTGATTGAAAGCCTGCATCGCTATGACACCGGCGGCATGGAATTCCTGCCCGAAGGCCACCGCGACCTGATGGCCTTCATCGGCCACAGCGCGGCCAACCCGAGCGAGTTCGGCCGGCTCGACGCCGACTTCGTGCGCGTGATCGAAGACGTGATCGACACGCTGATCGTCAAGAACATCATCAACATCACCGACCTGCCCGGCGAGGCGCAGGCCAAGCTCTTCGCCCGAAAGAGCTTTCGCGAGCGTGTGGCGCGCAATTCGCTCAGACTCTTCTCCGACACGCAGTTCGGCGCCGTGATCGACGACACCAATTTCGGCGAACTGCCCTGAACCGCGTGTAAGGTTGCCGGCTCCAACGGCGACCAAATGCTCAAGGGCACACCGCCCCAACGTGCTTCAGGAGTTGCCATGCACTACCGCCAAGACCGTGGTTTCGACCACGGTGTCGCCTCGGAGATCACCCCCCAGGCTGTCTATGAACGCCGCCGTGAGCTGCTCAAGCTGCTGGCCGTGGGCGGCAGCGGCGTGGCGCTGGCCGGCTGGGCCGCACGCGATGCGATGGCGCAGACCGCACGCCCCGGCAAGCTGGCCGCGCTGCCCGGTGTGCGCAGCACCATTGCCGGTGGCATCACGATGGACAAGCTCACGTCGCACGCCGACGTCACCAGCTACAACAATTTCTACGAGTTCGGCACCGACAAGGCCGACCCGGCGCGCAATGCCGGCAAGCTCAAGACCCGGCCTTGGACGGTGGCGGTCGAAGGCGAAGTCAAGAAGCCCAAGGTCTATGACCTCGATGAGCTGCTCAAGCTGAGCACCATGGAAGAGCGCATCTACCGCATGCGCTGCGTCGAAGGCTGGTCGATGGTGATCCCGTGGGTGGGCTATTCGCTCTCCGAGCTGATCAAGCGGGTGGAGCCCACCGGCAAGGCCAAGTACGTCGAGTTCGTGACCCTGGCCGATGAGAAACAGATGCCCTTCGTTGGCTCCAACGTGCTCTCGTGGCCCTACGTCGAAGGCCTGCGCATGGACGAAGCCATGAACCCGCTGACGCTGCTGGCCTTCGGCCTCTACGGCGAGGTGCTGCCCAACCAGAACGGCGCGCCGGTGCGCCTGACCGTGCCCTGGAAATACGGCTTCAAGAGCGGCAAGTCGATCGTCAAGATCCGCTTCACCGAAAAGCAGCCACAGACCTCGTGGAACCTCGCCGCGGCGCGCGAATACGGCTTCTATTCCAACGTCAACCCGAAGGTCGACCACCCACGCTGGAGCCAGGCCACCGAGCGGCGCATCGGCGAAGACGGCGTGTTCACCAAGAAGCGCCCGACGCTGATGTTCAACGGCTACGAGGCCCAGGTGGGCCAGCTCTACGCCGGCATGGACCTGGCCAAGTTCTTCTGACCATGTCCGCTGTGCTGTCGCCCACCAGCCCCAAGCCCGCCGTCACCCGCCACAAGTCGCCCTGGCTGCACCCTGCGGCCAAGCCGCTGCTGTTCGTGCTGTGCGGGCTGCCGTTTGTGTGGCTGCTTTATGGCGCCTTGGCCAACACGCTGGGGGCCAACCCAGCCGAAGCGCTGATCCGATCGACCGGTGACTGGACGTTGCGCTTCCTGTGCATCACGCTGGCCGTCACGCCGCTGCGTGTGCTCACCAGCCAGCCGGCCTTGCTGCGCTTTCGCCGCATGCTGGGCCTGTTCGCGTTCTTCTACGTGGTGCTGCACTTCCTGTCGTATGCCTGGCTCGACATGGGCTTCGAGCTGCAAGCCATCGTGAAAGACATTCCCAAGCGGCCGTTTGCGCTGGTCGGCTTTCTGGCCTTCGTGCTGATGCTGCCGCTGGCCGCGACCTCGTTCAACCGCGCGATCAAGGCGCTCGGCGCCAAACGCTGGCAGACCTTGCACAAGCTGGTCTACGCGATCGTGCTGCTGGGCCTGCTGCACTTCTTCTGGATGCGCGCGGCAAAGAACAACTTTGCCGAGGTGGCGGTCTACGCGGTGGTGATTGGCGTGCTGCTGGGCTGGCGCGTCGCGCGCCGCCTGCGGCCGAAAGACTAGCGCCGCCGAGCCCTTGGCGTGGCGCGGACAGCGGGCCGCGGCACCCGCGGCAACGGGGTCATCGCATCGGCGTTGATCTGCCAATCGGGCAACAGGTGCGCGATGGTGCGTGCGGTGCTGGCACTCGCTTCCACCAAGAGCATGTCGGGCGCGTCATCGATGACCTTGGCGCCGGCACGCGCCACCAGCGCAGCCGTGTCCACGCCCGACTCGGCGTGGCGAGGCGTGGTGCCGGCATAGCGCAAGACGTATCGACTCATGGTGGCTCAGATGATAAGCCCGCGCCTCATTGTGCGAGGCCTGCGCCCTGCGCAAAAGGTGGCAAATCCATGTCGCGCGCGGCCTGCAAGGCCAGCCTGATGATGGCGTCCGAGCGCTCACCATCGCGCGGCATGGCGAGCGTCTTGGCGTCGGCCGCCAAACGCCGCGCCAGCGCGCCGGTGACGCCGGGGCAGGCCATCGAGGTGCCGTCCATCACGCCGAAGCGGTCGTGCGGGATGCAGGAGATGACCCCCACGCCCGGCCCGGCCACGTCGATCTCGGGCCCGGTGTTGGAAAAATCGGCGATGAAGCTGTGCTCCTTGCCCATCGGCGGCTGCACCGTCTGCGCCTGCATGGCCCCGGCCGGCCACAGGCCCTGGAAGCCCAACGCCGAGACCGACAGCGACAGCGGGTGGCGTGCCGGCCAGGCCACGGCGCCGCCGTCGTTGCCGGCCGCGATCACACACACCACGCCCTTGGCGCGCGCGGCCTTGATGGCCTCGCTGGTGGTCTGGTCGCTGGGGCCGCCGCCGAGGCTCAGGTTGAGCAGGTCGCAGCCGTCGGCCACCGCGCGGTCGATGGCCTTGGCGATGGCAAAGCTCGACGCCCCTTGCGCGTTCTTTCCAAACACCCGGTAGGCCCGCAGGGTGACACCCGGCGCCACCCCGAGAAAGCCGCCGCACTGGCCGGCGATGATGCCGGCCACGTGGGTGCCGTGGATGTCGGAGTCCGACCAATCGGCCGGGTCTTCGCCGGTGACGGCGTTCATGCCGCCGCTCACCACCAACCCGGTGTGCGGGCCGATGCCGGTGTCGATCACGCCCACGGTGACCCCCGCACCATCGGCCAGGGCCCGCTTGGGGTAGGCCTTGGTGCGCGAGTCGGTGAAGGTGAGGTTGATCTCCGGCAGCTCGATCACGCCCTCGTGCAGCGGCCAGTCTTTCAGCAACATCGGCCAGGCGCTGTGGGCGGGGTAGACGTAGACCCGCTGCAGCACCCGCACCGAGCGCGGCAGTTGCAGCTCGACCTCGCCGCGCGCGTTGGTGCTGCCCTGCGCGCCCTTGCCGGCCTCGTAGTCGCTGAAGGCGATCACCTCCACACTGCGCAGCGGTTTGCCGCTGCCTTGCAACACCACCTTGACCTTGGGCTGCGCCAGCGCGGCCCGCGCCGAAAACGCCTGCAGCCCGGTGAGGATGCGCGGCCGCGGTGCGCGCGCAGAGGGGTAATACACCTCGGGCACCACACGCAGGCCGGGCTGCTCGCGCTTGAGCTGCATCACCGCCACGTTGGACATCGACACCAGCTTGGCGCCGTTCGACTGGATCGAGTCCAGCACCTTGAAGTGCGCCGCGTGGGGCGCCATCGCCGTCAGACGCCGGGCCCCCGGCGCGCCCATGGTGGTGAGAAAGGTCTCGGTGGCGTGGGAGTTGTTGGGCTCGTCGGCGGTGAGGCCGCTGGTGGGCAGCAAGACAAAACGGGAGATCGCGCTCATGGTGTCCTTCAAACGTTCATTCGCTGGGGGCGTCGTCGAAGCTCAGGCCTTCGGCGGCGAGCCACTCCGAAGCCGCACGAAACGCCGCCACCGCGGCCGGCACGCCGGCATAGGGCGCCACGTGCAGCAGCACCTCGCGCAGCTCGACCAGTGTGGCGCCGTTGTTGATGGCGCCGCGCAGGTGGCCCTTCAGCTCGTTCGTGTGGCCGAGCGCCGCCAGCATGGCCACGGTGCACAGGCTGCGCTGCTTGAGCGCCAACCCTTCGCGCAGCCAGGTCGAGCCCCAGGCGTGCTCGCTGATGTGCGCTTGCAGGGGCTGGGTGAAGGCATTGGCACCCGCCAGTGCGCGGTCGACGAAGGCGTCTCCCATCACCTGGCGACGGCGCTGCTCGCCGGGGCTGGGTGGCGTGGCGACTTGGACAACGGGCGGCGGCAGGGTCGGGCTCATGCGGTGCTCCTGGGGCTGGGTCAGGGCCGCATTGTCACCACGCGGGGGCGCTTTCAGAAGCGCGGGGTGTGACGCCTCGTTTCAGTGTTCTTCGCGTTCATCGTGGTCTCGCTCGCGGTCATGGCCCCGCTTGGCGGTGGCCCCAGGCCGATCACCCGACAGCACTTGAGGCGGGTCTTGCCACTGCAGCCACCAGAAGCCCAGCACGGCCACCAGCATCACCACGGCCAGCCCGCCCCAGGTGCGGCGAATGCCCTCTTGCGGCGTGCCGAGCTTGCGGCCGGTGAGCATGGCGCGCACCAGGTTCTCGCGGTGCAGCCAACTCGCCAACACCACGGCGGCCACGTGCACGCCCACCAGCAGCAGCATCAGGTTGCCGGCCAGTTCGTGGCCCTCTTCCAGCCACTCGCCGCCCTGCTCGGTGAAGGTCGCCCAACCCAGCACCACGGTGAGGCAAGTCAGGCCCAACAAGGCCACGATGGCCAAGGCACCCGCCGGGTTGTGGCCCACGTGGTGCTCGGGCGCACCGCGCAGCAGCGAGGCCAGGTAGCGCCGCACCGCCTGCGGCCCGCGCACGAAGTCGCCGAACCGCGCGTGGCGGGTGCCGAGCAGGCCCCACAGCAGGCGAAACACCACCAGCGCGCCTGCGGTGTAGCCCAGCGTCACGTGGACCGCCCGCCAGCGGTCGCTCTCCGCCGTGAGGTAGGCGCCGAAGAAGCTGAGCACCAGCAGCCAATGGAACACGCGCACGGGCGCGTCCCAGACCAGGATTCGTTGTGGAGGCTTGGATTCGGGGGCGTTCATGGCGGGCTCCTGCAACAGATCGCGTCATGGTCACGGGCCTGTCTTAGCGCAGCCTTAAAGCACACCTCGCTGCACTTGCGCTCGGTCATCCCGCCTGCGGGTCGCAGCAGCAAGAATGTGCCAATGGCAGAAGACACGCTCCCCTCGCCCCCTCGCGGCCTTACCCAGCAGCAGGCCATGGCCCGCCAGCAGGAAGAGGGTTTCAACGAGCTGCCGCAAACCCACCGCCGCACGCTGTGGCGCATTGCGCTCGAGGTGGTGCGCGAGCCGATGTTCCAGTTGCTGGTAGCCGCCGGCGTGATCTACCTGCTGCTGGGTGACAAGGGCGAGGCGTTGATGCTGCTGGCCTTTGTCACCGTCTCCGTCACCATCACCGTGGTGCAGGAGCTGCGCACCGAGCGGCTGCTCGAATCGCTGCGCGACCTGAGCAGCCCGCGCGCGCTGGTCGTGCGCGACGGCAAGCGCCAGCGCATCGCCGGGCGCGACGTGGTGCGCGGCGACGTGATCGTGCTCAGCGAAGGCGAGCTGGTACCGGCCGATGCGCGGCTGTTCGAAGCCCACGAGCTGCAGACCAACGAATCGCTGCTGACCGGTGAGGCGGCGCCGGTGCGCAAACAAGCGGCGGCCCAGACGCAGGCCAACCCTCGCCCGGGAGGCGACGACCTGCCCTGGGTGTATTCGGCCACGCTGGTGGTAAAGGGTCGCGGCCTGGCCGAGGTGACGGCCACAGGCTCGCACAGCGAGATCGGCAAGATCGGCCAGGCGCTCGCCTCCATCACCCCCGAGCGCACGCCGCTGCACCAGCAGACGCAGCGTCTGGTGCGCTTGTTTTCGGTGGTCGGGCTGGGCCTGAGCGCACTGGTGGTGCTGCTATACGGCCTGACGCGCGGCAGCTGGCTCGACGGGGTGCTGGCCGGCATCACGCTCGCCATGTCGATGCTGCCGCAGGAGTTTCTGCTGGTGCTGGCGGTGTTCATGGCGATGGGGGCCTGGCGCATCTCGCAGCAGCGTGTGCTGACGCGCCGCGCCAACACCATCGAGACCCTGGGCGCCGCCACCGTGTTGTGCAGCGACAAGACCGGCACGCTCACGATGAACGTGATGCAGGTGGCCGCGCTCGATGTGGGCGGCACGCTGTGGCAGGCCGGCCAGGCCGATCTGCCGGAGCACTTTCACCGCATCGTCGAGTACGGCGTACTGGCCAGCGAACGCGAGGGCTTCGACCCGATGGAGCACGCCCTGCACCGGCTCGCCAACGACTACCTCAGCGGCACCGAGCACCTGCATGGCGAGTGGCTGCTGGCACACGAGTACGGCCTCGCGCCCGACATGCTCGCGATGTCGCATGTGTGGGGCGCGGCCGAGCCAGGCCGCTACGTGATCGCGACCAAGGGCGCCCCCGAGGCCGTGGCCGACCTGTGCCACCTGCCCCCCGAGGCGCTGGCCGACGTGCGTGCGCGCACCGAGCGGCTGGCCGCGATGGGCATGCGCGTGCTCGGCGTGGCCGTGGCCGCCTTCGAAGGCGAGGCCTGGCCGGGCAAACAACACGACTTCGACTACGAGTTCATTGGCCTGGTGGGTCTGGCCGACCCCTTGCGCCCGGGTGTGGTCGACGCCGTGCAACAGTGCCGCAGCGCCGGCCTCACCGTGGCCATGATCACCGGCGACTACCCGGCCACGGCGCTCGCGATCGCACGCGAGGCCGGCATCGACGTGAGCGGGGGCGTGCTCAGTGGCGACGAGATGCGCGTGCTGAGCGACGAGGCTTTGCGCGAGCGCGTGGCCCGGGTCAGGGTCTACGCCCGTGTGATGCCAGAACAGAAGCTGCGCATCGTCAACGCCCTCAAGGCCAACGGCGGCGTGGTGGCGATGACGGGCGACGGCGTCAACGACGCACCCTCGCTGCGCGCCGCGCACATCGGCATCGCGATGGGCAGGCGAGGCACCGACGTGGCACGCGAGGCCTCGGCCATCGTGCTGCTCGACGACGACTTCAGCTCCATCGTCAAGGCCGTGCGCCTGGGCCGGCGCATCTACGACAACCTGCGCAAGGCCATGGCCTTCGTCGTGGCGGTGCACGTGCCCATCGCCGGGCTGGTGCTGCTGCCGTTGCTGCTGGGCTGGCCGGCGATCTTCACGCCCATCCACATCGCCTTTCTGGAGCTGGTGATCGACCCGGTGTGCTCGATCGTCTTCGAGGCCGAGCCTGAAGAAGACGACGTGATGCAACGCCCGCCACGCGACCCGCAGGCGCCGCTGTTCTCGCTCTCGCTGCTGAGCTGGGCCTTCGCCCAGGGCCTGCTGGTGCTGGCGGTGGTGGTGAGCGGCTTCGGCGCGCTGCTGTGGGCCGGCACCTCGGCCGAGGTGGCTCGCGCGATGGCCTTCGTGGCGGTGGTGGTGGGCAACTTCGGGTTGATCGTCACCAACCGGGCCTTCGGCACGGCCATCGTGTCGGCACTGCGGCGGCCCAACCGGGCATTCTGGGTGATGGCGGGGGCCACGCTGGCGCTGCTGTCGGCGGCGCTGTTCATCGGCCCGTTGCGCGAGCTGTTCCGCTTCGGTGCCTTGAGCGGCACCCAGCTCGCGCAGGCGCTCGCCGTGGGGCTCGCCATCACCCTGCTGCTCGCGGTGTTCAAGCGCGTCGCGCAGGCCACGGGCTGGGCGCCCGGCCGATAGGGCCCATCGGATAGGGCCACCGGCACAGGGGGCTTCCCGATGCGCGGCGCGCTTAGCAGGCATAGCATGCTGGCAAGGAGGCCACCATGACACGCTTGGCCGTTTTGCTGTTCAGCCTGATGCTCGCCGCCTGCGCGAGCCCACCGCCCACCGCGCCCACCGTCACGCTGCTGCGCGACGAGCTGTTCGCACCACCGGCGCAGCCACCGCTGAGCGCCGACGAGATCTTTGCCGTGAGCGAGCCGATGAAGCGCTACGTCGACCACGACATCGCCGCCCAGCTGCGCAGCCGCGGCCCGCAGAAGGGCCTGCTCGATGCGCTCTACAGCAAGCGGCAACTCAGGCTGGAGTACGACGCCGAACGCACCCGCACCGCATCGGAAGCCTTCGAAGCGCGCGCGGGCAACTGCCTGTCGCTGGTGATCATGACGGCGGCCCTGGCGAAGCACCTGGGCATGCAGGTCAGCTTCAACAACGTCTACACCGACGACACCTGGACCCGCAACCAGGACACCTACTTCGCCAGCGGCCACGTCAACGTGACCCTCGGCCGGCGATGGCTCGACTCTGGCGCGCGTGGCACCCAACCCAGCTGGACGATCGACTTCCTGCCGCCCGAAGACCGGCTTGGCCAACGCTCGCGCGAGGTGGGCGAGGCCACCATCGTCGCGATGTTCATGAACAACCGCGCCGCCGAGTCGCTGGCCATCGGTGAGTTGAACGAGGCCTACGCCTGGGCGCGCGCGGCGGTGCTGCACGAGCCCGCCTTCCTCAGTGCCTACAACACGCTGGCCGTGGTCTACCTGCGGCGTGGCCACACGGTCGAGGCCGAACGCGCCCTCGCCCATGTGCTGCAGCACGACCCGCAGAGCACCATCGCCATGTCGAACATGGTGCGTGTGCAGGGCGCGCTCGGCCGGCCCGAGGTGGCACGCGAGCTGGCGGCCCGGCTGGCGCGCATCGACCCCGAGCCACCGTTTCACTTCTTCGAGCTCGGGCAGGCAGCCATGCGCCGCGGCGACTATGTAGCGGCACGCCAGTGGTTTGCCAAGGAGGTGGCACGCGCGCCCTACCAGCACGAGTTTCACTTCTGGCTGGCCATGGCCGACTACCAGCTCGGTGACATCGCGAGCGCCCGACAGCAACTCGACCTCGCACTCAGCACCAGCACCACAAGGCGCAACCAGCAGCTCTACGCGGCCAAGCTCGACCACCTGAAACACCTGGGCCTGCAATGACGCTGCGCTCGCCCTTCTCTGCGCTCACCTCTGCGCTCACCTCTGCCCTCACCCGCAGTCTGGCGATCGCGGCAGTGCTGGCCGCGTTCACCCTGCCGGCCTCGGCGCAAGCGCCCTACACCGGCCCGCTGTTCGACGCCCACCTGCACTACAACGACGAAGCCACCGCGCGTTACCCCATCGCCGACGTGCTCGGCCGCATGCAGCGCAGCGGCGTGCGCGCCATCGTCGCCAACAGCCGGCCCAACGACGGCACCAAGGCGCTCGCCGCCGCACGCGAGGCCACCCGCCGTGCGGGTGTGACCGTGGTGCCCTTCGTGCGCCTGTACCGCAACCGCGCCGACTACAGCGGCTGGCACGCCGACCCGAGCATCGTCGAGATGGTGCAACGTGAGCTGGCCGCCGGCACCGAAGCCGGGCCCTACCGCGGGCTGGGCGAGTTCCACCTCTACGACAGCGCCAATGCCGATGGCCCCACCGCCAGGCGACTGATGCAACTCGCCGAAGAACGCGGCCTGGCCGTGCTGGCGCACGTGGACGACGTGGCCATCGTCAAGCTCTTCGCCCACGCGCCCAAGGCGAAGCTGATCTGGGCCCACAGCGGCATCGGCGACGTGCCGATCGCACGGGTGCGCGAGCTGATGCAACGCCACCCCACGCTGATGGGCGAGCTCTCCTACCGCCCCGGCCTCACCGTCACCGACGACCGTTTGAGCCCCGCCTGGCGTGCCTTGTTGACCGAGATGCCCGATCGCTTTCTGGTCGGCTCCGACACCTGGGTCAATGGGCGCTGGGACGATTACGAGGCGCTGATGCAGCAGGCACGGCGCTGGCTCGGTGACCTGCCGCCCGCGGCGGCGCGGCGCGTGGGCTGGGAAAACGGCGCGGCCCTGTTTGGCCTGGCCGCACCATGACTCCCACACGTCGGCATTGCTTGAAGACCCTCGCCGGCGGTGCCACCAGTCTGGCCCTGCCTTCTCTCGCATGGGCCGGCCTGCCCGGCATGACCGAAGGGCCGTTCTACCCCTCGGCCGCCTGGCGATCGCGCGAGCTCGATTGGGACGCCGACCTCACCCGCGTCACCCGCTCCAAGAGCGGCGATGCGCCGCGTGCCGCCGGCGAATGGCTCGACCTCGGCGGCAGCGTGGTCGATGCAAGCGGTCGAGCGATCGACGGCGCCGAGATCGAGATCTGGCAGTGCGACGTGCATGGCAGCTACCGCCATCCACGTGGCGCCAGCACTCGGGTCGACACTGCATTCCAAGGCTTCGGCAGCACCCGCAGCGATGCCCAGGGCCTGTACCGCTTTCGCACCATCAAGCCCGTGATCTACCCAGGGCGCACGCCGCACATCCATGTGCGCCTGCGGCACCCGGCGTTCGGCGAGCTGACCTCGCAGCTCTTCGTCGCGGGCGAGCCCGGCAATGCACGCGACTTCATCTACAGCAGCCTGTCGGGCGCCGAGCGTGCGCTGGTCGACATGACGCTGCAGAAAGCACCGGCCAACTCACACGTCACCTGGGTGGCGCAGCGCTCGCTGGTGGTCGGCGCCTGAGCGGCTGAGAGTTTTTGACTTCCGTTCGCCCTGAGCCTGTCGAAGGGCCCCTGTACACGGCGCTGGCTCCCTTCGACAAGCTCAGGGCGATCGGGAATACAGGCTCAGCCCGAACGGGAGAAAACCGAAAAACTCTCAAGCTCTCAGTCCGAACAGAACCCTTTTTCAGCTCGCGTCGTACTTGACGCTGCAGCCATACGGCGTGGCCGTCGGCGTGCTCACCGGCTTGCCGGCCATCGACTCGTTGAGCGCCGCCTTGACGAAGTTGTTGGCGGTCTTCACATCAGCCTGGTTGCTGGTGCGCTTGTCGTCGATGCCCCCCGCGTAGACCAGCTTGCCGGCCGGGTCGATCACGTACATGTGCGGCGTGGTCTTGGCGGCGTAGGCGCGGCCGACCTTGCCCGACTCGTCCATCAACACCGCGGTGGGTGCAGCACCCCACTCCTTCACCAGCTTGGCGTTCAGCGCGGCGGGCTCCAGGTAGTCGCCTGCGCTCTTGGCGGTGGAGTTGACGCTCAGCCACACCACGTCTTTCGCGGTGTAGGCCTTCTGCAGGCCCTGCATGTTTTGCGAGCCGTAGTGCTTGACGACAAACGGGCAGCCGGGGTTGACCCACTCCAGCACCACATGCTTGCCCTTGAAGTCGGCCAGCTTGACGGTCTTGCCGCTGGTGTCTTTCAGCTCGAAGGCAGGTGCGGGCTGGCCGATGGTCACGGCGAATGCGGGGGCGGCGAGCAACGGCAGGGCGACCGCGGCAGCGGCCAGGGTGAATGAGCGGCGCTTCATGGTGAACTCCTGTGAGGTCGGGTGGGCTACAGGCTGGCCAGTGCATCGCGCACCAGGCCAGCCGTGAGAACTTCGGGCAGCAGCATGGGCTCTTTGCCCGGCCGCATCAACACATACACCGGCACGCCGTTGCGGCCAAGCCGTGCGAGCGCGGCGGTGATCTCGGCGTCGCGCAGCGTCCAGTCGGCACGCATCAGCGTCACCTTGGCGGCACTGAAGTCGGCTTGCGTGGCAGACGTGTCGAGCACCAGGCGCTTGTTGACCTGGCAGCTCACACACCAGGCGGCGGTGAAGTCGACGAACACCGGCTGCCCCTGGTCGACCAGCGCTTGCGCGGCGGCGGCGTTGTAGGGCCTCCACACCGTGGCTTCGGCCGGCGCCGCTTGGGCGGGCGGCATCGCCGCCGGCCAGCTCCAGGCCAGCAGCACCGCAGCGGCCAGCGTCAACCCACCGGCCACCGCACGGCGGCGCAAGACCGTGCCCAACCAGATCGCAAACCCCAGGCCCACCAGGGCCAGCAAGGCCTTGGCCGCACCGTCGATGCCGGCCTGCAAGCCCAGCACCCAGATCAACCACACCACGGTGGCAAACATCGGGAAGGCCAGGCCTTGTTTGAGGTGCAGCATCCACGCGCCGGGTCGCGGCAGCCGGTCACGCCAACCCGGCGCCAAGGCGAGCACCGCATACGGCAAGGCCATGCCCACGCCGAGTGCGGCAAACACCGCCAGCGCGAGCGTGGCCGACTGCGTGAGCGCAAAACCCAGCGCCGCGCCCATGAACGGCGCCGTGCACGGGCTGGCCGCCACCACCGCCAGCACCCCAGTGGCAAACGCATCGGCGGCGGGGTTCTGCGCGCGCCAGCCGGCCAGGCCCTGCGGCAACAGGTTGCCAAACTCGAACGCACCCATCAGGTTGAGCCCGATCGCAAAGAACAGCAGCGCGAGCACGAACACCACGCCGGGCTCCTGCAACTGAAAGCCCCAGCCCACTGCGCCGCCGGCGGCCCGCAATGCAAGCAGTACAGCCGCGAGCGCGACGAAGCTCAGCACCACACCGCTGCTGTAGGCGAGCACATGGGTGCGCAACGCGCGCTTGTCGCTGCTTTGCTGCGCCAGGCCGATCAGCTTGATCGACAACACCGGGAACACGCACGGCATCAGGTTGAGCACCATGCCGCCGACCAGCGCCAACACCAATGCGGCCCACAGCCCGAGCGTGGCGCTGCCGCCCGCGAGTTGAGCCGGCGCCGGGTTGTCGATGCGTTGCGCACCGGCAGGCAATGCAATCGCCGCCACGGCGCTCACCGGCGCGGCGAACTCTGCATTCACGGCACCCCAGGGGCTGGGTGAGCCGGCGCCCTGCACCACCACAATGCCGTCAAAGCTGGCGGGCAGCTTGGCGTTGTCCTGCAAGCGCATGCGCAGCGCATAGCCGCTGGGGGTGCGATAGAGCTCGTGGCGTGCCGGCTCGATCAGTTGCTCGGCGTAGGGGAACACGTGCACCACGGGCCGTGCGTCGTCGGGGCCTGCAACCGCCTCACGGTCGAGGCTCAGCAACAACTCCGGCCCGGCGTGTTGCAGGCTCGCGCGCCAGCCTTGCAGTGGCTTCGCTTGTCGAACCGCCGTCCTGGCGAACAGGTCAGCGTGCGCGGTGGGTGAAGGTGTCGCGCCGGCAGCAAGCACCGGCAGCGCGAGGTTCAGCGTGGCGTTTTCAGGGATGCAGATGTCGCGGCACACCAGCCACGTGGCGGCGGCCTGCAAACGCAGCGTGCTGCCCGGCTGCGCATTCGCCGGCGCGGTGTAGCTCAGCGGCAGCAACAGCTCGCCCTCGTAGCCGTAGTTGACCAAGGGGCCGAGGGGCAGGCGCTGCGGCGCGGGCCATTGGATGTCGCTTGCGCTGCCGCCGTCGGGCAGCGTCCAGCTGAGCGTGGTCGGCAGGCCCGAGTCACCCGGGTTGCGCCAGTAGGTGTGCCAGTGCGGGATGTGCTGCAGGCGCAGGCCGATCTGCACCGCCTGGCCCGGCTGCACGGCGCTGGCCTGGGCCACCAGCTCGGCGGTGACGTGCTCGGTTTTCACCGGCTGAGCCGCCACAAACGGCACGGCAGAGGCCAAGGCCAGCGCCCACAAGACCCGCCCCACCCGCCTGATCCACCGCATGCGCTGCTCCGAAATGCCGGGGTGCGATTCTGAACCGCAGGGCAAGTTCCAGCCGCCCGCGGGGCCTTGGCACCAGGGAGGCCCACCCGCTTGCAAAAGGTAACCCTTGCGACATGGGCAAAGGCGCCAGCACGCGTGGCTTGGCGTACAGTCCCGATAAATGTGCAATTTGCACTTTTATTGCGTTAGTTCTTACTGAAGAGGTGAGTCACCATGAAAACCTGGAACCGATTCCTCAGCCTGGCCGGGACGGCGGCGTTCTTGTTCACGCTGGGTGCCTGTGGCGGCGGAGGCAGCAGCACCAGCAGCCCCGAGACCGGCAGCTTGCGCCTGGCCCTGACCGACGCACCCGCCTGCGGCTACGACCACGTCTACGTCACCATCGAGCGCGTGCGGGTGCACCAGAGCAGCAGCGCCGAAGCCAATGACAGCGGCTGGTCCGACGTGGTGCTCAGCCCGCCCCGGCGCGTTGACCTGCTGACCTTGACCAACGGCGTGCTCGACGAGCTCGGCCAGACCCCGCTGCCCGTCGGCCGCTACACCCAGATGCGCCTGGTGCTCGCCGCCAACGGCAACACCAGCCCCTACGCCAACGCGGTGTGGCCCACCGGCGCCGTTGGCGAAGTGGCGCTCACCACGCCGAGCGCCCAGCAAAGCGGCCTGAAGATGAACGTCAACATCGACATCGCCGCCAACCGCATGGCCGACTTCGTGATCGACTTCGACGCCTGCAAGTCGATCGTGCTCGCCGGCAACTCCGGCCGTTACCTGCTCAAGCCGGTGATCAGCGTAATCCCGCGTTATGTCTCCGGCGTGCTGGGCTATGTCGACGCGTCCGTGCTCAACGCCACCGTCTCGCTGCAGCAAGCGGGCGTGGTGATCAAGTCCACGGTGCCCGACCTCACTGGCCGCTTCCTGCTGCAGCCCGTGGCCCCCGGCACCTATGACCTGGTGCTCACCGCCCCCGGCCGCACCACCGCCGTGGTGACTGGCGTGCCCGTGAGCGCCGACACCGTGCTCAGCCTCAATGCCGCCACCGCCGCCATGGCCCCGGCCAGCTCGGCCAGCGGTGTGGCCAACGGCGCGATCAGCGTCACCCCGGCCGGCCCGCTGGACGCGACCTTGCGCGCGCTGCAGACCATCGCCCCGACCACCATCGAAGTGGCCAGCACACGGTCCGATGAAACCACCGGCCTGTACAGCATGACCCTGCCCCTGGCCGAGCCGGTGCTCACGGCCTATGCCGTGCCGCTGCCACCCTTCACCGCCGCCAGCGGTGTGGCCGGCCAGTACACGCTGCAGGCCAACCTGTACGGGTCGGTCAAGAGCGCCGGCCCGGTGTCGGTGCCTGCCAGCGGTGCGGCAACGACCAACTTCTCGTTTCCCTGAACGACAAGGCAACAACACCACGAAACAACGACGTCGCTGGGCTGCGGGCCAGCTTCGGGTCACCCCTGCCGGCTCATGCCGGCAGCCTGGTGCTCCGGGGCTGGCCCGTTTGTCGTGCAAGGGGTGCTACCGTGGCCGCACATCTTCCAAAGAAGGACTCCGATGCGACACCTCGTGCTCCCCCTCGCGCTCGCCGCCGCTGGTGCGGCACACGCCGAAACCATCGGCTCGGTCGACACCGTCTTCAAGTTCATCGGCCCCGACCACAAGATCGTGATCGACGCCTACGACGACCCCCACGTCAACGGTGTCACCTGCTATGTGTCGCGTGCCAAGACCGGCGGCCTGAAAGGGGCCTTCGGCGTGGCCGAAGACAAGTCGGAGGCGTCGATCGCCTGCCGCCAGGTCGGGCCGATCTCGATCCCCAAGCCCATCCCGGAGCAAGACGAGATCTTCAACGAGCGCATCAGCCTCATCTTCAAGAAGCTGCGCATCGTGCGCATGGTCGACGCCAAGCGCAACACGCTCGTGTACCTGACCTACTCCGACCGCGTGATCGAAGGCTCGCCGCAGAACTCGGTCACCGCTGTGCCGGTGGAGCGCGGCACGGTGATCCCGGTGAAGAAATAGCCGGGATTGACGCCAGCCTGTCGATCCGGGGCCGGCCCGTTCGTCGTTCAAGGATCACCCCTTCAACGGAGCCTTCGCATGCCCCTGCTCAAAGTCGCCGCCTTCTCACTGTCGATCGACGGCTACGGCGCCGGCCCCCACCAAGACCTGCAAAACCCGCTCGGCGTGGGCGGCATGTCCTTGCACCAGTGGTTCTTCCAGACCCGCCGCTTCGCGCAGTTGCACGGCCAGGAGGGCGGCGTGCAAGATGCCGACGACGGCTTCGCCGAGCGCAGCTTCCAGAACATCGGCGCGTGGATCCTCGGCCGCAACATGTTCGGCCCGGTGCGTGGCCCCTGGCCCGACAACAGCTGGAAGGGCTGGTGGGGCGACAACCCGCCGTACCACGTGCCGGCGTTCGTGCTGACCCACCACGCGCGTGAGCCGCTGGTGATGCAAGGCGGCACCACCTTCCACTTCGTCACCGGCGGCATCCACGAAGCGCTGAGCCGCGCACGCGAGGCCGCCCAAGGGCAGGACGTGCGGGTGGGCGGTGGCGTGGCCACCGTGCGGCAGTACCTGCAGGCCGGGCTGGTCGACGAGATGCACCTCGCGCTGTCGCCCACGCTGCTGGGCAGTGGCGAACACCTGTTCGCGGGCATCGACTTGCTGAAGCTCGGCTTTCGCTGCACCGAACACGTGTCAACGCCCAAAGCGCTGCACGTGGTGCTGAGCAAGGGCTAGCGCTTCAGTCCTGCGGGTGGCCGAAGGCCGCGCAGAAGGCTTCGACGAAGCGCGGTGAGCCGGTCAGCGTCAGCGTGACGGCATGCCATTCGCCGGCCTCCACGTTCACCTGCAGGTCGTGGTCCCAGTCCATGCCTTCATCGGCCGGGCCGTGCGTGTGAGGGAACTGCTGCCAGGCCCAGTCGAGCACCTGCTGCACCTCGGCCATCACCAGGGCATGCTGCTCGGCCGAAGTGGAGGCCAGGGCCTCCAGCGTGGTCACGCCGTCGTCGTTGTCGCTGAGGTCGAAGGTCAGGAAGTGCACAAAAGAACTGCGGCGTGAACTGGGGTGCGCATTGTGCGTGCAGCTCTTGGCTCAGCTCATCACCCCACGCCGACATGCGCCTCGAACAGGTAGCTGGCCAGCGCCTGCTCCACGCTCGGCACCGACAGACGGGCCGCCTCGGGCAGGGTCACGCTGATTCGCATGCCCTTTCGGCCGCCCTCGTGCGCTTGCACCTGTGCATCGGCCAGGCCGAGCTCGCGCTGGACGAGCCGGGCCACCAGGCGCCGCGCGGCGTCGCAGCGCAATTGGGGCTTGTAGATCTTGCCCACCGAGGTGAGCGGGATCGCATCGACGATGTGGATGTGCTTGGGCCACGCGGGGCGCTCGCCGATGGCTTGTTGCGCGTGCGCGTGAAGCTCGTCTTCGGTGACGCTGGCGCCCGGCTTGAGCGCCACATAACAAACCGGCAGCTCGCCGGCATAGGCGTCGGGCATGCCCACCGCCGCCGCCAGCGCCACCGCCGGGTGGGCGGCCATTGCGTTCTCGATCATCAGCGGGTCGATGTTGTGGCCGCTGCGGATGATCAGGTCTTTCGCCCGGCCGGCGATGTGCACGCGGCCTTCGTCGTCGGTGTAGCCCAGGTCGCCGCTGTTGAGCACGCCGTTGTCGAAGATGCCGGCGTTGTGCTCCGGGTTGCGGTATCCCGGCGACACATGCGGGCCGCGCACGGTGATCACGCCGATCTCGTGCGGCTCGCAGGCCGCACCCAGGCGGCCGTTGGCCTCCAGGCGGTGCACCGCCACCTGGGTGTAGGGCAAGGCCCAGCCGACCGAGCCGAC
>NZ_JADMJX010000231.1:25131-28720 GCF_018780185.1 Rhizobacter sp.
GGCGACATGATCAGCAGGCCGCCCCCCGCCATGAACATGCTCAGTGCACAGAAGATCGTGCCGCCCACGTGAAAGAGTGGCAGCGTGGCGGTGAGCGTGTCGGTGGGGCGCATGTCGCCCAGCACCACGCCCCCCAGGGCGGCCACGATCTGGCCGCGGTGGGTGTGCGTCACCAGCTTGGGCGTGCCGGTGGTGCCGCCGGTGTGAAAGTAGGCGGCAACGTCGTTGTCGCGCCCTGGCTCGCCAAAGCGCAAGTGACTCTCGGGCTGCGCCATCAGGGCCGAGTGGAAGTCGACCACGCCGTCTTCGAGCGGCGTGCCGGGCGCGGCGATGCGCACGAGCTTCAGCCCCGGCAGCTGCTCCCGCAACGCGAGCGCCTTCTGCCAGATGTCGAGCGCCGGGTGCGGGCCGAGCGCCACCAGGATGCGCGCGCCCGAGGCCTTCAACAACCCGGCGATGTGCTCCGGCTGCAGCAGGAAGTTGATCGGCACCGCATACCCCGCGGTCTCGGCACCCCACAAGGTGACGTGTGTTTCGACCAGGCTCGGCAGCATGTAGGCCACGCCCGGGCGCCGCCCGCCCAGCGTGGCAAACAGGTTGGCCGCGCGCCGCACCAGGCCGAGCAGCTCGCTGTAGCTCACGCGGCGCGGGCGCTCATCGTCGGCACCGGTCGTCAGCATGGTGAGTGCGGTGCGGTCGGGCTGGCGCGCCGCCGTGTGGATGAACACGTCGAGCACGCTGCGCTCGGGCACGCGCTGGTCCAGCGCCATTTCGGCCTCGAAGCGAGCCAGGTCTTCGCGGGTGCGAACCCCGGAATGAGTCAGTCGGGCCATGACGCGTGCTCCAGTAGAGGGACCTTGACCCACCTTACCCGTGCCCTACAGGTTCGTGAACGCAGGGCAACCCGCACATGCGGCCGGCACCCCCTGCTACAGGGTGTAGTCGCCGCTGGCCTCGGGCTGAAAGAGGATGGCGACCACCTTGGCCGCACCCGGCTCACCGGCGGGCGTGACCCAGCGCGCCGTGGCGCCGACACGCAGGCCCAGCAGGCTCGCGCCGACCGGAGACAACACCGACACGTAGCCGGCGGCCGGCTCCGCGTCGGCCGGGTAGCAGACCGTCAGGCGGTAGCGTCGGCCGCTCGCGCTGTCGATCAGCTGCACCTGCGAGTACATGGTGACGACGTCCGGGGCGACGCTGCGCGAGGGCACGACGCGCGCCATCTCCAGCGCGGACTCGATGTCATCGGCTTCATGCGCGACGGGACTGGTGTGGACTCGCCTCGCCAAGGTCGTGAGACGTGCGTGGTCGAGGTCGGTGAGCGTGCGTTCGTAAGATGGAGAGGTGTTCATGTTGCATGCCTGTCGACAGGGAGCACGCCGCCGTGCAAGAAAACAGGGGCGTGCCAACGCGCGGGGCGGGTGCCCGGCGATCGAAGTTTGCGCAAATGGGTGGGGGTGGGATCGCCGGGCTCAGGAATCTGCGGCCGGCTGCAGCAGCAGGGCCAGCTTCCAGCGGCGCGTGTGGACCACGACGGTGCGTCGTGTTTCAGCCGTGAAAGTTGCCTTGAAGCTCATGCGCCGATTCTAGGGAGCACGCTCGCCGACGCCCCGAGAGACCGCACTCGCGTTGCCGATATGGCCCGAGGCCGATTTGACATGCAAGCAAATACTTGCCTATTATTCGCCACGCTTCAACCCACCCACTCAAGGAGAAATCATGGTGGACATCCTGCACAGAGTCGGCATCAAGGCGCCGCTGAACGAGGTCTACAAGGCCCTGGCCACCCGCGACGGCGTGGCCGGCTGGTGGACGAACACCACCGAGGGCGACGCCTCGGTCGGCGGCACGCTCACCTTCCGCTTCTCGGCCAACGGTGTCGAGATCGGTCACATGGTCATGAAGGTGCTCGCCTTGGAGCCCAACGAGCGCGTGCTGTGGCAAACGATCGACGGCCCGGCCGAATGGATCGGTACGCAGATCAGCTTCGAGCTGCGCCAGGAGGGCGAGCACGTGCTGGTGCACTTCAAGCACCAGGGCTGGAGCGAGCCGGTCGAGTTCATGCACCACTGCAGCACCAAGTGGGCGATCTTCCTGATGAGCCTGAAGTCGCTGCTGGAGACCGGCCGGGGCGCCGCGAACCCGAACGACATCAAGATCGACAATTGGAACTGAAGCGCGGCCTCTGAGCGGCGGCGCGAGTTCCTCATGGTGAAGCCCTCTTGTCCAGCAAGCACTCCGACATCGACAAAGTTTTCAAGGCGCTGGCCGACCCGACCCGCAGGCGCCTGCTCGACCAGCTGCACCAGGACAACGGCCAGACGCTCTCGGCCCTGTGCGAGCACATGGACATGACACGCCAGGCCGTGACCCAGCACTTGCAGCTGCTCGAAGAGGCCAACCTGGTGGCCATCGTGTGGCAAGGCCGCGAAAAACTGCACTACCTCAACCCCGTGCCATTGCACGAGATCTACGCGCGCTGGATCGAGAAGTTCGAACAGCCGCGCCTCGGTGCCTTGCACAAGCTGAAGAAAAAACTGGAAGGTGATGACGATGAAAAAACCTGACTACGTCTACGTGACCTACATCGCCACCACACCCGAGAAGGTGTGGCAGGCGCTGGTCGACACCGAGCTGATGAGCCAGTACTGGGTCGGCCCCAAATCCGACTGCGTGCGGGTCAACGTGTCGGACTGGCAACCCGGCTCGCGCTGGGAACACCAGCGCCTCGACGAGGCACGCACGGTCGACATCACCGGCACGGTGATCGAGAGCAAGCCACCTCACCGCCTGGTCTACAGCTGGGCGCGGCCGAGCGAAGCCGACGACACCTCGAAGCATTCACGTGTGAGCTTCGACATCGAACAGCACATCGACGGCCTGGTCAAGCTGACGGTCACGCACGACGAGCTCGATGCCCAAATGCTCGCGGGCGTCTCGGGTGGCTGGCCGATGGTGTTGTCGAACCTGAAGACACTGCTCGAAACCGGGCGCGTCTTGCCGCGCGCGGTTTCGGTGGCTTGAAGAAAACCTCAGAACCCGAACTTGCCGTTGCCGTTGCGCCACTCGCTGCGTGGCGCAATGGTTTCCAGCACGTCCCAGTGTTCGGCGATCTTCCCGTTGGCCACGCGGAACAGGTCGTAGAACGACGTCGGCTTGCCCGCGAAGCTGCCTTCGCTCACGACCAGCACGAAGTTGCCTTCACCAAGCACCTTGTGGACCTTGTCGTACTTCATGGTCACGCCGGCCTTGGCCATCGCCTGCAAAGCCGCCCCCAGGCCTGAGAGCTTGTCGGGGATCTGTGGGTTGTGCTGCAGGTAGTTGTCGCCATCGAAGTAGCTCGCCAGGCGGTTCATGCGAGCGTTGACCAGCACGTCGTCGACGAACGAGCTGACGAGCATCTTGTTGGCCGCCGTCTTGTCGAGATCGGTCACGTCACTCGCGCCGTCGATCATCGTGCGGCCACTCGGGTTGGGCTTGGCCGGTGTGGGCTGAAGGTTGTCCCAGTGCTCGACGATGCGGCCCTTCTCGAAGCGGAAGATGTCGAAGCCGATGCGCGGCCCGAAGAACTCGTACTGCGAGTGCGCGA
>NZ_JADMJX010000231.1:28820-36767 GCF_018780185.1 Rhizobacter sp.
ACGCGCCAAATGATGGTGAAAATCGAGCACTGCAGACCCAACCGGGCTGCGGCACTACCACGAGGTCTCGATGCCCACACCCCCGGCCGCGCTGCGGCAGATGCACTTCGACAACACACGCCTTGCACGGGTGGGCCTGGAGCTGCTCACGCTGGCGCAGCTGAGGGGCTCATGGTTCAAGAAGATGGCGGCCGAACCGGAGCGCGTCGCCTTCGGTTTGATCCTGGTCATCCATGCCGGGCGCGGTGAGCATGGCGTTGACTTTCAGCGCATCGCGCTGCAGCAGGGCACTGTCGTGCTTGTGCGGCCGGGTCAGGTGCAGCAATGGTGTTTTCGCGACGGGCTTGACGGCGACGTGCTGCTCATCGCACCCCATGTCATGCAGCCATCGGCCACCACCTCAGACAACCCCATCGCACAAGCCTTGAGGCTGGAGGCCTGGCCCACACGGTTTGAGCTGTCGCTCAGGGAGCGCCGCAACTGGCGCGCGCTGGTGCTCATGCTGCGGCGGGAGTTGAAGCAGCCGGTGGTGGACGAGTTGTCGGCTGCGCTGGCCCGCGAGCTGTACCTGTGCATGCTGTTGAGGCTGGCGCGGGCGGCGCGCCAAGATGTGCCGCCTGCAAACGCACAGGAGCTGCTCTACCGCAGGTTTCAGCGGGAGCTGGAGAGCCTGGTGGCAACCCGCCCTTCGGTGCAGGCGCTGGCCGAGACGCTTCGTGTCTCGACCACCACGCTGAACCGGGCGTGCCACGCCAAGCTCGGCCGCTCGGCCAAGGAAGCGATCGACCGGCGCATCGCGCTGGAGGCGCAGCGCATGCTCGTGCACAGCGGCGCCACCTCCGCCGAGATCGGCGAGCGGCTCGGCTTCTCGGAGCCAACCAACTTCCTGAAATTCTTCAAGCGCCAGATCGGCATGACACCCGAAGGGTTCCGGGTGAGCCATCGCCTGGCCTGAGGCCCGAACGAAAGCGCCCCCTAGGCCGCAGCGCTTGCCCGCGCCGAGACGCGCGCGTGCCAGGCCCGCAGGTGTGCTGCGTCGTCGGGCATCTCGATGCCCACGAACTTGGCAAAGTCGATCGTCGTCAGCGCCACGATGTCGGCCATCGTGAAGGTCTTGCTGCCGCCGACGAACTCGTGCCCTCCCAGCTCGCGGTCGAGCCAGTGCATGGCGCTGGCGACACGCTCGCGGTTGGACTCGCCGTACTCCTTGTGCTGCGTGCCCAGCCGCGCGGTGAAGGGGTGCGTGTGCACCCACACGGCAGCGATCGGGTTCATCAGCGTGAACTCGATGCGCCGTATCCACATGTCGACTTGCGCGCTCTCCACGGCGCTCGCGCCAAACAACAAGGCCGGCGCGGGGTGCAGCGCCTCCAGGTAACGGCAGATGGCCACGCTCTCGCTGATGCAGGTGCCGTCGTCGAGCTCCAGCGTGGGCAGCTGGCCCAGGCTGTTCTTCTGTTTGAACTCGGGGGCCTTGTGCGCGCGGTCTCGGATCGACAGGTTCTCGATCGGGATCGAGAGGCTCTTCTCGGCCAGAAAGATGCGCACGCGGCGCGGGTTGGGCGCGGGGTTGATGGCGCTGTAGAGCTTCATGGGCTTGTCTCCTCGGTGCTTGTTGTGAGCCCATGCTCGCAGCAAGCCACGGGTGCCGCTGTCACCGAGGCGATGGAGCCCGCCCTAGAAGGTGACTTTCACCGACGCCGCGCTGCGGGTGGCCGCCCCATGGAACACGGCCTCGATGTTGTTGCCGTCGGGGTCGAGCACGAACGCGGCGTAATAGCCCGGGTGGTAGGGGCGCTCGCCGGGGGCGCCGTTGTCCTGGCCACCGTGCGCCAGCGCGGCCTTGTAGAAGGCATCGACCATCGCCCGGTCTTGCGCCTGGAAGGCCAGGTGCACGCGCCCCGTCAGGTGGCCCTGCGCGGCACCGCTTTGCGCCGTCGACACGAAGAGCTCGTCGGCCCAGAAGAAGCCATCACCGGTGCCGCCCATCGGCACCTTGAGCGCCTCGAACACCGCCTCGTAGAACGCCTGGCTGGCAGGCAGGTTGCGCACGACCAGCTGCACGTGATCGATCAAGCGGCCGCGATGCAATTCGTTCGTCTCCATGACGCGCTCCTTCGGGGGCTGTGGTGCTGCGAGGCATGGTAGCCAGCGAGGCGCGGCCCGAGCAATAGGCCCAGCGGAACGAAAGGACTTAGTGGCCCTGGCTGACCGACGTGGCGCCGAACATCGCCTGCACCGGGCGCGACTCGGGCAGCACGTAGACCACGCCGCGGCGCTGGCCCAGGCTCGGTTGGATGACCGACAGGTAGAAGTCCGCCGGCACCACGACGCAGCCGAGCGAGATCCGGTTGTCTTCAGCGGTCGGCGAGTCGAGCCGCTGCGGGCGGCGCTCGTGCCAGGGCGCGGGCCGCAAGCGGTGGATGGCGAGCGAGGCGTCGTAGTCGATCCACACGATGGCCTCGCCCTTGTCGTTGTGACCGGGCCGGGACTCGAAACGCCCCGCCGGGGTGGTGCGTTCGCCCGCGCTCAGGCTGGAGGGCGTGCGCTGGGCGATGTCTGGCACCGACAGGTCGCCGGGGTCGATGCCCAGCAGCGCAGCCGAGCTGCCGATCAAGCGGCCATCGGGTTCGTAGACGGAGATGCGGGCGCTCCGCTTGTCGACGACCGCAAAGGGCAAGCCCGCGTGGTCGGCCGTGGCCAGGACCCAGCTCGCGACTTGCAGCGTGTCGTGCAGCTCGTTCGAGACACGTTCGCCGGCGGCCCCGGGAGCCGCGTGACACAGCGTGGTCAACACCAACCCGGCGACCGCTGCAAGCAGCCGCGTACCTGCTCGGGGCATTGCGACAGTCCTTCGAAGGCGTCAGCGGCGAAGGACACAAAACCTTCACCGCGCCGGCCAACGAGAGTGCAGCCCAGCGGGTCAGATTGTCAGTTGGGGGTGGCGTGAGAACGCAAGCCCGAGCGTTGCCGATCGGCAATAGCTCACAGGTTCGGGCGGTTCGTGTGTGTCGGTGCCGCACCGAGCGCGGCCGCACTGGCAAAGACCTCGTGCGCCGGCCGGGTTTCGGGGAGCACGTAGACCACGCCGCGTGCGGCGCCGATCACCGGCCAGACCACCGAGTCGAAAAAAGCCACCGGCACGTTGATGCAACCGTAAGAGATGCGGCGCTGTGTGGGGTCTGCCGAGGCCAGCCGCTCGAGGCGGCGCTCTTTCGGGTCCACCGGCCGCACACGGTGCATCGAGACCGCGGCTGCATAGTCGACCCACACCACGTCTTCGCCGGCCGCGTTCTTGCCGGGTCGGCTGACAAACCGGCCCGCCGGCGTGGTGCGTTCTTCGGGTTGGACGTGTTCGATGGGCCGCTCGCCGATGCCGGCCACGGAGTCGTCGCCGACAGCGGCACCGAGCAGCACGGGGCTCGCGTCGATGATGCGGCCGTTGGCATCGAACACGAACACCATGGCCTCGCGTTTGTCGAGGATCACGAAGGGCAGGCGGCGGTTGTCCTGTGCGCGGGTCACCCAGTCGGCAACCAGGCGTGCGTCGGCGGAGGCCGAATGAAAAGCGAAATCGGCCGACCGCCGGGTGGGTGCGCTTGTGTCAGTGAGTCGGGTTGACCCCGACGTCAAGGTGGCCACGCTCGCCGGCGGCAAGGTCAGCACCAATGTGGCCGCACCGAGCAGCAGGCCTTGCCTGAGCCCCGCCAAGATCTCGGCAGGGTGCTTGAAGAGGCTGGCGAAAGTCACGGCGGTTCCGAGGGCAACTCACGGGCGAACACGGTGAAGTGCTCGCCCGTGACGCGAAGCGGGGGTTGTCAGTTGCGGTCAGCCTTGGGCAGCGGCTCGCTGGCCATGTCGCTGGTCGCCGGGGCCGGCTCAGAGGTCGCCGGGGTGGTGGGTGTGACGGTCGAGCTCGAGTCGGCGGGCGCCTGGGTCGGCGTCGTCGACGGCTGCTCGGTGGTGCTCGGCGTGGCCGTCGGCGGCGTGGTTTCAGTGGTCGTCTGGGCGTAAGCCAAACCAACCGCACCGACGATGGTGGCGGCTGCGACAGCAGCGGTGAGGGTCTTGGACAGGTCCATCTTGAATCTCCTTGAGGTGAGGCAGGCCAGCTAACCCTGGCCCAGTGGGACACAACCGACTCGAGGCCAGTCGCTGAAACCTTAAGTCCATCTGCCCGCCCGGCGCGTTCAGCCGCCGCCGCTCCTTCGCGTAGGACAACATGTCGTCGTCGTGTCGGTCAGGCGCCGAGGCCGGCCCGAGCAATGTTTTTCGGCAGCCCATACCATGCGCGTCTCGCCGAATGACCCCACCCCATGCCGACATCCACTGACAAACCCAGTGCCGCTTCCGCTGTCGCGATTGCAGGCCTCACCAAGACCTATGCCGGCGGCTTCGAGGCGCTCAAACGGGTGGACCTCGACATCCGCCGTGGCGAGATATTCGCCCTGCTCGGGCCCAACGGCGCCGGCAAGACCACGTTGATCTCGATCGTGTGCGGCATCGTCACGGCCACCAGCGGCAGCGTGACGGTGGCAGGCCACGACATCGTGCGCGACTACCGCGTCACCCGCTCCAAGATCGGACTGGTGCCGCAAGAGCTGGCGACCGACGCCTTCGAGAGCGTGTGGGCCACGGTCAACTTCAGCCGTGGCCTCTTTGGCAAGGCACCCAACGCAGGCCTGGTGGAAAAGGTGTTGCGTGACCTCTCACTGTGGGACAAGCGGCACAGCCGGATCATGGAGCTCTCGGGCGGCATGAAGCGCCGCGTGATGATCGCCAAGGCCTTGTCGCACGAGCCCGAGATCCTGTTCCTCGACGAGCCCACCGCCGGCGTCGACGTGGAGCTGCGGCGCGACATGTGGGAGATGGTGCGCAAGCTGCGCGATGGCGGGGTGACCATCATCCTCACCACCCACTACATCGAAGAAGCCGAAGACATGGCCGACCGCATCGGCGTCATCAGCAAGGGCGAGCTGATCCTGGTGGAAGAGAAGGCCGCACTGATGAAGAAGCTGGGCAAGAAGCAGCTCACGGTCGAGCTCGATCACGCCATGAGCGCCATCCCCTCGGAGCTGGCCAGCTGGAACCTGGTGCTCAAGCCGGGCGGCCACACGCTGCAGCGCGAGTTCGACGCCGGTGACGCGAGTGCCGGCGTGGCGCCGCTGCTCAAGCGCCTAGGCGAGCTGGGCATTGGCTACAAGGACGTGAACACCCAGCAGAGCTCGCTCGAAGACATCTTCGTGAGCCTCGTGCATGACAAGTCGCGCGACCACCCCGCAGGAGCCACCGCATGAACGCGACATCCTTCAACCGTTACGGTGTGTGGGCGATCTATCGCTTCGAGATGGCGCGCTTCATGCGCACCGTGGGCCAGAGCCTGGTCACGCCGGTGATCACCACATCGCTCTACTTCGTGGTGTTCGGCGCAGCCATCGGCTCGCGCATGCAAGACGTGAACGGCGTGGCCTACGGGGCCTTCATCGTGCCGGGGCTGATCATGCTGTCGATCCTCACGCAGAGCCTGTCGAACGCGTCGTTCGGGATCTACTTCCCGCGCTTCACCGGCACCATCTACGAGCTGCTGTCGGCACCGGTGTCGTACCTGGAGCTGTTGATCGCCTATGTGGGCGCGGCAGCCACAAAGTCGATCATCCTCGGTCTCGTGATCCTGCTCACCGCGACCTTCTTCGTGAAGCTGCAGATCGCGCACCCGGTCTGGATGGTGGTGTTTCTGGTGCTCACCTCGGTGACCTTCAGCCTGTTCGGTTTCATCATCGGCATCTGGGCCAAGGGCTTCGAGCAGCTGCAGCTGATCCCGATGCTGGTCATCACGCCGCTCACCTTTCTGGGCGGCGCGTTCTACTCGATCGACATGCTGCCGCCGCTGTGGCGCACGGTGACTCTCTTCAACCCGGTGGTCTATCTGGTCGACGGTTTTCGCTGGGCCTTCTTCGACACCGCCGACGTGGGCGTGGGCTGGAGCCTGGGCGCGACCTGCGGCTTTCTCGCGGTGTGCATCGCGGTGGTGGCGTGGATCTTCCGCACCGGGTACCGACTGAAGAACTAACAACAGTCATTTCAACCCGGCCGCAACATGTGCTGCCCGGTGCGCGCCCCCTGGCCCGACGACAACTACTGAAACTCGGCCTTCGCTGCACCGAACACAAGGCCGCAGCCATGCTGCAACTGCGTGAAGCAATGTCATATTAGTTATTGCGCATATGCCTGCTTACGGAACAAAACACACCATAAGTCGCATTCTTGTGCCTCAAGCGGCACCACCATGTGTCGAAAACTGTTCTTGGGAGAACGCACTGCCGGCCAGGTGTCGTTCATCTCATGCCGGCCAGGAATGAACGCCGGCCTCATCCCATGGAGATATGCATGTTCAACCTGAATTCCCTCAGCCTCACCAAGAAACTGGGGCTGATCATTGGAAGCGCCCTGTTCGGCATCATCCTCCTCGCCACCGCCTTCCTTGTTTCAGAACGGAACCTCATCCTGGAAGAGCGAAAAGGCAGCGTGCGCCAAACGGTAGAAGTCGCCCATGGCCTGTTGGTGCACTTTCATGACCAGGTGAGCAAGGGCAAGCTGAGCGATGACGAAGGCAAACAGCGCGCCATGGCAGCCATCAAGGCGCTGCGCTACAGCAGCAACGAGTATTTCTGGATCAACGACATGCACCCCAAGATGGTGATGCATGCCATCAAGGCCGAACTCGACGGCAAGGACCTCACCGACAACAAGGACCCCACAGGCAAGCGACTGTTCGTCGAGTTCGTCAACACGGTCAAGGCCAGCGGCTCCGGCTTCGTCTTCTACATGTGGCCCAAGCCCGGCAGCGAGCAGCCCGTTCAGAAGGTGTCGTACGTCAAGGGGTTCGAGCCCTGGGGATGGGTTGTCGGCTCGGGCGTGTATATCGACACCGTCAACGCCACCATCGTCGAACGCGTGATCGGCATGTCTGTGGGTTCGCTGCTCCTCGCGATCGTCCTGCTGGCGATTGGCCTGGTGGTGGCCCGAAGCCTGTTGCGAGAACTCGGTGGTGAACCGGAGTACGCGACCCTGATCACAAAGCGCATCGCCGACGGTGACCTGAGCGTCGACATCGCACTCAAACCCAACGACCAGTCCAGTTTGTTGCATGCGATCAAGTCGATGCGCGACTCCTTCACGGGCATCGTTGGGCGCGTTCGCGAAGGTTCCGAATCGGTGGCCACGGCCAGCTCTGAAATCGCTCAGGGCAACCTGGACCTGAGCCAGCGCACCGAAGAGCAGGCCTCGGCGCTTGAGGAGACGGCTGCGTCCATGGAGCAACTCAGCGCCACCGTGAAGCAGAACGCCGACAACGCAAGACAAGCGAATCAGCTGGCACAAAGCGCTTCGACCGTCGCGGCCTCAGGCGGTGCCATCGTCGGGCAAGTCGTCGAGACCATGAAGGGCATCAACGACAGCTCCAAGAGAATCTCCGACATCATCGGCGTCATCGACGGCATCGCGTTCCAGACCAACATCCTCGCGCTCAATGCCGCGGTGGAAGCGGCGCGCGCCGGCGAGCAGGGCCGGGGCTTTGCGGTCGTGGCCGCCGAGGTGCGCAATCTGGCGGGCCGGTCCGCGGGGGCCGCCAAGGAGATCAAGTCCCTCATCAACGACAGCGTGAGCCGCGTCGAGCAAGGCACGGCCCTGGTCGACAAGGCCGGCACCACGATGACCGAGGTCGTGGGGTCGATCAAACGGGTGACCGACATCATGCAAGAGATCACCGCTGCGAGCGCGGAGCAGAGCCAGGGTGTGTCACAGGTGGGTGAGGCCGTGGCGCAGATGGATCAGGTGACCCAGCAGAACGCCTCGTTGGTGGAAGAAAGCGCCGCTGCGGCCGAGAGCCTGAAGCTCCAGGCGCAGCAGCTCGTCCAGGTGGTCGCGGTGTTCAAGCTGAGCTGAGGC